>NZ_CP163424.1:2802854-3169281 GCF_041429795.1 Algimonas porphyrae | reverse complement strand
CGAACGTCACTCCATACGAAACCAGCAGGCTTAAGTGGGTAAGCCATTGCTATTCAACAATTTTACATGTGGAGTAACAGTATCGGTGCCCCGCCCGATGGCTGTCTACCCCAAGAGCGATCATCCCGGACCGCCTCTCCCGAGGTCCTGTTAAACACGACTCTTTCACCGAGCGTCAACGACAGAATCAGTGGTTTTTGGATGAAAGAAAAGTTGACTCTAAAAAAGGCAAGAGTCGCAGGATTCTAGCTGTCGGAAAAGTTTCACACAGGTGACATTTTCTTGTCGGGAGGCGGCATTTCGTTCCGGCACCGCAACGCCGAGTTCAACCTTTGATAAGCTTCCGCGCGTCCCGGCCCCTCAAAACCTCTCAGGCGAGTGAGCCAGAGCCTCGTTCGCCTGAGACGGGCGCCAGGCGATCAGGAGCGATGAATGGTGCGCTCCGGGGGACGGACGCTAAGACCAGTCTATAAAGACTGAGGTTCAGAAACAAAAAAACCGGGCGTGGGGCCCGGTCTCCTGATCAAATGGGGTGTGGGTCGGCCTAGCCGAGCGCCTTGCAACGCGAAGACAGGCGCGAGATTTTCCGCGCTGCCGTATTCTTGTGATAGACGCCGCGCGACACGGCCCGCATCAGTTCCGGTTCGGCCTGTTTCAGGGCCGCTTCGGCTGTCTTGCGGTCGCCAGCGGCCAGCGCGTCTTCGACGCGGCGCAGGAATGTCCGGACGCGCGAACGGCGTGCGGAATTGACAGCGGTCTTGCGCTCCATCTTGCGCACATTTTTCTTAGCAGATGACGTATTCGCCATGATCGTCTTTCGTAATGTTCAATAAAGAGAGGCCCGCACCAGATGGCCGGGCCGTCATTCGGAAGCGCGAGTTAGAGACTTGTATCTATTCTGTCAACTCTTCCGCTGTGATGGGTCGCAGCATCGTCCATTGCAGGCTCACTCATGGGAAGCTCACTGGGGCGGATACAATTTCCAGCGGTTTTTTCTCAGAACGCCCGGATCCTTGACTTTTATCAATCTTGCGTTAACCATTTCCGCAGGGGGCAGTCATGACCACAAGCATTGATCTTTTCCGTCAGACGGTCGTTCGGGATCTGAACTACCGAAAACCCATCCTTATACTGGCGCAAAATGTTCCGCTATTCGATGTCATTCCGCGCGATGAGGCCGCTCGCCCGCTGATAAAAGCGGATCATGACACGCTTGATCACGCATTGGCCGCGACACGGTTGAGCGAGGAGGGGTATCAGGTCAGACGTCAGATGGTCGATGCTGTCACGCTCGAAGCGATGGGGCGGCCCTTTGATCGCCCCATATCGATGGATGATAGCGTCTGGGCCGCCTTTCGACTCGCCAATCAGGTCGCAGATGGCCTGAACCGGATGGGGGATGATGTCGATCTGACTGATCTATGGGCAGACTGGCAAGTCGCCTTTCCTAACGGGTCGGTTGACCGATTGCTGGCATTGCTGGGTATGGAATGGACGACCGATCTTCTGGCGCTCTATTGTCACTCGCGTGAGGATGCGCCCTATCGTCGGCTGCTTGCGGCTCTGCACCGCGTCATCCATGTGGCCGCGCTTTACGATCAGTCGTATATCAAGGCCGCTTTTCTGACGGATACGTCCGACCCGGATGCCGCTAACGAAACGGATGTGGACGCTCCGCCTGATGGTCCAGCTGACGATGATCACGATCCTGACGGTCGCGATCCATCGGACGGGAATGACGACAATATCGTGCGCCATCATCTGTTCCGTTCGCGGATCATTCTGCCATCCGATCTGTTTGCCGCCCCTGTCCGGCCGAAGCCACCTGTCACAAAACCGGGACGAGGTGGTCGGAAGCTTCCGACGCCGCCCAAGACGGCCAAGGGTAAAAAGGCCTCCGGCGTGGCCAAGCGTAGCGACAAACCCGTCTATCGTCGCAAGAAGGGGGGCTGAACGCCATGACGGATTTTCCACGTTTCTATCCCGGTCAGAATTTCAAATTTGTTGTCGGTGAACTGTCGCAGACCACCATGACGCTGGTCCGCTATGAGGCGGGCGAGATCTTCCGTATCCGCAATACGCCTGCCGGGACTTTCTACTCCCTGTATGACGAGCGAGTCGACGAGCTGGAAAGCCGCGCCTACCGGGAACAGGAAGTCGAGCGGACGTCGGAAACGAGCGAGACCACGACCAGCCAGTCGACCATGCGCGATGCCGCGCAAAGTCTTCAGGCCAAATCACAGACGATTAATCTGGGAACGGAAGCGTCCGGCACTTATGGCGCGGTCAGTTTCTCAGCTTACGGCGATGTCGGGCTTACACAGAGCACACAGCGAAGCAGCCAGACGGCGCGTGAGGTTTCCGACCAGCTGGTGCGGGAAAGTCGCGAGAAAACTAAGACCCGGATCCTCAATTCTCTGTCCACCCGGGCATTGACCGTCCACACCAAACGCTCCGAGGCCGGGATCGACAATCGAAGCGGCGATCATTCCGTTGCGGTGACGCGCCTCGTCAATGAAATCCACCGCATCGATCTGCTGCAACATGCCAAACACATGTTCGCCAATATCGTGATTGCCAATCCAGCGGCTCACTATCGTGATTATATGGAAAACGATCCGACGGCACCGTCCCAGACTAACGCTACGACGCGTCCGGTACTGGAGCGGGATGGCACCGTGATCACAGCTGCCGATCTGAATACCGATAACTGGCTCGATCATTCGGCCTATTTCGGGGTCGAAGACGCGCTGCCGCCGCCGGACCCCGTCGTCTCCGTGAGCGGCAGCATAGATTTCCAGAGTCCGAAGCGGCCCAGCGTGGGCCATGATGCGATTATGACGAAAGTCCGGATCCCGGAAGGGTATGCCGCACGTCGTGCACGCGTCGCCATCGCGTCGGTGTCCCATGACAGCAAGATCAGAACACGCTTCTATCTCAGCGGACGGGGTTATGATCTGAAAAAAGCAAGCCCGGCGCAATATGTCTTCGAACTGGCCGACAATATTACCGATTCGGACGTTCTCCCGCCCATGGCGGAAGGGGGCGGCGAGCTTGATGTCGGGTTCACGGCATCAAACGCCTATGAAAGCGGTGTGACGTTCACGATCGAATGCGATCTGCTGCAGACCAGTTATGAGCTCTGGCAGTTCGACCTCTACAGATTATTGCTCGAGGCTCAGAACAAGGGAGGCGAACAATCCGTCTTCGATGCCGCCAGCGCCATCGGTGTCGACAAGGTCGATCTGTCCAACTCCCCGATTCTGCAGCGTCAGCTGATTGCCCATGAGACCCGCCGGGTGGTCTCACAGCGCATCCTGGGGGCGGACTTTAACGGGTTCAGCGTACTGGACATGGCCGGGACGCCTGCAGGGGATTATCCGCTGATCGATCACGACAAGCTGGATCGACTCAGCCCGATTGTCCAGTTCATCGATACGGTCTTCGATTACGACAAGATGAGCGTTCGCTATGTCGATAATTTCATTGGGGACCGTGATAAGCGCACGATGCCATACGAAGGACGTCGACCTGGCCCGTTGAAGGACTTCATGGAATCGACCTTTGTACGGGTCATTCTCCCGATCGCGCGCTTTGGCGATAATGAGCTGAAGTTGCGCTGGTTTCAAGAAACGGGCGAGGTTTTCGCGGGTGACGATGTGCCGGTTTTTGATGATGAGCTGTCCTTGGCGATCCTGGACGAGCTGATCCCCGCCGGTGTTCCCGATCCCGATGATACGGATCTTATCTCATCAGAGGAAATCACCCTGCCATCGCCCCACACGATCTTGCAGTCCGATGCGACATTGCCGGATTTCGAAGCCGATAGCCAACCCGCGCTGGTAACGGAAACCCGTCCGCAAGGCTCGTCCGCGCCGACCGACTGATCACAGGATGAACGAAGGCCCGCTGACACAGGACCAGATCCGCTATCTGGCGTTCGAAGGCGGTGGGGCGATGGGTACCGCCTATCTCGGCGCGCTCGTTGCTCTGGAAGAGAAAGGGCTTCTTCCCCCCGATTGCGACCAGATCGAAGGCGTTTCAGGCTCGTCGATCGGAGCAATCGTCGGCATGTGTGTCGGAATGGGTTATGGCCCCGCCGCCATCAATGCCCGACTGGTCCGGGACCGTCCTTACCGACTTCTCCACGCGGAACCGTTTCGAAAAGGCCTGGCCCGGCGCGTCGATTATGACGGTCGCAAGGACAAGACCGCTGAACCCGATGTCGGCACGACAACTCCGAAAATCCTGTCCGATTTTCCGCTTCTGATCGCTGACTATGCGAACCGCAAGGCTATCGCCGCTTTCCTCAAGGATCAAATGATGTCCTTTCTGGGCGACTGGCTGACGGAAACAGCCACGGCCATCGTGACGGATGAAAAGCTGGTTGAAGACTATGTCTACCGGGGCGCACTGGGTGCGTTGAAAAAGAACCGACTTTTCCTGCAATCGACATTGCTGGTCCTCGACCTCTTTCGAAAGATTGATCAGGGGGCAAATCCCAACGCGTTCCTGATGCCGCAATTCATCGCGTGGCTAGACGGCGAGCCATTCGAAGAGGGCTGGTTCGAAAATGAAGAGGATCGGCTGAACTATATCTATTATATCCTGGGCACAGGCGCCGTCATCGTATTGCTGAACTATGTTATCAGGATCGCCTTTGGTGGGCCATCACAGGACGGGCTTCGCAACAAGGCGCTCCTGCTGAAGGTCATTTCGGACAATATCCGTTATAATATGCCGCAACCCTGGCTCTATAAGGGGCTGGTGGATATCGGCGCCAAAATCGCCGCGCTTTTCGTCAAACAGGTTCAGAAATCGATGGACACGATCGATCTGCCGGAGCCGGACGAGGCACAGAAAGCGATCGAGAAGGCTGTGACGCAATATCTCCGCGCGTTGCTGACCTCCGAACATGTCAAATCGCTGATCAAGCAGATCTTCGGCGACTCCGGCCTTTTTGCAGGCTTGACGGTCCGGGTCATTCTTGCGGAGCTGATCTACGGCCGTGTGGAAGTGCTGGCCGATGGTCAATTCGTCAAACGCGATCCGCCCATCGACTGGTCATCGCAGGATGATCGCGACGACAGCCCCGACGCCCTGCCGGGGCGGCGTGAAGACGCGATCAGGCGTCGCTACATGCAGGCGCAGGCCATACTCAGAAGCAGTCCTGGTCTGAGTGACGAAAAGCGCGATGCGCTGAAACAGGCCAGCGAAGTGCTGGAGACGGAACTCGATGCGCTGGAGGCAGAACGCACCCGGCAGATGACTGCCATCATCGAAACCTTCACGATGGAGGACTATTACCAGCTGTTCGATATCGAACTCTGCGTCACGGGATCGAATGTTTCAACAAAGCGGACAGTGTTCTTCAACCGCTATCTGACCCCGAAAATGCCGGTCGTGGATGCCGTCGGAATCAGCTCGTCTTTTCCGTTTCTCTTCAAGCCGACCCGCCTGACATATACCGGCGGCAAAATGAGTCATGACGCCTATGATACGGATGCGGTGGCGCTGAATCTGGGAGGCGACCCCCGCGCGCTCTACCCGCCGGCGACACTCGAAGACTGGTACAGGGAAAATTACCATGGCTGGTTCATTGATGGCGGGTTGCTGAACAATATTCCGATCAATGCTTTCAACGGCCATGCGTCGGGAAATCCGAAAAAGCGTGCCTTGAGCCCGATCGACATGCTTTACGAACCGCTCAATCGCCATGTGTTGGGCTTCGTGCTTGATACGCTCGATGTCGTCCCGAAGGATTCGAAAACGGGGCGGCCTGCCTATCGCCGTCACGGATGGATCAAGAATGCGGAAGGTTTCGAGACCGAAAAGGTGCCGCCGGGCCTTATCTCCATGTTTCTGTCATCGGTTTACGAAACGCCCATGGCACATTCGACGCGTCACGCCCTTCCTGCCAAAGCCTTCCGGAGGCATCAGGTCGTCATGCTGGACACGCCCGGCGTAACGTTGTTCGATCTGATCCCGGTCGAGCGGGCGCTGCGTGATGCCGACTGGGGCAGTTACAAGACCACATGGAAACATCTGACTGGAGCAGAACCGCAGAAGACGAAGGCGGAATTTGAGAGCGTCTTCGACCGAGATAATGCCGACGGGCGAAAATGGCGCCGCAACCGCGCACAACGCCTGCAACGGCGTATGTCGCGCAAAACCGCGCGTCGGGCGACACGGGTAAGAGGGGCAACGAAAAAGAACGCATAACGGTGCCCGGGCCGCCCGCCTTACCGGTTCTTGAAATGCGGCTTTCGCTTTTCGATGAAGGCGTTCATGCCTTCTTTCTGGTCTTCCGTCGTGAACAGGCTCTGGAACATGCGGCGTTCGAACCGGATGCCTTCGCGCAGGGACATTTCGTAGCCGGCTTCGATCACTTCTTTCAGGATCATATTGGCCGGCTGGCTGTGTCCGGCGATCTTCTTGGCGGCGTCATTGACTGTGTCCATCAGGTCGTCGACCGGAACGACGCGCGCGACCAGACCGCTATGTTCCGCTTCAGATGCGTCCATCATGCGACCCGTCAGGCATAGATCCATCGCCTTGGCCTTGCCGACGGCGCGGGCCAGGCGCTGCGTCCCGCCAATGCCGGGGATGACGCCCAGATTGATTTCCGGCTGGCCGAACTTGGCCGTGTCCGAGGCGATGATGAAATCGCACATCATGGCGATCTCGCAGCCGCCGCCCAGCGCGTAGCCGGAAACGGCGGCGATGATCGGCTTGCGGAAGCGCTCGATGGCGCAATGATTGGCCTCAAACGGGTCATGCTTATAGTTGGACAGATAGTCGCCATCGACCATCTCCTTGATGTCCGCACCGGCGGCAAAGGCCTTTTCATTGCCGGTCAGGATCACGCAGCCAATACCGTCATCCGCTTCCAGATCGGCCAGCGCTTGCGCCACCTCGCCCATCATTTCGGAATTCAGCGCATTGAGTGCCTTTGGACGGTTCAGGCGGATCGTCGCGACGCGACCATCCGTATCCAGTTCGATCAGCTCGTAAGCCATAGGGGTCTCTCTCGGATCGGTTTCGTTTTTCAAAGGCGGTGGCTACACCTCCGACCCCGGACCTGACAAGGGCATCCTGACAGGAGCATCCTGACAGGGGCATGATGGCGGGATCAGCGTTGACAGGCCTTGCAGTAGAAGGTGCTGCGTCCGCCCTGGACACGACGTGCAATCGGCGCGGCGCAGGCGGGGCAGTCCTGCCCTTCACGGCCATAGACGGAGAATTGTTTCTGGAAATAGCCGAGTGCGCCGTCGGCCTGGCGGTGGTCGCGCAGGGATGACCCACCTGCCGCGATGGCTTCGATCAGTACCGCCTTGATGTGCCCGACCAGCCGTTCGGTTTCAGCCACGCGTAGCCGTCCGGCCCCGCGCCCGGGGCTGATCCCGGCCCGGAACAGGGCTTCGCAGACATAGATATTGCCAAGGCCCGCCACGATCCGCTGATCCAGCAGGGCGATCTTGATCGGCGTTTTCTTACCCTTGAGCCGGGCGCGCAGATCGGGGGCGTTGAAGCCGTTGCCGAGGGGCTCCGGCCCCAGATCATCGAGACGGTAGGGCGCGTCCGGTTTCACCAGCTCCATGAAGCCGAAGCGGCGCGGATCATTATAGGTGACGGTATTGCCGTCTTCGGTCGTGAAAATGACATGATGATGTTTCGGATCGGCATCGTGAGCATGGGTGAACTCGCCGAGCTGTGAGCCGCCAAGCACAAACCGCCCGCTCATACCCAGATGCATGAACAGACGCTCGCCTGAGGTCAGGTCCGCCTGCAAGAATTTGGCCCGGCGCGACAGACGCTCCACGCGCTGCCCCTCAATGCGGTCGGCGAAGTCGTCCGGAAAGGGAAAGCGAAGATCCGGACGGTTCAGTTGGACATGCGAGATAATCCGGCCTTCCAGAACAGGGGCGAGACCGCGGCGAACCGTTTCGACTTCGGGGAGTTCGGGCATCGTAGATCTCTGGTTTCGCCTATGACAGATCGTCCTCTATCACCGAACTTGATTCGGTGATCCATCTTCCAGAGCGGTGGTCATTCAATATCCTGCCAATCGAGTGTCAGTTCGCGCCAGTCTGGATTATCCTTTTCAAACAAGGCGATTTTCTATGATCGGTTCCAGTTCTTGATCTGTTTTTCGCGACGTAGTGCTTAGACCACCAGATCGTAGGATTCAAAGTAGACAAGACGATCAACATCGTATCGGGCTGTGAAGCAGTTGGGGTCGGTTTTGTTCGTGTGCTCTTGCACTCGCGCCCAGAGGTCTTTCGTGAAACCCGTATAGAGCGACCCGTTTTTACGGTTGCAGAGTATATAGACATAACCCTTTGCCATGACGGCAAAGGGACTGAGATGGATCACCGAGTGAAGCTCGGTGATGAAGGTTCGAAGATTCAGCCTTGACCCGTGCTCACAGCCACCATGGCGGCGCGCAGCGTCCGACCGCCGATGGTGAAGCCTTGCTGCATGACGGCGGCGACATGGCCCTTCTCGACATCCGGGTGGGGGATGTTGGCGACGGCCTGATGGACATTGGGGTCGAATTTGGCCCCGACACCGGGGACGGGTTTGACCTGATGGCGTTCCAGCGCCGTCGTCAGATCCTTTTCGGTCAGCTCGATCCCGGCGACGAGGTTGCGGGCATTCTCGCCCAGCTCTTCCTTGGCCTGACCATCGATCGTGT
The DNA here is from genome assembly GCF_041429795.1 of Algimonas porphyrae. Taxonomy (NCBI): domain Bacteria; kingdom Pseudomonadati; phylum Pseudomonadota; class Alphaproteobacteria; order Maricaulales; family Robiginitomaculaceae; genus Algimonas; species Algimonas porphyrae. The sequence continues at coordinate 3,160,583 of NZ_CP163424.1, read as the reverse complement.
GCAGCGCGCGGGACAGATTATCATAGACGGAGAGCATGTCGGCGGCGAATTTCTCGACCCCGTATAGCTTGGCGTTCTGCACTTCGCGTTCTGCGCGTTTGCGGATATTGTCGGCCTCGGCCAGTGTGCGCATGGCCTGATCCTTCATGGTCGCGATTTCCATTTCCAGCTCACGGACGCGTGCGGAATCGTCGGGCGTGTCGTCCGTTGCCGCGTCTGCGCCGGGCTCACCCGCCGGATCGTCGTCGGACAGGACATCGTCCTTGTGTTTTTTCAGAAAGTCGTCGGCGGCCCGCTTCAGCTCGGCCGCGCTCGGTTTGCGCTCGGGCTGACCTTCGCCTTCCGCGTCGATCTGCGCCTGCAGGGCATCCCATTCATCCATGCCCCCCGCTCCGGGGACGCTGTTTCCGTTCTCGATATCACCAGCCATGGCTTGGTCTCTTGCTCCTATATCCGCGCATCAGGCGCGTCGCGTCAGCGTTTCGCCGACCAGTTTTGCCGTCAGATCGACCATTGGGATGACCCGGCCATAATTCAACCGTGTCGGTCCGATCACGCCCAGTGCCCCCAGCAACTTGCCATGGCCGTCCCGGTAAGGGGCGACCACGACGCTGGAACTGGACAGAGAGAACATCGGGTTCTCCGTCCCTATGAAAATCCTGACGCCGTCCGCATGTTCCGTCTGGTCGAGCAGAGAAATCAGCTCTTCCTTGCGCTCCAGATCCTCGAACAGGAGCCGGATGCGTTCCAGATCGGCCCCCACGTCGGTGCGCGTGTCGAGATTGTCAAGCAGCCGGGCCTGTCCGCGAACAATCAGTTTGCGGTTCTGGGCCGGCTCATCCGTCCAGGCCGCCAGTCCCTGCTTGATCAGGGCGGCCGCGGCAATGTCGATTGCCGCGCGGCCCTGCTCGATTTCGCTCAGAATATCGGCGCGCGCTTCTGAGAGCTGGCGTCCGCGCAACCGGGCCGACAGGAAGTTTCCGGCCCGTTCCAGACTGGCACTCAGCACGCCCTCGGGGCGTGGCATCAGCCGGTTCTCGACCCGCCCGTCCTCATGCACCATCACGACAAGCGTGCGGCCATCGTCAAGACCGACAAATTCGACATGTGACAGGGCGGTCTCGCGGACAGGTTCGGGTGCCAGGACAAGACCGGCCCCGCCTGCCAGCCCGGCCAGCAGGGTCGAAGCCTGCAGAAAGACTTCCTCCGGTTCGCGGCCCGATGCGGCGATCTGTGCTTCCAGGTGACGGCGTTCGTCGCGGGACACGTCACCGATCTCCAGCAAGCCGTCGACATAGAGGCGCAGTCCCGCCTGTGTCGGTTGCCGCCCGGCACTGACATGCGGGCTCTCGAGCAGCCCCATATGCGTCAGATCGGCCATGACGGACCGAATCGATGCGGGTGAGAGGGCGGTGCCGGACAGGGCCAGCGACTTGGAGCCGACCGGTTGTCCGGTTTCCAGATAGGCAGAGACGACAGAGCCGAAGATCGCGCGGGCGCGCGCGTCGAGCTCGGACAAGGGGAATGTGGCCAGAACGGACATGGACTGCCTATCTGGTCGGCCTTTGCCGGACTCGCAAGGGTTATGCGCGGGGCGACTTGCCTTTCCGCGCATGACGTCGCAGGAGCCGCCACCGATAGAGAAGGAAAGACCGTCATGCGTCCCGAAAACAGAGCCCTCGACCAGTTGCGTCCCGTCACGATGGAGACGGGCGTGTCCCGCTATGCCGAAGGGTCCTGCCTGATCCGGTTCGGCCACACACATGTGCTGGTCACGGCCAGCGTCGATGAGGGTGTGCCGCGCTGGATGAAGGGTAAGGGCAAAGGCTGGGTGACGGCGGAATATGGCATGCTGCCGCGCTCGACCCATACGCGCAATAACCGCGAAGCCGCGCGCGGCAAACAGGGTGGGCGCACGGTCGAAATCCAGCGACTGATCGGGCGGTCCTTGCGCGCCGTGACCGATCTGAAGGCGCTGGGCGAGCGGCAGATCGTGGTCGATTGCGACGTTATGCAGGCTGATGGCGGAACGCGCACGGCGGCGATCACCGGTGCTTGGGTCGCGCTCAGCCAGGCCTGTGCCGGGCTGGTGGACCAAGGACTGATCGAAACCAACCCGGTTACGTCGCCCATGGCCGCAGTCAGCTGCGGGATCGTGGACGGCACGTGCCAACTCGATCTGGAATATGTCGAAGACAGTGCCGCACAGGCCGACGCAAATTTCGTCCTGACCGCCAGCGGCGGCATCATCGAGGTTCAGGCCACCGCCGAAGAGACGCCCTTTTCTGGCGAGGAAATGGACGAACTGATGCGGCTGGCGAAAAAAGGCATTGGCGAGCTGTGCGCGATGCAGGAAGCCGCGCTGGCGTAAATGCTGGCGTAAATGCTGGCGCTAGCGCTTTCCGACTGAAAATTCGGGAATGGGTGGGGTGTCGCCTTCGGGCACCCACTCCAAGATATCCGCGGGCTGGCACTCCAGCTCGCGGCAGAGGGCGTCGAGCGTGGAGAAGCGCACGGCGCGAGCCTTGCCGGTCTTCAGGATTGACAGATTGGCCAGCGTGATGCCGACGCGATCGGCCAGTTCGGTCAGGCTCATCTTTCGGTCGAGCAGGACCCGGTCCAGATTGACTTGAATGGCCATCAGATCGTCAGTTCCGCTTCCGCGCGCATTTCCGCGCCTTGACGGAAGGCTTCGGACAGGGCGGCGATGACCAGCACCAGGAACCAGGTCCCGATGCGGATATCCATGCCGGTATCAGCTGGGGCGACGCCCAAGGCGCCGACGGAAATATCGGCAAAGCCGTGGACCAGTATGCGGAAGATTTCGGTCGCCGCGATCAGCATCCACATTGCCCGCAGGCGGGTGATATTGGCCTCAACGAACGGATCACCCATCTGCACCGTGCGGATCACGCGGATCAGGATTGACAGCACGGCGAGCCAGGCAAAGGCGGTGATCGCCCCGGTAATGCAGGCAAAGGCCAATCGGCCCGCGCCGGGCAGGGGCCCGGCTTCGGAATTGCCCTGAAGCCAGTCATAAACACCGGTATTGAGTGCAAAGGCCAGCGCGCTGGCGCTCAGCACGACCAGCCCGACCAGCAGCAGAGCCTGCACGATTCGCAACAGGATGATAAGGCCGCTGGAAACGGGTTTGGGGGTCTGTGTCAGAGCATTCACGCATGTGTTGATAAACGATAAATCCTCCAACGCAAGGTAGGGATACGGCGTGTCAATGACTGTCCCAATCCGCCGCGCTGGCCGTTATCAAGGGTTCCGGCGTTGCGCTGCGGCGTCGCTGCGATTACGTCCCGCCCATGACTGATAATCCGCCCCTGACACAGCTCGCATCCGGACAGACCCTGGTGGTCGCGTCCCACAATCAGGGCAAGGTCCGCGAGATCCGTGCCCTGCTGGCGCCGTTCGGCCTGCAAACGATCAGCGCGGCGGAACTGGACCTGCCCGAACCGGACGAGACCGAAGACAGCTATGCCGGCAATGCCCGTCTGAAAGCGGTCGCCGCAGCCGTGGCCTCGGGCCACCCGGCGCTATCAGATGATAGCGGGATCGACGTGATCGCTCTGAACGGGCAGCCGGGCATTCATGCGGCGCGCTGGGCCGAGGACGAAGACGGGAACCGGGATTTCATGCGAGCCATGACGCGTGTGCAGCGCGAACTGGGCGAGAGCGAAGACCGACGTGCGCGGTTCGTCTGCGCCCTCTGTCTGGCGTTCCCGGATGGGTCGAACAGGGTCTATGAAGGTCGCTGCGAGGGGCAGATCGTCTGGCCGCCCCGGGGCGATCAGGGGTTCGGCTATGATCCCATTTTCATCATGGATGGCGACAATCAGACCTTTGCCGAGATCGATCCGGAGGAGAAACACGCCAAGAGCCACCGCGCCGCCGCTTTCCGCCTGTTCCTGGATGACCAGTTTCCGGATGGGCCCGTGACTGATAGCTGTGACAGCTGACACTGGGCCGGCTCCGGGGCCGCTGGCCGTCTATCTGCACTGGCCCTATTGTGCCCGGATCTGTCCCTATTGCGACTTCAATGTTCATCTCGACCGGCGTGCGGGCGAAGCCGAGGCGTTGGTCGATGCGATGGTTGCGGATCTGGGTCACTGGCGGCGCTGGACGGGCGCGCGGACCGTCGGATCGGTGCATTTCGGGGGCGGAACGCCGTCCTTGCTCATGGAAGGACAGCTCGACCGGCTGATCGGGGCGATCGACCGCCTCTGGGGGCTGGGGGCGGCAGAGCTCGCTCTGGAGGCCAATCCCAGCGATGTGACGGCGGACCGCATGACTGCCTGGCACTCGGTCGGGCTGACGCGCCTGTCGCTCGGGGTGCAGAGTTTTGATGACGGCGTCCTCAAACGATTGGGGCGGGACCATGACGGCCTGTCCGCGCGCCACGCCGTCGATACGGCGCTGGCGGCCATGCGGTCCGTTTCCGCCGATCTGATTTTCGGCGTGGCAGGGGAAACGGATGATCGGCTGGCCCGTGATCTGGATCGGCTGCTCGACTCTGGCGTGCCGCATCTGTCGACCTATCAGTTGACCATCGAGCCGGGCACGGCCTTTGCCCAGGCCGAAGCACGCGGATCGCAGCGCGCTGTTGGTGAGGATCGCAGCGCGTCGGATTTTGAACGGATTCAAGCCCGACTCGGCGTGGCTGGCTATGGCCATTATGAAGTGTCCAACTTTGCGCAGCCCGGACATGAGAGCGCGCATAATCTCGCCTATTGGCGCGGACAGGATTATGTCGGGGTCGGCCCGGGCGCGCATGGTCGTCTCTGGACGGAAAAGGGGCGCATCGCCACGGAGACAGCGCTGCGACCCGTAGACTATATCAATGCGGTAGACGTGTCCGGTACGGCAATCCGGTCCGAGCGGCTCACACCGGCAGCGGCTTCCGAAGAATATGTTCTGATGGGTCTGCGGATCGAAGAGGGGCTGTCCCTGTCACGCCTGGCGACGATCCGGGGTGAGCCGCTTACCGTCGATCCGGCCCTGATCGCGGATGGCCTGTTACATGTCGATGGCGACCGTCTTCGGGCGACGGCAGAAGGGCGCTTCGTCCTGGACGCACTGACGCGGGCATTGCTGTTATAGATGGCACGCCCCGCAGATGTCACGACATGAAAAAGCCCGCCGGGAGACGGGCCGTTTCAGATCGATCTGGCGAGGACTATCGGTATTGCTGGATCCGCGTCGTGCGCAGCCCGCTAATGCCGTGGCTCTCGATCGAGCGCTGCCAACTCATGAATTCCTCGGAGCTGAGGCCGTAGCGCTCGCAGGCGCTTTCCAGCGTCAGCAATCCACCGCGCACCGCAGCAACGACTTCGGCTTTGCGACGGATCACCCAGCGGACCGTGTCCGGCTTAGGCAGATCGGCCATCGTCAGAGGTGTCCCTTCCGGGCCGATCACCATATGCTCTCTTTTCAGCGTTCGCTCGCTCATCAGCAATGTCGTCCCTTGTTGCCGGGACCCTCCTTGCAGTTCACCCACCACTATTCAGTGCTCACGACATAGGCGCGGGGTCTTAAAGAGGGCTTAAGCGGGGCGATAATTTTCTATTGTTTTCAGTCGTTTACCATTCTTAATGGATAGTAGGTAAGGTTAACAAAACCTGCCCGTCCTGTGGATTGTTCCGGTAGCGGTCTGATTCTGTTGAGCCTTTTTGACGGACCGTCATGGCTCGGATGGCTGCCGCGGGCCGTCGACTCTGTCCCGGACCTTACCTATATGGCGTTCGCTATGGCCAATGCCGTTCTCGATACGCCGCTTAATTCGCTCGGATTCGCGAAACCGGAAGCGCAAACCCGCGTCGTCGTCGCGATGAGCGGAGGCGTGGACAGCTCCGTCTGCGCCGCCCTGCTGGCGCGTGAGGGTTATGAGGTCATTGGCGTGACATTGCAGCTGTATGATCATGGCGCCGCCGTGAAATCGGCTAAGAGCTGTTGTGCCGGACAGGATATTTACGATGCGCGCCGCGTGGCTGAAATGATCGGCTTTCCGCATTATGTGCTCGACTACGAAACCAACTTCCGCGAGTCTGTCATTGAGGATTTCGCCGACACTTATCTGATGGGCGCAACGCCGATTCCCTGTGTGCGTTGCAATCAGACCGTCAAGTTTCGCGACCTGCTGAACGTCGCGCGCGATCTGGGCGCGGACTGTATGGCAACCGGCCATTACATACAGCGCGTAGCGGGGCCCAACGGGCCGGAACTGCACCGCGCCTATGATGGCGGTAAGGATCAGAGCTATTTCCTGTTCGCTACGACGCGTGAACAGCTGGATTTCCTGCGCTTTCCGCTCGGCCATATGGACAAGTCGGACACCCGCCGACTGGCTGAAGAGATGGGGCTGAATGTGGCCTCGAAACCTGACAGCCAGGATATCTGCTTCGTCCCTGAAGGGCGTTACACGGATGTGATCGAGAAGATTCGTCCACATGCTGCGCAGCCTGGCGATATTGTGGACCAGAACGGCACTGTGCTCGGTCGCCACCGGGGCGTGATGTATTATACGGTCGGGCAGCGGCGCGGTCTGGGTCTGGGCGAACATACGGGCACGGATCCGCTCTTCGTGATCCGGATCGACGCCGATGCCGGGCAGGTGGTGGTCGGCCCGCGCGCAGCGTTGGAACGCTCCGACATCTATCTGACGGATGTGAACTGGATCGGGCCCGGCACGCTGGCGGATGCGGACGGGGCGGACATTCACGTCAAGGTTCGCTCGACCCGTCCGCCCGAAGCTGCGACCTTGCATGTGGAGGGCGAGACAGTGCGCGTCCGGCTCGCAACACCGGATATGGGGATATCCCCCGGTCAGGCCTGCGTCTTCTACGAACCCCGCGCCGACGCCCAACGCACTCTCGGCGGCGGCTGGATCGTGCGAACGGGGTGAGCTGAGGTCGGGTTCCTCATCGGTTCCCATCTGGACACATTATTTTTTTGAAAGCCGACAGGGCGGGCTGGTTCGCTTAAGGAGGGAGTCTAACCCACCAGAGAGGAGCCCCTTATGGCTGTCATGAAAACCGTCGAAATTATGGCTGAGAGCGACAAGTCGTTCGAAGATGCGATCGAAAACGCCGTGCAGCGGACCGGCAAGACCGTGAAGAATATCCGGTCGGCCTATGTCAATGAGATGCACACCAGCATCAAGGACAACAGGATCGACAAATACCGGGTGAACGTGAAGATCACTTTCGAAGTCGGCGACTGATCCGCCAACCCTGAGCCGTCATCAGACGGACTCCTATCAGACTGAACCCTATGCAGACTGAAGTCTAAGTCGTGCCGAACCCGTCATCCCAGAGGGCGGGTTCGCATTGTTTCTGCCGGTTTTCAGTACGGATACCATGCAGCGGTGCGGCAGCGTTATGCTGGATCAGGCCCCAGAGCAGCACCAGTGCGATCATACCCCCAATGACGGGGGCGAGAGCGGGCATGACGATCAGGGCGGATAGCAGGCCTGCCAGCAAGATGATGCTGACACGGCGTCCGCGGCGGCGATCAGAGCTGTCATGACGACGTTCCATAGTGTCTTTATTACCGCACTGACGTTAATTCCGTGTTTACAAGCCGATCGACCCGTCGCCACCGCTGATTTCGAGGCTTCGGAGACATGGTTGACCTCACCTGATCCGTCCCCACATAGACGCCTGACTGCATCGCGGCTGATGAAAGGATGCCTCGTGACCGATACAACTCTCTTTGTCATAATCGCGCTGCTCGGCCTCGTCGTGGTCGCGCTCTTCGTCTATTCCAGTCGCCAGAAACGCCGTTTCGAAGCCGAACGTGCGGAACGCCGCCGCAAGCTGGACGAGATCAAGGCGAAAGCCCGCGCCCAAGAGGCAGCAGAGGACTAAGGGGCCGTCCCGTCCGCGCCTGCTGAAAAGCTTGCGCGTGTCCACCTGGACATGACCTTCCCGGACAGGACCTCCATAGATGACGCTGACACGAGCAGCTGAACCCGCTATCGCATACGCCACGCAACAGATTATTCCCTTTTGGAAAGCTTTCTCATGAACCAGTCCTCCGATCCTGTCGTCATCGTCGGCATCGCCCGTACACCGATGGGCGCTTTCATGGGCAGCCTGTCCTCCGTCACCGCGCCGGAGCTTGGTTCTGCCGCCATCATGGCGGCGATGAACGAAGCCGGCGTCGAAGCAGACGCCGTCGAGCAGGCCATCATGGGCTGCGTCCTGCCGGCCGGGCAGGGCCAAGCGCCCGCGCGTCAGGCTGCGCTCGGCGCAGGTCTGCCGCGCAGCACGGAGGCGACGACCGTCAACAAGATGTGCGGATCCGGCATGCAGGCGGCGATCATGGCGCATGATGCCATCAAGGCGGGCAGTGTCGATATCGCTGTCGCAGGCGGCATGGAGAGCATGTCAAACGCGCCCTACCTGCTGCCCAAAGCGCGTGAAGGCATGCGGATGGGCAATCAGCAGGTCATCGACAGCATGATGCATGACGGGCTGACCGACGCCTATGCCGGTGGCGCGATGGGCGTGTTCGCCGACGAAATCGCGACCGAATATCAGTTCACCCGTGAGCAGCAGGACGCTTACGCCATCGAATCCGTGCGCCGCGCCAAGGCCGCGCAGGGTGAGGGTGGCTTCGACCGCGAGCTGACGCCCGTCACGGTCAAGACTCGCAAAGGCGATATCGTTGTCGATACGGATGAAGGTCCCGGCAAGGCCATGCCGGAAAAGATCCCGAATCTACGCCCGGCCTTTACCAAGGACGGCACGGTGACGGCGGCCAATGCTTCCTCCATCAATGACGGTGCGGCCGCCATGGTGCTGATGCGCCGCTCTCAGGCGGAGGCAGGCGGCCATAAGGTTCTCGCCGAAATCGTCTCCCATGCCGCTCACGCGCATGAACCCGCCAAATTTACCACGGCCCCGGTTCACGCCATGAAAAAGGCGCTGGAGAAAGCGAGCTGGGAGGTGGATGATGTCGACCTCTGGGAAATCAACGAAGCCTTCGCTGTCGTGCCGATGATCGCCATGCAGGAAATGGGCATCGACCATGACCGCGTGAATGTGAATGGCGGCGGCTGCGTCCTCGGCCATCCGATCGGCGCATCGGGCGCGCGCATCATGGCGACCCTGATCGGCGAAATGGAACGCCGCGACGCCAAGACGGGCGTGGCGAGCCTGTGCATCGGTGGCGGCGAAGCCACGGCGGTATGTCTGCGTCGGGACTAGGGGGCTGGGACTACGTCGTCGCGGGTGGTTCAGCCGTGTCGTCCTCATTAGGGGCGGATGGAGCAACGGGTTCATCACTTTGAGCGGGGGGTAGGTCTGTAAAGATTTCCCGCCGTAATTTTCCCAACTGTCCTGCGATGATGATTTGCGCCTGATGTGGAATTGAACGCTTACCCGTCAGCCAGGCTTTGACAGTGGATTCTGGCACATCAATCAAGGTCGCAACAGGTCCAACTGTCGTTGCCTCATTAGCGACAGCGACGTCGCCAATGTACCATCGTTCGATCGAATCCCCCGTTTCGTTGAATATTCGGCGACCGACGGAGTAGATTGAGTCAAACGCTTCTTGCGATAGCAGGCCTGACACCAGACCGAGAAAAGAAACGAAGTAGGGGCTTAGATAGGTCGAGTCGTCACCTGCACCGGTGTCAGCAATCAGGACCACACCTGACTTGGCCACGACGTAGATTGCGAAAGCCGCTACACCGCCCATCATCGGGAGGAAAATATAGTGACTTAGTTTCGCACGGTTGTTTCCAGCCAGGAAAAGACGGACGAGGTTAATGGATGCACCCAGAGTCCCCATAAATATGACGAGCAGGACAGTCTGAATCTGTCGGGGTGAATGAATTAAATTGATGTAGACGGAACCCGGTGAAAAATTGGCGACTGGGGCGAAGAGTGTTCCCAGAAACGTAGATTTATTAGTTTCACTTGCTGTCTTTGAACTCTCTGTCGTTGAGCTCTCTGACTTTGAACTCTCTGACTTTGAACTTTCTGTCTTTGAATTCTCTGTCTTTAATCGAGTGAAATATCTGTAAGTTTGCCATGGCTCTTCCATCTGCGGCACCATCGTCCAACGTTTGTCGAGAAAGCTGATGTCATCTCGATCACATTCAAGTTGGTGGTTGGCGATCCCGGATGTAGTAAATCTATCATATTTCGAAAATCGCCTTAAAGCTGATGCCTCAGTCATGGGAATGTCTCGATCTTTGATAATAGCGAATGGTGTATCCTCGACCGTTTGAAACGTCCTGATTTGACGTATATTTTCTGCGCGCCGGGCTATCTGAGATACTTCACAGGCAGCACGGAATGCCGCGAGGTAACTTTGGGGAGGAGATTGAATCCCGTCAGCGCTATCCTGCTCAGCCGGTTGCGTCGTTGACGAAGGAGGTGTTGAAGTCGCTCTATTGGAATTTTGATCCGTGCTCTCACGATTCCAGTATTCTGACAACATCGCGTCAGCTTCTTTTATAAGTTGGCTACCTGAGGATATCGCCCTGACGTTGTGAGTGTACTCGGTGGTGGCCCCGTTTATTCTTTCGGAAAAGACCTTCAATCCTGCCACCGTTAAAACGGCATTCGCGTCGTTTAGCTGTACATCGCGAATAGTATGTTGAAAATGATGGGCCGCCAGCGAACTGATCGACAGAAAACCTGAAATGACGAAAAACAGGAATGGGATCAGGGCCAACCCGAATCTATGAAGTCTTGAAAAGACTGCCTCCGCAGATCGCATCCACGGGTTCTTCGGCTTGTTTTCATCACCGTGCTGACGCCGCACACCCATGTCCGGGTCGATGACTGTTGGTTCTGTCAGGCTTTTGAAATTAGCGCGTTTCGACTGCATATTTTCGCCTTCCAAAAAGATGGCGCGTGCTCTTTCTAAGCTTAAATCTTATATGACTTATAATTGCGCCGAGTGTACGCATAAATTAATGCTAAAGATTGTAAAGCGAAGTGTCGGCTTTCGAAGCCTATGGAAGGGTCGCAACTTAAAATTGGCATTGGTCGAGTGACGACTGCGGTCAGATCGCTCTGTCGACTTCTGGTCGAGCGCATTTCCGAAAAGCGTCAATATGCGTGTCTGCCGTTATCCGTCAATGTGTCCTCGTGCACTGTGCAGTCCGGCGAGAACCAACCACATCGCATGCCCTCGGAAACGTCGGTCTCGACGATAAGTTATTCCGCGATATTCGAATCTAATGCCCGCCGCCCAGCCGCCCGAGCCTTACGCCGTAATCCACGGCTAGTCCGTAATCCGGGTCGTCGTCGCTATCGACCATAAGTTGCCCGGCATTGGTCAGCAGCTGGTGGCAGTCGCGGGTGAGGTGACGGAGCTGCAAGGTCTTGCCGGCGGCTTCATACTTAGCGGCGATGGCTTCGATGGCTTGCAAGGCTGATTGATCGACAACGCGGCTATCGGCGAAATCGACGATCACCGTATCCGGGTCGTCCTTGATCGTGAAGAGCTCGGAAAACCCTTCGGCGGAGCCGAAAAAGAGCGGGCCTTCCAGCTTGTAGATTTTGATGTCGTCCGTTTCTTCCGTGTGCGCGTCGATCCGGCGCGAGGCGTTCCAGGCATAGGCGAGCGCGCTGACAATGACGCCGACCACCACCGCCACGGCCAGGTCGTGCCAGACTGTAACGACGGTCACGAGTATGATTACCCCCGCGTCGAGCTTGGGAATGCGAGCCATGATCTTCACCGAATGCCAGGCAAACGTCCCGATCACGACCATGAACATCACGCCGACAAGAGCGGCGAGCGGGATCATCTCGATCACGGGGCTGGCGAACAGGATGAAGGCGAGCAGGAACAAGGCTGCCGAAATGCCGGACAGGCGCGTGCGACCCCCCGATTTCACATTGATCATGGACTGTCCGATCATGGCGCAACCGCCCATGCCGCCGAAGAAGCCCGTGACCGTATTGGCGACGCCTTGCGCAACGCATTCCTGGCTGGCTCCGCCGCGCTCTTCCTTGATCTCGCCGACCAGGTTGAGCGTCAGCAGAGACTCAATCAAGCCGATTGCAGCCAGAATGACGGCGTAAGGCAGAATGATCTCGAAGGTTTCGACGTTCAGCGGCACCATTGGAACATGAAATTGCGGCAGGCCGCCCGCGATGGAGCTCATATCGCCGACAGAGGGCACGTCGATACCGAAACCGATGACCAGGGCGGCGACGATGCCAATGCCGGCCAGCGGGGCCGGGATCGCCTTGGTGATCTTCGGCGTGCCCCAGATGATCAGCATGGTCAGGCCGACCAGACCCAGCATGAGCAGCAGCTGCGGCATCTCCATCCATGTGCCGTTGAGCATGTTGAACGGGCCGGGGTGGTCGGTCGGCGGGGCCGGAGCCGTCTGGAACTGGGTCAGCTGCGCCAGGCCAATCACGATGGCGAGGCCATTGACGAAACCCAGCATGACCGGGTGGGGGACCAGACGGATGAATTTGCCAAGACGGAACACGCCCGCGAGGATCTGCAGGATGCCCATCAGTACGACCGTCGCGAACAGATATTCGACACCGTGCAAAGCGACGAGGGCGACCATGACGACCGCCAGCGCGCCTGTCGCGCCCGAAATCATACCGGGGCGACCGCCGATCAGAGCCGTGATCAGCCCGACGATGAAGGCGGCATAAAGGCCGACCAGTGGTTCGACCCCGGCCACGAACGCAAAGGCGACGGCTTCAGGAACGAGCGCGAGCGCGACGGTCAGACCGGCCAGCAGCTCGGTCTTTGTCCGCCCGGCATTGAAGGTCAGCGGCCCGGAACGGCGGCGTGCGGGAATAGTGATACGGTCGGCAAAGGCCGACAATGTCGAAGAAATCATAAGAGCGCCATGGGGCTGGGCCTACGGATGGGCAGGCATCGCGATGGCGCGGCGCGTAAGCGAGGCGGCAGGCGATAGCAAGGGCCTGTCGCGGTCCGGCTTCACATCGATCGCCCGTTTTATCGGGAGCACGCTGGCGTTTGAGTTCTCTTACTGCGTCGTGTCGCTATCTTCTGCGTAGACCCATTCATATAGATCGCCGAAGCCGGACTGGTCGGCGTGGGAGGCCCAGAGCTCGGCGTCCGAGGGCTGACTGTTCATCACGAAAAAGCCTGCAACAAGGGTTGCTGCAATACCGGTCATGCCCGCCCAGAGGGTTTTTCCGTGCCAGAAGCCGTGATCATTGGCTGCGTCCAGCGGGGCCTGATCGCGGGCTGCGCTCATGATGCGGTCTGCCAGATCGGCACGCGGGGCAGGCGTGCTGGATCGGGCGAAGGCGGTTTCAATTGGATCAGGCATGTTCAGTTTCCTCCATCAGAGCGCGCAGGGCGCGGCGGGCGCGGACCAACAACGCCTCATAGGCTTTCTGGCCCAGTCCCATAACCGCAGCGGCGTCGCGTTGCGGCATGGCTTCGTCATAACAGAGCGACAGGGCCGTTCGCTGCCGTTCCGGCAAGGTCATCATCGCCGTTTGCAGCGCGTCCCAGCGTTCATCGGCCACCATCTTTCGGTCGACCGGTGCGCGGCTATCGACCGGTTCCAGCATGTCGCCGGGCAGGTCCGGGCGCTTCTTGCGCAAACGGTCATAGCAGCCATTGGTCGCAACCCGGCACAGCCAGGTCAGGATCCGGGCCTCGCCGTCCCGCCAGTTCGGTGCGGCGCGCCAGAATTTCAGGAATGTGTCCTGACACACATCCTCAGCTTCGAATCTGTCGCCGAGAAGGCGGTAGGCCACGCGGTGAACGCTCGCCATGCGGCGATCGATCAGGGCGCGCAGCGCCGCCTCGTCCCCGGCCCGAAGGCCGGGAATCAGGTCTTTATCAGGTTCGTGCATGATCCGTGCGACCGCTAGGGTTGGCCGCCAGGTGCGCCAGGTGCGCCAGGTCGGCCGGGACCACGGGGGCCGCGCGGCTTGCGGGCTTCGCCCTTGGTCAACACACCATCGCCATTCCTGTCCATTCTGGCAAAAAGCGCTTCGCCCATAGCGTCATATTCGGCACGACTGACAAGACCGTCCTTGTCGGCGTCCAGTCGGGGGCGTTCGGCGCGGCGTTCCTTGCGGTCGCCCTTGCGCGCCTGGCGCCGCTCTTTCGCCGCTTCGCGAGCGGTCTGGCGTTCCGCCTCGGACAGTTCGCCATCACCGTTGGTATCGAACCGTTCCATCGCCTTTTCGCGACGATCGTCGCGGCGCTCACCGCGTTTCTCCTGAAGGGTCGCGCGGGCGGCCTGCATCTCGGCCTCAGTCACAGCGCCGTCGCCATTGGCGTCCATCTTCATGAAGCGCTCGCGGGCTTTATCGGCGCGGTCGTTTGCGCGCAGCGTGCGCATTTCGTCGCGTGTCAGTTGCCCATCGAAATTGGTGTCGGCCGCCGAAAACCGGGCATCGCCTGCCGCCTTGAATTCAGCGTAGGTGACCTGACCATCCTGATTAATGTCGGCGGCGGGGCCAGCGGCGAGCAAGGTTGTTGCAGCGGCGGCCAGTAAAAGGGGTCTGAACATATTGTCCTCCATGGGTGTGCGTTCATACACTCCAACGGACGGTGCGGCTATCTCCTGCGCAGATGACTGCTTTTTTAGAAAAACAGGTTGGCGTCACGCCACGCGCGTGCGGTCTGTCATATCGCGCATCAGACCCAGTACATCGCCGGGCAACCTGCTATCGAGCGCATGGCCGCCATGGGGGGCTGGCGCGCCGAGATGATCGCGGACGACCTCGCGCAGCATTTGCGACGTCTCGGTCGCATCACGGGTGGGGCCGAGCGCCAGCGTCACCGGATCCCACATACGGTTGCGGCGACGCACCGTATCGATCGTCCAGTAGGCGCGCATGAAGCCATCGACGCGTGTATCATAGCCTAGCAGGCAAGTATCGGCCCCTGCAGCCAGACAGGCTTGCGCCGGGCTGAGGCCCGCCGGCCCGACCGCAAACACCCAGTCATAGGACATGGACAGGGCCGCCATGGTGCCCAGACCTTCGGACAGATTGTCGGGATGCAGGACGGTGGCCGAAAAATGTTCATTGGCGGTCACAAATAACGCATCGCGCAGGGCGCAGGCTCCGGCCAGAAAATGTTCCAGTGTACGGGAATAGAGAATACCGGCTTCTTCCATCAACGCGCCGTCCGTGCCGTCAAGCAGCAGCACGGTCTCGCCACGGCTTGCGGCTTCGCGCGCCAGACGCAATGTCGCGCTGATCAGCTGGGCATGGCAGGAGGGTTCTTCGGCCGCGCAGAGCACGCCGACCAGACGCCCGGCAGGTTCGTAAACCGACCTGTCGGGGACGCGCAAATCCGCCATCGCTTGAGGGCGAGCGATCATTCTACCACCTTTCACCGGCAACCCTTGTGGGTGCTCATTGAAAGACGGGTGTAGGGGCGTCGCGCTAAGGCCGCGCTAAAGAGCGTGGTTAAGCGGGACTAAGTGCGCGGTTTACGAAATGTAGACATCTGTAAACCGCGCAGGTGATTGGCGATTGGCGAACGGTGAGGGCCTAGCTTTCCGGCGCAGGTCCGCGCGGTGCCGGGTCCATCACGACGAATTGGCCCTGCCGGATCTGATAGACTGCCAGGCCGCGTTCGGGCCGCCCATCCGGGCCGAAGCGCAGATATCCATCCGTTCCGTAGAAGCCGAGGGGACTTTCCGTGCGCTCCACACGACCGCGCGGATCACCATCAGCGACCACGGCACCCAGAAGCACCGCGTCATAAGCCAGGCTCGTCAGGCTCAGCGGCGCGTTGCCATACGCACGCTCATAGGAAGCATCGAAGTTGGCACGGGCCTGTTTGTCGGACGCAGCGAAGACGCCGCCGTCCAATGCCGGTTCACGCGCAATGGACGTGTCGTCCCAGCGCGACGTTCCCATGAACAGAACCCGGTCCGGATCGACACCATAAAAGGGCATGAGCGGTGCGAGCGAGCGCAGCGCGGTTCCCGCTTCGGGCATCAGGATCGCTTCGAACGCATCAAAGGGCTGGTTACGGCTCTGGCGATGAAACTCCGCCAGACGCTGTGCCGGCTCCTGCATCACCGAAATATCGTTGCCGCGATAGGTTTCCGCTGCCGTGACCTGTCCGCCCATCCGGTTGACGCTCGCCTCATAGGCGGCGCGCACGCGGCGGCCATAGGGATCGTCAGGACCGAAATAGGCAAAGCGCGTCACACCCTCGCTCATCGCGAACTGGACGATGCGTTCCACCTCCGCTTCCGGCGGGAAGGAAAGGAGATAGCGACCGCGAGCGGCGACAGACTGATCGTTGGAAAAGGCCAGCAGGGGCGTGCCGGTCCGGCCTGCCACCTCGGATGCGGCCACAACATTGCCGGCTATGATCGGACCCAGAATGACGTCGGCGCCTTGTTGGATTGCGGCCTGAGCGGCGGAACGCGCCCCTTCGGGCGTGCCCTTCGTGTCCAGCACGGTCAGCACCACATCCGGGTCGGGCCGTTCGAACAGAGCCAGTTCGGCCGCTTGAAACATGGCGTTGGCTTCCTCACGCAGACGCGAACTTTCGGCAGAAAACGGCAGCAGAAGCGCCAGACGCTTGGTATCGCGGCCCGCCATATGCGGCAGGGTCAGCCCGTCGCGATTGTTGAAATAGGGCGCGGCCTCGTCCGGCACATCGATCGGAATTTCGACGGTTTCTTCAGGAACGGTCGGTTCGACCGGCTCCACAGGCTCGGGCGTGCGCGGATCGACGGGACGGTCCGGGCCTTGTGTGACTGGGCCGGGTTGCTGCGGCTGAGGCTGCGGCGGTTCATAGGGAACGGTGGTGCAGGCGGCGAGGGTGATCACACCCAGTAGAAGGGTGGCCGTCCTCAGCTGCGACAGGGTCCGCCATTTGGCGTTGGATTTAGCGGCGCGCTCGCGCATAGATGGTCTCACAAGGTCAACCCCCGGCTGGAAGGTCTCGACATAACCCCTACTCCTATAAGTGTGCAGGACCCGGCGCAACCATTGCCCACTGCGTATGACGGTTCGCCAAAGCCGGATGATCTTGCGTCAGGCCTGTATGTCGTGGCGACCCCGATCGGCAATTTGCGGGATATCACCCTGCGGGCGCTCGACGTGTTGCGCGGCGCGGACCAGATACTGGCCGAAGATACGCGCCAGACCGCGAAATTGCTGAGTGCCTTTTCCATCGACGCCTCTGTGAGCGCCTATCATGACCATAATGCGGCCAAACGGGTTCCGGGCCTGATCAAGAGCCTGAAAAAGGGCGGGACCATCGCGCTCGTTTCAGATGCCGGGACACCGCTGGTCAGCGATCCAGGCTTCCGTCTGGTGCGGGCCGCCGTCGAAGCCGGGATCGATGTCTACCCGCTGCCTGGAGCCAGCGCGGTGCTGGCAGGACTGGTCAAATCGGGTCTGCCCAGCGACCGCTTCTTCTTTGCCGGTTTTCTGCCAAACCGCAGCACGGCCCGGCAGCGAGAGATCGAAGCGTTGCGAAACGTCCCGGCCACACTGATCCTGTTCGAGACGGGACCCCGGATCGAGGCCTGTCTGCGGGATCTGGCGCAAGGCCTCGGCGACAGGCGCGCCGTGCTGGCGCGGGAGCTGACCAAACGCTTTGAAGATGCCCGACATGGGACGTTGAGCACGCTGGCGGACGGCATGGTGGCGGACCCGCCCAAAGGCGAGCTGGTCTTGCTGATCGACGGGCCTGAGACCGCGCGCTGGGACGGCGATGTCGTGCGCGAAGCGCTGCGTGATCGGCTGGAAACGCTGAAGCTGAAGGCCGCCTGCGCGGAGCTGGCCGAGGTGTCGGGCTGGTCGAAGCGTGAGCTTTATGCGCTCGGACTGTCCTTGAAGTGACCGAGCGGCGTCAGCGTGCGGAGCGGGCGGGCCGCCGCGCCGAAACGCTTGTAGCGCTTTATCTGCGCCTGACCGGGCACCGCATTGTCGCACAGCGCTACAAGACACGGTCCGGGGAAGCGGACCTGATCGCCCGGCGCGGTCGCACCCTGATCATTATTGAAGTCAAGCAGCGCGCCCGCGCCGATCATGCTGTCGATCCGGTCACGGCGCGGTCCGAAGAACGGATCATCCGGGCGGGCGAACAGTTCCTGTCGCGCCATCCTCACTATGTCGAAGCGGGCTACGCCTTGCGCTATGATATCGTGATCGTGCTGGGACGCTGGCGCATCCGGCATCAGCGCGACATGTTCAGAGGTTGGTGATCTGTGTCGGCATGGCGGTCGTTAACCGCTTGGTGACTCCGTTTCCTTAGACTTCGGTCATGTTTAGATCTGCTCGTACCCTCTCCCTTGTGCTGCTTGGCGCGACCATGCTTTCGGGTTGCGCCCTGGCGACGGCAGGGATCAAGAAAGGCGATGAACGCAATTTCGTCCGCTCGCTGCAGGATGTGAATGCAGGCCGCGCGATCGAAGCGCGCATGAAACGCGCCCACGATTATTCCCTGTCCGGTATCGATGTCGAAGTCGCCGAAGGAGTGGTTCTGCTATCCGGCAATGCGCCGCGCAAGGAAGACCGGATCGAAGCGGCCCGGATCGCTTGGTCCGCCCCGCAGGTTGAACAGGTCGGCAATGAAGTCATGATCCGTGACAAACAGGGTTTCGTGCGCAATGCCAAGGACGGGCTGCTGGAAAAATCCGTGCGAGCGCGTCTGGTCGCCGACAAATATGTCAAGGCGCGCAATTTCAATATCGAGACGCATGACGGCATCGTCTATCTGATGGGTGTGGCGCGGACGGATGCAGAGCTGGAACGGGCGGCGCGGATTGCCTCGCTGACGCGCGGGACGCTCGAAGTCGTGTCCTACGCCCGGATTGCTGACATACAGGTCCAACCGGATATGGGTCCCGTGGAAAGACAGGCTGAACTGATGGCGCCGACTCCGGTTGTTCCGACGCAGCGTGACCTGCCCGATTTCGTTACCCGCGCGCCCCTGCCGCAGCAGGACCGGTCGGACATTCCCGCCCCGATGCGCGCGGCCCCGATGAACGAACCGATCCCGTATCGTGATCCGCAGCCCGCCATTCCCTATGATCTGGGCCAGACCGACGTCCCGGCCTTGCCGGCGCCCGATCCGAATGCACCACCCTATTATATCGACCCGGAAACCGGTCGTCAGATTCCGGTCAAAGTGCTCACGCCTGGGCAGCCGGACGAATAGGAGTGCGTTCTTTCGTAAGAGTGCCGTGTCCATGGATTCCTTCGACCGTCGCCTGCTTGATCTGGTTCAGCGCAATAACCGGCTGACCTACGACGCCTTGGGCGACGCTGTCGGCCTTTCCTCCAGTGCTGTCAGGCGCCGGTTGAAACAGTTGCGCGAAGACGGCGTCATCATTGCGGATGTCGCCTTGGCCGATCCGGCCAAACTTGCGGAGACGGTCATCATTTCTGTGCATATGAAGATTGAGAGCCACGAAACCTACGCGACTCTTAGTGAGCGGATGCGTGACTGTCCCGAGGTTTCGCAATGTTACACAGTCTGTGGCGACACGGACTTCATCATTATTGCGCATTTCGGCAATTTGACGATCTATGATGGCTGGGCCAAGGCCAAGCTGATGTCCGACCCGGCCATTGCGCGCTACACAACACATGTCGTCTCAGGCCGGATCAAATATGATACGGCCATTGCAACTGAATGATTGGCGGAATCCGCAATAACAAAGGCTGAAAATAATGGATAGCGTTGCCATGGTGCCTGATTTCACCGGGATTTGACATGGACGCTGCGTTATCAGCGGCGCATGTCACATGCCGCGATACGCCATATTCTTCTTAGCCTTGGTTTCGGTGTTACAGCTTTCAGTCCCTCCATCGGGCTGGCCGTTGATGAGAGCCAGCATGCGGTACAACCGTTTGAAACCGCCTTTCAGCCTGGCAAAGGCGGTACGGTTCTGAAGGGTGCCCGCACCGATGCGGACGGTCTTGTCAGGACTCCGGATGGGAAATTGGCGACGGGACTATTTGAAGACCGGTTTGAGACAGGATCGATTCGGGTCAGGCGTTTTGTTAAGGACGGCAAAGCCCATGGTGTTTGGCTGGAATATGACCCGGATGGCCAGCTGCGATTTTACAGCGAATGGCGGAATGGGCTCGGACATGGGCTATGGATCTACTTTCACGACAATGGCTGGATCCGCGAGCGATCCACAGTTCTCAATGATCGCTGGCACGGGGTCAGCGAAGGCTGGGATCCGGATGGGCGGAAACGGTTCGAAGCGATCTATATTGATGGCGAAAAACGCCAGGAGCGCAGTTTCAGCGCAAAGGAAGAGATCATAAAATGAGCCGATTTATCAAGTCATCAGGCGTCGCATTCCTGCTTACGCTGGCGTCGGAGGCCTGGGCCGGGCCTGAGCGCTTTGCGCCGGAAGCGCTGGGTCAGGACGGACGTATTACGCTCACGCCGACCTTCTCTCCAGACGGCACAACTGTCTATTTCGCGCAGTCAGAATGTGCGCCGATCTGGACCTGCCCACAGCGTCTGAAACGCGCCACCTTGGGGCCGCATGGCTGGAGCCGCCCGGAATGGGTGACATTGCCTGATAGTGTCGGCTCTCTGAAGGCCCGCGTCGATTTTCCGTCCGTCTCCCCGGATGGCACGCGATTACTTTTTTCATGGTCTGCACTGCCGCAAAGCCTATCAGGGCGAGACATTTACGAAAATTTCGATCTGTATTCGCTTGATCTGACGGACCCGGGAGCCGTTCCGGAACCGCTCCGCGGTCCCGACCTCAACCGCGTGCGCGAAGGGCGTGTCGCCAAGCTCAGATTTGTGAACAATGAGACCGCGCCCATACTGACGCGGTCCGGCGATCTCTATTTCTGGTCCGAACGTCTGGACGGTGTGGGTGAGCGCGATATCTATTTGGCCAAACGCGACGGTCAGGGCGGGTGGCTGGCTCCGGAACCTTTGCCAGCGCCGATCAATTCAGCGGGTCGGGATGACGGCTCATGGATCGATCCGTCAGGGCGTCTGATGCTTGTGACCTATGGGGACCGCGGTGGATCGGGCGGGGCGGATCTGTTCATGTCATCACGCACAGATACGGGCTGGACCCAGCCCGTCAATCTGGGCCCATCTGTCAATTCACCCGACAATGACTTTGCAGGAATGATCAGCCCCGACGAAAAGACGCTCTATTTTTCGTCTACACGCCCTGTACCGGGTCAGGACGAGACGATGGCCCAGATCTGGATGATGCCCGTTAACGAGATTCCTGTTCTGGCGAGAGCCTTGTCTCGTCTATCCGACTGATTTACAGCCAGGTTTCCTCGACCGCTTTGTCCCAGCCGACTGTTGTCGTCTCGCCATCCGTGATGGCCGGGCGTTTGAGCAAGAGGGGGTGGGCGTCGATCAGCGTGACGGCCCTTACATTATCCACGCTTCCGTCATCTGGATTGTCGAGGGCGCGCCATGTGCTTGAGCGGCGGTTGAGCGCGCGCTCGAATCCGACGGCGTCGACGATCTTCGCAATGTCCTCGGTCTTCAGCCCGTCTTCGCGGACATCGACCACATCGAATTCCTTGCCGGCTTCGCGCAGGGCCTTGGTCGCCTTGCGGCACGTATCGCAATTTTTCAGCGCATAGACTTTCATGAGGGCTTCCTTTCCCAAGTGGCGCCGTGATCAGCAGCGGCTCAGACACGTCCCGACAGCAGGTCGACAAAGTCGGTGATCGCTGCATAAATCTGTGCGCGCGTCGTGTCATTATGGAGTTCATGTTCGACCTTATCGAAGGCGCGAAAATCGGCCCGCGCCGCCGTACCGAAGGCCTGACTGGCCGCATAATCGGTCAGCTGGTCGCCTGTCGCGTGCAGCATCAGCAGGGGCAGGGACCAGTCGGCAGCCGCCTCGGTCAGCTTTTCGCCCGCCTCGATGATTTCGACGGCTGTCCGCAGGCCGAGCTGACCATGATTGAGCGGGTCCTGCTCATAGGCGGCCTGCTCCTCCGCTAGTGTGGAAATCTTGCTGCCCGCGATCGGTTGCTTCATCGTCAAGGACGGAAACAGTTTCGACATGCCTGTCACGAGGCTGCGCTGCACGCCTTTGACAGGCTCGGATGGCGCGATGAGTGGCGCCGATGCGATGATCCCGTCAACGCCCGGGTCTGGTCGCAAGCCGTGATCCAGCACGATCCCCCCGCCCATGGAATGACCGAACAGGATCAGGGGGCCGCTTTTGCGCTGGCTGTGTGCGTGATCGAGCAAAGCGGCGATATCGGCGCGAAAATCATCGAAGCTGCGGATCACACCGCGCTTGCCATCGCTTTTCCCGTGCCCGCGCAGATCGACTGCAAATACGTCGATCCCGTTGGCGGCCAGATGCTGGCCCATATCGCCATAGCGGCCCGAATGTTCGCCAAAGCCGTGGATCAGTGCCAATGCGGCATGGGGCGTTTGCGCCGCCCAGTGCCGGGCAGACAGGCGCGTGCCGTCTGCGGCGGTCAGCTGAAAGCTGTGAACATCATCCATGACGTCGGGTCCTAATCCCAGATGGCCGTACCGTAAGCGACGACTTCGCAGCCGCCCGTGCCGCGACTGCTGTCGCCCAGGTTGGACGACACCAGCCGCACGTTATGTACGGAAGTGGCACCAAGGGCCTGCGCGCTTTCGGCCATGCGCAGCACGGCTTCGCGGCGCGCGCGCATCATGAAGCCCTCATGCATGTGAAACCGTCCGCCGATCAGCTTGCGCAGCAGCACGGCAATCCGGCGGAAGAAATCATAGGCCACAACGGTGGACCCGGTCACAAGTTCGCCTCTCTGGCCGTCGATACGGCTGCAATTGGTCAGCAGAAACGCCCCCAGTCTGGCTTCACGCTGCTCCAGATCGGCCAGATGCCGCTTTTGCGCCAGCGTGCCGAATATGCTGCCAATGATCAGCAGGGCGATCAGCGGACCGAATGTTGCCGCCAGCGATATGAGGATTTCGTCAAGCACGCGGTCCCGCCTTCGCGCTGGCTATTCGACCAGGACGGCCGTGCCGTAGGCGTAAAGCTCGGACGCGCCTGACGTAACGGAACTGGTCGAGAGCCGGACATTGACGACTGCATTTGCGCCTTGTGCCTTGGCATCCTCGGTCATGCGCCGGATCGCATCGCGCCGGGCTTCTTCGAGCAATTCCGTATAGCCGCGCAGTTCCCCGCCGACGATATTCTTTAATCCGGCGGCTATATCCCGCCCGACATGTTTGGCGCGCACCACATTGCCTTGCGCCAGCCCGATATGTCGCACGACGGTGCGCCCCGGTACGGTTTCCATATTCGTCAGGATGATATCGTCGCTCATAGGCTCCCGATTGGCATGAAAATGCAGGCGGGACAATGTTGGTCGGTCAGAATCCGCTGATCGGTCCGGGCCAGTTTGCGTGTCCGGCTTGCGCGATCCTGACCCTTGCGGCAAAGCGCGCCCCATGCCTGACCTTCAGAATTTGCGTGTCGCCTTTCAGATGGATCCGATGGAAGGCGTAAATATCGCCGAGGACACGACCTTCGCACTGGCGCTGGAGGCACAGCGCCGCGGGGCGACCCTGTTCGATTACGGGCCGCAGCATCTGGCCTATGATGCCGGACGGGTTATCGCCCATGCACGCCCCATGACGCTGCGCGATACGGTCGGGGATCATGTGCGCTTTGAAGACCGCCGCATCATCGATCTGACGGACGATATCGATGTCGTCTGGATGCGACAGGACCCACCCTTTGATATGGCCTATATCACGGCAGCGCATCTGCTCGAACGTCTGAAAGGGCAGACCCTCGTTGCCAATGATCCGCAATGGGTCCGGTCCCTGCCGGAGAAGATCGTGCCGCTGGATTACGTCCATCTGATGCCGCCGACCATGATTGCGCGCGATCCGGTCATGATCGACGCGTTCCGCAAGCGTCACGGCACGGTCATCATCAAACCGCTCTACGGCAATGGCGGAGCGGGTATTTTCAAGATCGCGCCCGATGATTCCAACTATTCCTCCCTGCTGGAAATGTTTTTTGCCAGCAACCCGGAACCGGTCATGGTGCAGGCTTTCATCCCGGAAGTCAGTGCCGGGGACAAACGCATCCTGATTGTCGACGGTCAGCTGGCAGGGGGCTTCAACCGCGTGCCGCTTAAGGGCGAAACCCGGTCCAACATGCATGTCGGCGGCATTGCCGAACTCGTCGAGCTGACGGATACGGACATCGCGATTGCCGAAGAGCTCGGTCCCATGCTGCACGCGCGCGGGCAGATACTGGTCGGCATCGATGTCATTGCGGGCCGCCTCACGGAGATCAATCTGACGAGCCCGACTGGCGTGCATGAGCTGAAGCGCTTTACCGGCGTGGATACGGCGGCGATGTGCTGGGACGCGATAGCGGTCCGCCTCAAGCGGAATTTTTGATTGCTAAT
Organism: Algimonas porphyrae; assembly: GCF_041429795.1. Lineage (NCBI taxonomy): Bacteria > Pseudomonadati > Pseudomonadota > Alphaproteobacteria > Maricaulales > Robiginitomaculaceae > Algimonas > Algimonas porphyrae. The sequence continues at coordinate 3,136,227 of NZ_CP163424.1, read as the reverse complement.
CAAAAATAGCGAAGCGCCGCGAACGCTGTGAGCGGATGGTCGCAACGCGGCCAAAACCAAGTCCGCCTTGGGCGGAATTTTTGATTGGCATTCTTCACGCTGCGAGAGGCAAAAATAGCGAAGCGCCGCGAACGTTGGGAGCGGATGGTCGCAACGCGGCCAAAACCAAGTCCGCCTTGGGCGGAATTTTTGATTGGCATTCTTCACGCTGCTAGAGGCAAAAATAGCGAAGCGCCGCGAACGTTGGGAGCGGATGGTCGCAACGCGGCCAAAACCAAGTCCGCCTTGGGCGGAATTTTTGATTGGCATTCTTCACGCTGCTAGAGGCAAAAATAGCGAAGCGCCGCGAACGTTGGGAGCGGATGGTCGCAACGCGGCCTCCCAGCGAAAAGGGGCTGTGTTGGTGCGATACGAATCTCGGCAGGATATTAAATTATCGCCCCATTTCAATGATTTGAGTTAAGAATAGGCGTCGGGGGTGAAATCCCGCGTTGCATGCTGCGTATATAGGTCATGAGCACGCTTGCGCTGATCACCTTGCCGCTTCCCGGCCATATGCGGCCGATGATGGCCGCCGCGCGCGCCCTGCAGCAGGCAGGCCATCATCCGGTTGTCGTCGGTCCGGCGGACCTGACGGCGCGGGTTCCTGACGATATCGCCACGCGGACGATCGGACAGACCGATCTGCCAGCAGGCGCGGTCGATCATATGTGCGCCTGTCTAAGCCGGATGAGCCGCCTGTCGGATCTCCGGCAGATGTTCAGGGCCATCGCTACTTTGTCGCAATTCTACCTCGACCATTTGCCGCAGGCGATTGAGCAGATCGGAGCAGATGCGATCCTGCATGATCAGCTCGAACCCGGTGCGGGTCTGGTCGCGCGCAGCCTGTCGCGCAGTTGGGGTGTACGCCATATCAGTCTGGCCTGCGCCCTGCCGATGAACCGCGAGCCGTCCGTCCCGCCGCCATTCATGGGCTGGCGCTTCCGTCCGAGCCGTTATGGCGCGTGGCTGAATGCCGGTTATTACCGTGTCGTCAATGCGCTGCATGCTGAGCAGGGGCTGGTGCTGGCGAACGGGGCGCGGCGTTTCGGGCTGACCAAGCCGGACGATCTTGAAGACTGGCAGCAAGTCTGGTCCGTCGATGACGGGATTTCTGATCAGACCGATCTGGTGCAGGGTCTGGCCAGCCTGGATTATCCACGCCAGTCGCCGCCAACCTATCTTGGTCCGTTCCGAGACAGTCGCGACGCCTATCCGGGCCTGTCATCCATACAATCCGAACGAGACGGTCGCCCGCTCGCCTTCATATCGCTGGGAACCCTGATGGGCGGAAAACGCCGCATTCTCCGTGCGATGGCCAACGCCGCGACCGCACGGGGGTTGCAGCCTATCCTCGTCCATGGCGGACGTCTGAATGTGGAACAGGCCGATCTGCCGACCGGGACGATCGCCCGCGACTTCCTCGATCAGCGCGCGATCATGGCCGACGCGGCTGTGGCCATGCTGCATGGTGGCTATAATTCGACGACGGACGCGATTGCGGCGGGTTTGCCGCTGATCACCGTGCCGCTGGCCTTTGAACAGGGCGCGATTGCTGCCCGGGTCGAGCGGGCGCAGTTGGGCCGGACCGTCGGGCGGTTGGGGTCGGGCCTGACGCTGCGCCTGCAACAGGCTCTGGACGCGGTGACAGGGTCGCCGACCATTCGTGCCGCCAGCCGCCGGGCCCAATTCGAGGCGCTGGCCGCGCCGGGCCTGTCCGGTCTGGTCGCCAGTGTCGATGGCGCGCTGCGGCAGTGTCAGCCGCGCCTCCGCCCTGTCGATCAGCCCGGTCGTGAGCATGTTGCCTCGCAGCACAGGCCCGAGATTGTCCCGGCGCAGTAGATTGATCCGGAACCAACTGCTCCGACTAGACGTTTGACGGGTCCAACACATTGACTGAGGAGATCCCCATGTCCCGCACGGAAGACACAAAAATCATCGATAAAAAAGGCCTCGGCGTAGCCGGCCTGATTCTGGCGGCAACCCTGTCGCTCGCCGCCTGCAACACGATCGAAGGCGTGGGCGAAGATACGGAAAGCGTCGGCGAAACCATTCAGGAAGCTGCGGATTGATTGTCCCCGCTTAATCGCATCAAGCCGTCCTTCCCCTGGAAGGGCGGCTTTTTTTATGGGCGGTTAAATCCGCTCCGTGATCCGGATAGCGGTATGGCAGCCCGCACGGATCAGGCGTGACAGGACCGGATAACCCGGCGCCTCATGCGCGCCACCATCAACGGCAATGTCGCGGTGATGCAATTCATCTTCGCGAAATTCGCGGAAGGTTTCGGCGAGTTCCGGCTCGTCCTGCGCGATTTCTTCGGCCTGACTGGCATAATGCTGCTCGATCACGGTCTCGACCGCTTCTGTACAGACATGGGCGGCTTTCTCACCCATCAATGCCGTTGCGACACCCAGGCCGTAACCGGCGACGTTCCAGATCGGCGTCATCGCCGTCGGGCGCACTTCGCGTTCGACCAGCAGGCGATCGAAGGCGTCCAGGTGCTTTTGTTCTTCGGCTTCCATTTCGGCCAGCTGCGCCGCCATGGCCGCAGTCTTCGGACTGCGCGAGAAGACGGCCTGCTGCCCGCGATAGATGGCGACCGCGCCATATTCGCCCGCATGATCGACGCGCAGCATTTCGGCGACGCGGCGCGGTGTGCGGCGTGAGGGACGGGCGGGCTTCAGACGCGGTTTCACGTCGAGGCTTTCTCTATGCCAAGACGCCAGACGCCGAGTGCGCCCAGCAGCGAGATCAGCGCGTTCCAGCCCGCCATGGAAATGCCCAGAAACGACCAGGCCACATCCGAACAGGCAGGCAGCTTGATCGGATTATCGAGAAATCCGAGCGGATCGTCGGGATCGATCGTCGGCACATCACCGATGGCGCCGGCCGCGCAGGCTTTCGGGCCTTCCCACCAGCCAAATTCAACACCGACATGAAAACTGCCCAGTCCGGCGGAAAAGAGCAGCAGCAGGATCAGCAGGACCGGGCCTAGCCAGAAGGGCAGGCCGCGGGCCGCACCGACCGGCGTGACGCCGAACGCTCCGCGCGACAGGATGACCGCCACAGCGACCGCCAGAACAGCCATATGCGCATAGCGCTGCCAGTAGCACATGATGCAGGGCGCATAGCCGAGCACATATTGGAAAAACCACGCCCCGCAGAGCAGACCGAGCGACAGGGTTCCGGCGAACAGCGCTGCGCGCGCATCGGAGTGTTTGAACAGCGGGGTCATTGAACCCCTATAGGATAAATCCCGCGCCCTGTCAGTGGGTCGCGCAGCGCCGCAGACTAAACTTTATGCAATGGGCGGTTGGCCTGTCCGTGGAAATAGGGTTAACCGCCTGTTCAGCTTGATTTCCTAACCAGCGGACCATCATGTCACCGCCGTCCCACGCCACCGCCGATCTGCCCGAGAGCCAGCGACCACCGCTTGGCGCGCGCCTGCGTGAACAACGGCGCGCCCTGGGGCTCAGCCTTGATGATGCGAGCGAGCGGTCGGGTGTGCGGGCCGATTATCTCGCTGCGCTGGAGCGGCACAATCTCGATGCGCTGCCGACGGTCGGTTACGGGCTCGGTTATGTGCGGGCCTATGCGCGCGCGCTCGGGCTCGACGAGGCCGCCTCGGTCGCCGATTTCAAGCGTGACAGTGCGGTACCGAAAAACCTGTTCCGCCGCGATACGCCCCATTTTGTCCCGACCCGGCAGCTGCGCCTGCCGCGCGGCTCCGTTCCCGCGCTCGGTGTCATTGCCGCCGTCGTCATGCTCGGGGCCTGGTACGGGGTGCAGCTCGATACGGTCGCCGCACCGTCGCCCGTCATGACCGCGCCGTTCGACCCGGACGCCACGCAGGACGCACAGCCCGTGCCGGACACGATCCTGACGCTGCGCACGACCGCGCCGAGCTGGGTCACCATTCGCGATCCGCGCGGACGGCTGGTCGCCAACCGCGTTTTCGTCACTGGCGAGAGCTGGCAGATGGAAGTCGGACGCGATTACCGCGTTGATGTGCGGGATGGCGGGGCCGTCGAGATTCTGATCGGCGAGCGCACGCTCGGCCCGGTCGGCGAAGCGGGCGTGCCGCGCCGCGATCTCGCTCTCGGGACGCTACGCTAGCCTACTGCGCTTGGACGGCTGCTGCCGCCGATCTGCCTTTAATCCGTCACGGCCTTGGGCTAAGCCCGCAAGCATGAGCGCACAACCGACCTCTCTGGATGCCGTCCGCCCCTGGCGCACCATCACCCGTCGTCCCTGCCGCAAGATCAAGGTCGGTGCCGTCGAAGTCGGTGGCGATGCCCCCATTGCTGTACAGTCCATGACCAACACGCTGACCCATGATGTCGACGCGACCGTGGGGCAGATCCGGCGGCTTGAAGAGGTCGGGGCCGATATCGTCCGCGTGTCCGTGCCGGACAAGGAGAGCTCCGCCGCGCTCCGGGCGATCGTCGATCAGGTCAAGGTCCCGCTCGTCGCCGATATTCACTTTCACTATAAGCGCGGGCTCGAAGCGGCCGATAATGGCGCGGCCTGCCTGCGCATCAATCCCGGCAATATTGGCGGGCAGGACCGGGTGCGCGAAGTCGTCGCCGCCGCGCGCGCCAATGGCTGCTCGATCCGGATCGGCGTCAATGGCGGGTCACTGGAACGCGACCTGCTCGAAAAATATGGCGAGCCCTGTCCCGATGCCATGGTGGAATCTGCGCTCATGCATGCGCGCATGCTCGATGAAGAAGGGTTTCACGACTATAAGATCAGTGTGAAGGCGTCCGACATCTTCCTGACTGTTGCCGCCTATCATCAGCTCGCGGAGGCCACGGACGCGCCGCTCCACCTCGGCATTACCGAAGCGGGCGGGCAGCGCATCGGGACAGTCAAATCCTCCATCGGCATGGGCAATCTGCTCTGGGCCGGGATCGGCGACACGATCCGCGTGTCGCTGTCGGACGAACCCGAAGAGGAAATCCGTGTCGGCTTCGACATGCTGAAATCGCTCGGGCTGAGGACGCGCGGCGTCAACATCATCTCGTGTCCGTCCTGCGCGCGGCAGGGGTTCGATGTGATCAAGACGGTCCGAGAGCTTGAAGATCGCCTGTCCCACATTCACGAACCGATCAGTCTGTCCATCATCGGCTGCGTCGTCAACGGCCCGGGCGAAGCCATGTTCACCGATATCGGCTTCACCGGCGGCTCCGCCGGCTACGGCATGATGTACCACGCGGGCAAAAAAAGCGGCAAAACCGACAATGACGACATGATCGCAGAGATCGTCGAAGCGGTGGAGGCGCGTGCTGAGGTGCTCAGGGCTGAGCGCGACGGGGCGATGGCGGCGGAGTGAAGTGTAGCTTTGCGAAATTTATATGATTTTGGACTCTATTTTTTCTATGAATGCTGACCGCTCTGGGGGCTTTTTGTAAAGGAACGCGTTTTGCAAGTCAGGGCTATATCTTATAGCCCCACCCTATCGAAACCATAGACACAATATACATCGCCTAATCTCGCTTTTCTGAAACCATCTCTTTATCTGCGACGTAACAACGCATGTGAACCGGTTTGGAGTGGAACCAATGAAACGAGTGGCTTTGATGGTGGGGGCTGCGGCTCTTGTGGGTGCGTGTACGACGGCGGAAATGGCCGAAGAGACGGAAACCGTGACGATGGCGGCGGCGGAGAATGTCTGTACGACCTTCGGTCCGCAGACGCCGCGCGATATTTCCCTGAGGACGGGCACGAACCCGGATATGTTCCAGATGGCCCCGGCCTCGTCCGAGATGAACCTCTGCAACATTCACACGCACACCAACGCCGAACATAAAGGGCCGGGCTTTTCCGTCTTCGTCGATGATAGCGATTATGGCGGCTATGCCTGTAATGGCACGGACGAGCTGACCGCCGCCGAACTGGCTCCGGCTCCGGGCGCTTATGGCAAGGTCAAGCCGGGCGACACGATCGAGGTGCACTGGGTGCATACCTCCTGCGATATCGATCCGGGCGAGGGTCTCGGCTCCTGCCTGTCCGACACCTGTACCGACCCGCTGCTGCGCGTCGAAGCGCAGACGTTCCTCGTCGTCAATGACAGCAATGCGCTCGACTTCACGACGATGGACTGGACGGGTGCGGAGGTGAACGGCCTCGATCAGCCGATGATGATCCCAGCCAATACGGGCGAGCCGATCGTCTTCCGCGGCTCCACGACAGGACCGAGCTTCGATCAGCAGACCTGCTCGCCGCTCAAGGTGACATGGTCGGTCCGCCCGACGTGCGCGAAGCTTGACATCAACTCCCTGCATCGCTGGGCCGAAGCCGGGAACGTCTTCAACGAAACGGAAAGCCACGGCGTCCGCCAGCTGGTCACGGATCCGCGCCTGCTGTCCGAAATCGAATAGATAATGACCGAATAAGCCTGTCCCCTTTAGGCTTGCGACCCGGACCGCTTCCCCTGGCGGCCCGGGTCTTTTTTTGGGGGGAGTGACCCTAGCGACTGATCCAGCCGCGATACCAGTCGACGAATTGCGGCAGGCCCACGCGGATCGGGGTCTGCGGGGCGAACCCGAAATCGGCCTGTGCGCGGACTATATCGGCATAGGTGGTGGACACATCGCCGGGCTGGCGCGGTTGAATATCGAGCGACGCGGTCACGCCGCAGGCGCGTTCGATCTCGCGCACGAAATCCATCAGCGCGACCGGCGATGTATTGCCGAGATTATAGACGGCGTGACCGTCCGCAGGCGTTCTCAAGATCGTCTCCATCACGCCGGAAATATCGTCAATGAAAGTGAAATCGCGCTGCATGGCGTCCGGCGCGAACAGGGTGATCGGCTCGCCCTTCAGCATCTTCTCCGCAAAGATCCAGTAGGCCATGTCGGGCCGACCCCAGGGTCCATAGACGGTAAAGAAGCGCAGTCCCGTCAGTCTCAGGCCGTAAAGCCGCGCATAGCTCTCCGACAGCATTTCCCCGCCAATCTTGGTCGCCGCATAGAGAGAGGCCGGCGTGCGGACTGTGTCGGACTCCGAGAAGGGAACGTCCGTGCGCTCGCCATAGACCGAACTGCTGCTGGCATAGACGCAGTGTTCCAGCGTCTCGCAATGGCGGGCCAGTTCAAGCACTTCCAGATGGCCGGCCAGATTGGCATCGATATAGGCGCGCGGCGCTTCGAGGCTGTAACGTACACCCGCCTGTGCAGCGAGGTGGAGGATATGGGTCAGCCCGGCCGTTTCGAATTGTGACCGCAGCGCACCGGGCTCCGCAATGTTCTGCGGGTTGAAGGTAAAGCCGGACTTGTCCGTCAGCTGCGCCAGACGCGCCTGTTTCAGTGCCGGGTCGTAATAATCGTTCAGGCTGTCGACGCCGATGACTGTATGGCCGGCGCGCAATAATGCGCGCGCGCAATGAAAGCCGACAAAACCCGCTGCGCCTGTTAACAGGATTCTCATGGGCGCGCTGTAAGACGGGTGGATGGAAATGGCCATGCCCGAAAACTTTCGACATTCCACCCCCGTTCCGGAGATCGTTCCGTCGATCGATCCGGCCTTGCGCCGCAGCGCTGCACGTCTGCGCGAATGTATGGCGATGGCATTGCCGATCTGGGCGGCGCGGGCTCAACGCCCAGACGGCAGCTGGGTCGAACATCTCACGCTTGACGGAACGCCCGATCTGGGGGCGGAACGGCGCTGGCGCGTCATCGGGCGACAGGCTGTCGCCTATGCGCAAGGGACGCTGGCGGGCTGGCATGACGGCACGGACACTGCCCGGCGCAGCTTTGACGCCTACTGGTCGCAGGGTTGGACCGGCACGCATATGGTCCACCGCATCGGCGCTGACGGCACGGTCACGGATGGGCGGCATGATCTTTACGATCACGCCTTTGCGCTGCTGGCATGCGCTCGCATGCTGCAAGTGACCGGGAATGCGGATTATCACCGGAAGGCGCAGGCCGTGACGGCCTATCTGGATCGCCATCGGCATCCGGCTGGCGGTTGGTATGAGGGAACGGTCAAACCGACGCCGCGGCGACAGAACCCGCATATGCATCTGCTCGAAGCGTCACTGGCTCTGTTCGAAGCGACGGGTGATGGGGCAGACCTGTCCATCGCTCACGCGGTGATCGCGCTGTTTGACACGCATTTTCTCAAGGACGGACTGATCGGTGAATTTTTCGGCGATGACTGGTCGCCTGACCCGGCATGCGGCGATCATGTCGAACCGGGGCATGCGGTGGAATGGGTCTGGCTGTTGCGCCGCTACGAAGCGGCGACGGGGACGGATCGCCGCTGCGCGCGGCTGTCCCTCTATGACCGGGCCTTCCGGCAGCGTCTGGGCCGGCTTTACGATGCGGAACAGCGCGACGGGACGATCGACCGTCAGACGACGCGCCTCTGGGTTCAGACCGAAGCTGTCAAGGCGCATCTGGCCATGGCGGATGCGGGATGGGCCGGGGCCGCCGGCATGGCCGCCGCGTCGATCGATGCTATGTTCGGCACTTTCCTGCGTGGGGACGGCCTGTGGAATGATCAGCTCAATGCGTGCGACGCGGTGCTATCGGACACAATCCCGGTCAGCACGCTCTACCATATTGTCGGCATGGCGGCGGAAGCGGACCGCCTGGTTCGGGGCCGCCCCTAACGGTCAAAGCCATCTGCCTTGACGCCTATGTCTCCGGGACAAGCACTTCGATGTTTAACGCGGCCAGATCCATCTGCCGCGACTCGCCGGCGACGCCCGGGAAAATCGCCAGTAGATCCACATTGGGCGGATTATCCGTGATCGGCGGCATGAAATCGAACGTATAGTCCTGCCAGTCCGGGCCAAGATTGAACTGGAACCAGTCCGACCGCCGTGATTCCATCGGATAATAGGCCGACTCGAACTGCTCCAGCGCGTCGATGCGTGGCGCACGTGCGCGCAGCGTGACGCGCAACCTGCGTCCGGAAAAGGCGCGCTCATAATCCGGACCCAGCGTCAAAAACACACCGATCGAGGCCGGGCCTTCACCCTTGGGCGTGAATTGCGACAGCCGCATATAGCCGCCGCCTTCCTCGACATAGGTGCCGTTCGATCCGGGTGAAATCGTCAGGGCCAGCAGGTCGGGTCCGGTCAGGCTCAATCCCTCATTGACGATGTCCTGATCGCTCAGAGGCGTATTGCCGGCAAAGGACAGGGCCAGCCCGACCATGGCGATGATGACCATGGCTGCCAGCGGATAGAAAATACGGTCCCCGAACATGGGCGCGCCCTATCACGTTTTGCGCGCTGCGCCATAGCTGCGCCGCCGATTGCGCGCGAAATACGACCCTCAGATCAGGAACAGGCCTCAGATCAGGAACAGGACGGCGCGCTCATCGGCGCGATCCAGCAGCGCCCGGCCCAGCATGTCGGTCAGGTCTTCGGAAAACCGTTCCGAGGCGTGTCCATCCCAGGCTTTGCGCACGGCGGCAATCAGATCGGGTCGCTGCTTGGCGATCGCCTGATCGATGCGCTTTTCCGTCAGGACCTGCCGCGCCAGAACCGGGACCTTGGCCCCGCGGAAACGTCCAGCAAGCGCACGTTTGCCATAGAGAAAACTGCCGCCCGCCACGGCCCCGCCAATCAACAGGCCGAGCGGGTTCATCAATAAGGGCGCAAACAGATTAGCATGGGCCAGCAAGGCACTGACCAGAATGGCGGCCAATGTTGTACCCAGCAGGGCCGTATCCGCCTCCAGATGGCCGATGGACGGGGCGGACAGGCTCATCCCTTCCAGATGCTGGCTGACATGCTGGCTGTCATCCAGGCTCAGCACCATGGCGGGCAAGCCGTGTTCGCGGCAAAGCGGGTCGGTGATGGTCTCGATGTCGCGCTGTAATCCCGCGAACCAGCGTCCAATGACGGGCTTCAGCTTGGCCTGCGCCGTGTCCGACCGCAACCAGTCCGCGACCGATTGCGTCAAGGTCGCTTCGACCGCATCGAGCGAGGCGATCGTGCCGGATCGCCAGCTGCGGAAGGCGGGTTTGATGCAATCCTCGGTCAGACCGTCCACCAGAGCCGGCGCCAGGGTCTCGCCCAGCGACAGGGCGGCCTTGGAGGCGAGGTCCGTCACGGCACCGTCGGGCTGCATCAGCGCGCCGACTTCCGACTTGAAGCTGGCGTGGAGGAATTCGAACCGGCCCAGCCAGGCCAGGCCGCGCGCAATGGCAAATTCCGGTTCCGCGCCCCGAATTACACGGGTCTTCGGAAAGGCCTTTTTCGTGGCCGGCAAGACGAGCGGCAGGCGCGACGCCCCGCCCGTTAGCAGGACCGTGTCCGGATCCCGCCCGCCCAACCGCTCGATCGTCTCGCGCAGGGCGTAATCGAATGCGCCGGCCCAACTATAATCATGCAGGGCAACCAGCGGTTTGGACAGGATGGCATCGGCGTCAGTCTTGTCGATGCGGATTTCGAACAGAACGCTCTTCCCGCCCGCAACGGGCAGCCGACGGATCATCTCGACCGGTTTGTCCTCGCCGGTAAAATAGGCTTCCTTGGCCTCGCGACACCAATATTCGAGAATGGGCCGATAGGAGGGATGGGCCTTCAACAGGGCGTCGATAGCCTTGCGCTGTGGCTGCCGGGACAGATTGAGGTCGAGGATTTCCCGGTCCAGCAGGCCGGAGCCGAGCACATTATGACCGACATCGTCGGCTTCCAGATCCCGGCAATAGGTGAAGTCGGTCGTCGAGCTGCCAATGTCGACGATCAGGACGGATGCCCGCGCATCGTCCATCGACAGATAGCCCTGTTCCAGCGCCGTCATCAGCGCAGCCCGCGATTCGGACACGATACGGGCCTGTTTCAACCCGGCCGCGCGCATGAAAAGATTCCGGTAGCGTTCCCGCGTGTCTTCGGTCCAGCCCGATGGACAACCGATCAGAAAGCGGCTTTCCTGCGCGCCGCGCAGCGAGCCGTCCTTGGCCAGCCCGTCGACCAGCGCCTTGGTGAACAGGGTCAGCGGTTCGCGCACATCCGGCGCGTCGAGATCGGGCGATTTGAACTTCGCCCAGATCCGTGCATCGGACAGGCTGAGCGCTTCCGCGCCGATCCGTACGGCGCGCCCGTCCTTGGCGACCGCCGTGACAAGGCTGCGCGTGCCGCGATATTCCAGAATTTCAGGCTCGGAATGGCCCTGCGCAAAAGCGCGGGCGAGCGCGGTCTCGCCGTGGCCGAGATCGAAGCCGATAAATTCGATGTCCTTGGCGTTGCGTGTCGTCATCTGCTGCGCACCCAGACCGTCCCGCGCCGCACGACCCGGCCATCATCCGTGACGAGGGCGGGCGCTGCCGTTTCGAATGCGGCGAGACCGGGCTCATCAGCTGATGCGGGGGCAGGCAGACGGTCGAACCAGTCGGCGGTCTTTTTCGAATAATCGACCTGCCGCAGCCCTGCGCCTTCGATCAGGGTCGGCAGTTCGCGCCGCGCCAGTTCCAGCGCGTAGGCTTCGTCATCGGCCCGTCCCGCTTCCAGCAACCCTTGCAGCAGGGCCGTCAGGCGCGGATCGTCATGCCAGTGCGCCTCCGTCACCGGGGCGGACAGGCGCAGCAGAATGTGATCGGCGGTTTTCAGCGAGTTGGTGACCTGCGAAATCAGTCCGGCCTGATCCAGCCGGACGACGGCGCTCGCCTTGTGTCGGCGTCCCTGCGCGTCTTCGATTGCCGTCGGGCGGGGCCAGAACGGCAAATGAGTCAGATTGATTGTCGAGGCCGCATGCAGCGCTGCAAGTCCGAATGCGCCCCAGACGGCGAGACCGACACCCTGCACCAGACCTGCCGCGCCCAGCAGCAAAGCCCCGCCATAGAACAGAGACGGCCGCAGCTTGACGGAAAAGCCGGGTTTGGCTGCAACTTCGTCCCAGACGATGTCGGCATGGCTGGCCCTGTCGATCAGCCCGGTTCCGGATTTGACGATTTCGATCAGCCATTGCCCGGCGCGTTGCAGCTGCGGGTCGGTCGTCGCGCGGGCGTAGCGGGCCGCCGTCCGGTCGAGCACGCGGCGTACCGCGCCGACCGCCTCTGACGGGCTGTCCGTGTCGGACAGAGACAGGCTGCCGACTTCGCGCGCGAAATGCTGCGACAGGGACAGGCTTGGTGTTTTCGGATCGGTCGGCACGATACCGGATGTCGTGACGCAGGCGGATCAAGTCAAGCCGATTGGAACGGGTTCGCGAAATCGGACGTTGTGAAGGACACGGGCAGCCCGTCCGGACTGCACATGAATTGAGCCTTCAAGGAGAGCCACCATGACCAATGATATCGATATTCTCAACGATGTGACCAAGACGCTGATCGACAGCCATAAGGGCTACGAAACCTGCGTTGACGTGTCGGATGACAGCTATGCGCTGCAAAGCAATTTCCGTGACCGTGCCGAGCGTCGCGCCGCGCTGATCCAGGAATTTCAAAGTCATGTGCGGACACTGGGCGGCGAGCCGTCCACATCCGGCTCTGTCGCGGGCGCGGCACACCGGGCCTGGACATCGTTTACGACGCTGTTCGCGGATGATGAAAAGGCTGCGATCGAAGCCATCGATGACGGCGAAGAGTATCTGGCCGAAAAAATCGAGGCCTGCCTGAACGATGCGGCCATCCAGCCTGGCACGCGCGAACTGCTGCAAAAAGCCTATACGGATGCGCGCGAGGGCGAACGCTTTGCCGATGCGCTGGAAAAAGCGCTCTAATCGGGCGTCATACTCGCTGCAGCAAGGCCGCCTCCGGGCGGCCTTTTTCACGTTTGAAACAGTCAGGACCGGATGAGGGCCAGCTTTTCGCTACGTCCCAGCTGTTTGATCGAATATTCGCGCTTTGATGCCGTGCTGCGGCAGGCGGCCGGTTCGGACCAGACCAGCGCGACAGGTCGGCGCGCCTTCGTATATTTCGCACCGCGCCCGGCATTATGGACGCTCAGTCGCGCGGCGGCGTCGCGGGCAATCCCGGTATAGAGCGAGCCATCCGCGCAGCGCAGCATATAGACAGTCCAGTCGGCCATAAGCGCTGTCTGACGCGTCGGGCTTAAGGTTCGGTTGACCGCGCCTTGGCAAGCTCTGCCAGATTGTCATCCAGCAGGTGCGCCGTATTGACCGCCAGCTGCACGGTCATTTCGTACGTATCCAGCGGGATTGTTTCGAACGTATCGCTGGGGCGATGGTAATGCGGATGATCCTCGACACCGAAATAGAGAAACGGAATTCCGGCGGCGTGCCAGGCGGCATGGTCGCTCTGACTGGTCCAGTCATTCGGCCCGTCCTCCGGACGGTCATGACCGAGCCTCACGCTCAATCCGGTGCCGGCTGCGGCCTGTTTGACAAAGGGCGCGAGCGCGGGCGTGTGATACGTGCCGGAGCCATAGATCACGCCCTCATCATTCTGCGCGATCATGTCGAGATTAAGGTTCAGGCGCGGGCGGTCGTCAATTTCCGTCCGGACATATTCCCGCGCACCGCTCAGGCCCATTTCTTCGGCGTCCAGCCAGATCAGGCGGACTTCATGGGTCGGTGGGGCGTCGCGGAAACTCGCCAATATCGCCAGTAATGCCCCGACACCGGACGCATTATCGTCCGCGCCATTATAGACGTCTCCTGTCTCGGTCATGCCGAGATGATCGAAATGGGCTGTGATCTCCAGAATTGGGCCGTCAGCCGTGCGGCCCGGCAAGGTGGTAATCAGATTGGTTCCGCGAATGTCGCGCGTTTCGCCGCTGCGACGCGTCACCGTGCGGGTGAAGGCGTGCTCCGTCGGTGCAACGCCGTCATTCAGATCGCTCACCCTTTCCGTAATATAGGCCTGCGCCATCGCAGCCCCGTCCGTCATGGCGGCACGGCCCATCATGGCATCGTCCGAGAGAACGCGCATGGCCTCGATTGCGATCTGCGTATCGGCTGTGGGAAGCGGCTCGACCGTGTTGCAGGCACTCAGCAGCAGGGCAGCACTCAGGACAAGATGTTTCATTGCGGCAGGCTTTCTGAAAAGAAGCGGCGGACATTGGTGCCCATGATGGCGCGGATATCCGCCTCGGACAGACCGGTTTCGAGCAGTTGATGGGTGATGACCGCCAGCTCCGACGTATCGAAGGCGACTGCGACCGTTCCGTCATAGTCGGAGCCGAGCGCGACCGCCTCGACCCCCATCAGATCGATGGCCTTGCGCATGGCCTTTGCGATCCCTTCGGGTGAGATATCGCAGATCGCGCCTTCGAAATAGCCGATCCCGACAATGCCGCCGCGCTCTGCAATCTGGACCAGCACCTCATCGGGCAGGTTGCGCTGCTGGCTAACGGTACAGACATCGCGGACGCCGCCGTGGCTGATAAATACGGGACCGGATTCCGGCATGGCGAGCACGTCGCGGCTGACCGCTTCGGACGCATGGGCCAGATCGACGGCAATGTTGAGCCGCCACATTTCGCGGACGGCCTCGAAGCCGAAGGGCGTCAAGCCGGCCTGGCTCTGACCGTGCAGGGAGCCGCCCAGCGCATTGTCGAAGAAATGCTGCAACCCCATGGCGCGGTAGCCTTCATCGAACAGGCGTTGCACATTGGCGATATCGCCTTCCAGCGGGTGCGCGCCTTCGGTCAGGAGCAGCCCGACCAGCACGCCGTCCGGCTGTTCAAGGTCGGCGGCGGTACGAGCAATGACCAGTCGGTTATCATGCTGGCGCTCATAACGGGCCAGACGTTGCGCCTGAAAGGCGGCGCGTTCGTAAATCGATTGCCATGTCCGCACCGGCCAGAGCTGCGCGATGGCCAGAAGCGTAATATCATCCGGCGCATCGGCGGCATTTTCAGCGAAGTTCAGTCCGCGCGGAGATTTGGTGACAGCCGAGAAGATTTGAAAATCCACGCCGCCTTCGCGCAGGCGCGGAAGATCGACATGACCATGATCATGGCGTTTGGACGTATCGCGCCGCCACAACAGGCTGTCCGCATGCATGTCCGCGACATAGAGCGTATCGTGCAGGGCCTGCGCTTCGGCGCTGACTGGATGGGGTCCGAGCTCGACGAGCGGGTTCATCCTGGCATCGGTCTTCGGCACGAAGACGAGCTGCAGATAGGCAAAGCCGGCAATGAGCAGGATCGCCAGTCCGATAAGGATTTTCTTCAGCATCCTGTCTCCCTAACTCCGCCAGCGCAGCGTTCGCGCCTTGACCGGATTAACGAAGGGTTTGCCGGTTTGCTGCGCCTTCGCCCAGTTCTTCTTGAGCTGGTGATACCATTTGGCCTGTGTGTCGGCGTCTTCGATCAGCATCAGATTGGGATCGAAGCGCAAACCCTGCGCCTGCAGATCGACCATGTCGCCATCCTGCCGCAGGAAGGCTTTCGCCCCGAAGGCCAGCACGGGCGACAGCGCCTTGAACAGGCCATGATCTGTGAAGAAAAGCTGCCGGATCCGGGTGTGGGTCGCGTCTTCAGGCGTCACGGCGGTAAAGGACAGGACGGTCTTGTCGCCGACGCGGATATGCTCGGTGCGAATGCCGGGCAGCTGGAAGGTGATTTCCGTGACGGGTTTTCCTCCCAGCAATTTGTAGGCCGCCGAGTTGGAGGACGGGCTGTGCGCGGCCATGGCGAAGCCCCGCTCGCGCGGTTCGAAGGCTTTGGCCTTTTCGTGCATGGAGGCCTGGCTGCGCCACCACCATTGTTTGTGCACGTACGGCCCATGTGCCGGGTCCATCAGACCGATCACGGCGTGATCGACATGACAATTCAGACGCACACCGTCATCGATGACGGGCCGGGTCTCGACCAGTGGAAATAGCGGCGGCGGGAAAGGCGGCTCGCCGGAAAAACGCTTATCCGCGCTGAACCATATCCAGAGAATTTGTCCCGTCTGCGCCACCGGGAAGGTGCGAACGCGGATTTTCTCCGGCGCGACGGCGCTGTCCTGCGTCAGCGCCGGTATCTCCGTGCAGCGTCCATCCTGCGTGTCGAAGACCCAGCCATGATAGGGGCACTGGACGCCGCCTGCCGTCAGGCAGCCCGCAGAGAAGGGCGCGGCGCGGTGCGGACAGATGTCGCGCATGGCGAAGACGCTGCCGTCTTCACGACGCCCGATGCAGATCGGCTCTCCGGCGATGATGACGCGGTGCAGGCCCGCCGATCGGCCACGCTTGGGAATGTCGGACGCGAGCGCACCGAAATACCAGATGTCGTGAACGAAGTCGGTCATTTCGGCAGTCCGGGTCCGTGCAGAATATACTGAATGGTCAGGTGCCAGTCCTTATCCGGCTGCAGCACCATGTCGATCCCGTCGACCGGCTGATTAACGGCATCGGGCGGCGATTGCGGTTCCAGCGCCAGGCCAGCGCGCGCGATGAAACCGGCCTCCGTCAGCGCTTCGCCCGTATAGAGCTGAAAGCCGGGCGCATCCGATTGCAGGAACAGGGTCCGCACCCCGTCCGTCAGCGCCGCCAGATCGCGCAGGCCCGCACCGGGGACGAGCAGATTATTGTCGATTACGCGCGCGCCGATCTCCTGCGGGTCGCCGAAATCAAGCGCGGTGTCCGTGACGGACAGTGTCTGTCCGGTCGGAATGTGATCCGTATCGGTCTGGGTGACATGGGTCGCATGGCTCTGCAGGGCGTGGGCGTCGATAGGCTGGCCGACATTGCCGCTCAGGTTGAAATAGCTGTGCTGCGTGATGTTGATCGGTGTGGCTCTGTCCGTGCTGACGAACCATTCCAGGCGCAGGGCGTTTTCAGCCAGCTGCGCCATCATCACGGTCTGGCGGTCGCCTGGAAATCCGCCATCGCCATCGTCGGCGTCGAGGGTAAACTCGAGCATGCCGTCCACGACGGTGACGTCCCAGAGCCTGTGCTGCCAGCCCGCCGCGCCGCTATGCAGCGTATTTGGCGACAGGTTGGGCTCCGTCTGGAAGATCTCACCATCGATCGAAAAGCGGGCACGACCGATCCGGTTGGCGACCGGGCCGATGGTCACGCCGATACTGGGATGGTTGGACAGATAGCGCACCGGATCGTCAAAGCCGACGACGATGTTGGTGCCATCCGGCAGGATAAGCTGCGTCAATGTCGCGCCGTAATTCAGCCAGACCGCGCTCAGCCCTGACGGCGCGCGCATGGTAAACTCGATCAGATCGCGCCCGTCAGATGTCTGGCCGACGATCCGCTGTGTGATGGTGTCGCGCTTGCTGCCGCCTGCGGAATGCGGCAAGACTGATCCGAAGACCGACGAAAGGCTTGAACGGAGAAAACCCATGAACGCCCCTACCAATGAGAAGAAGATCCAACAAGCGATGGAAGCAACGCCCGGCTTCAATATTCCGGATCCGACACAGATCGACCGGCTCGAAGGGCAGGTCTCCGACACGGAATGGCGCATCCGCAAGGATCTGGCCGCACTCTACCGCCTGATCGCCATGCATGGCTGGTCCGATCTGGTGTTCACCCATATTTCCGCGCGCCTGCCGGATGAGGACGGTGAACACCGCTTCCTGATCAACCCCTACGGCGTCATGTTCGACGAAATGACGGCGTCGAGCCTGGTCAAGATCGATGGCAATGGCGGGATCAAGCAGGCGACGCCCTATTTCGTGAATCCGGCGGGTTTCACCATTCACTCCGCCGTCCATCTGGCGCGCGACGACGCACAGTTCGTGATCCACGTGCATACAGCCAACGGCATGGCCGTCAGTGCGCAGAAAGGCGGATTGCGGCGCTATACGCAGATGGCGATGCAGGTCCATGATGACCTCGCCTATCATGATTATGAAGGCATCGCGCTGGATCTGGACGAACGTGAGCGCATCGTCGCCGATCTGGGCAGCAAGAGCCTGCTGATGCTGCGCAATCACGGTACGCTGACGCTGGGCCCGTCTGCGGGCACGGCCTTCCTGCGGACTTATTTCCTCGAAAATGCCTGCCGTGTGCAGATTCTGGCGCAGGCTGCGGGCGAGGATAATCTGATCGAGGAACCGGCTGAGATGGGTGCCAAAGTCTATCAGCAAGGCGCCGCCGCCTTCATGCCGGGCATGGGGGATAATCTCGTCTGGCCGGGTTTGATGCGCAAGCTCGCCCGGACCAATCCGGGACATGATCACTGACATCGGCCCGTTAAAGGCATGAAACCTGCACTGTAATGCGCGCGGGCCGACTGCAGATGACCAACTGTAAATAGTCTTTCCTTAACGCTGGCTCCTTAAACCGATTGCCAGTAACGCAGGAATTGGGGCTATCGGGTTATCAGGGCACGCGTGAGGGGCGCAGAATGCGGTGGAGACTGTCGTGAGACTTGGGTTTGTATTTGGAAGTGCTCTGGTGTGCCTGGTCGCGATGAGCGGGCTGGGGCCGACCCTGTCTGTCGCCAAGGCCCAGACGACGCCCGATCCCTACATCAATGCCCTTGACGACCGCCCCGCAGCCCGCCTGCGTCGCGCGCGCGAACAGGGCAAGATGGCGGCGCGCGCCCTGCCGCCCCAGACGATGCGCCCGATCATCGATCATGTGCCACCTGCCGATGGTCCCGACATGGTGGTGATCCCGCCCGGTCGGTTCATGATGGGTAGCCCGGTTTCGCAGAGCAAGCGCGACCGGAATGAGGGCCCGCAAGTGCCCGTGACAATCGATTACGCGTTCGAGATCGGTCGCTATGAGGTGACGTTCGCAGAATGGTCCGAATGTGTGAAAGCCGGCGGTTGCAACGGGTTCCGACCCGAAGATAATGGCTGGGGACGCGGCAAGCGCCCGGTCACCAATATCAGCTATAATGACGCACAGAGCTATATTAAGTGGCTGAATGCGAAGACCGGGCGCAATTACCGCCTGCCATCCGAGGCGGAGTGGGAATATGTCGCCCGCGCCGGAGAGCAATTACCCTTCTCGACCGGATCAGGCCGCGCGATCAGCGCACAATTCGCCAATTTCAACGGCGAATTTCCTTATGGGCCCGGATCGACACCGGGCAAATATCTTCGCAAGACCGTGCCGGTCGGCAGCTATGCCGCCAATAGTTTCGGCGTCCATGACATTCACGGCAATGTTTATGAATTCGTCAGCGACTGCTATGTCGCAGGTCACAAGGGCAATCCCGGCAACGGGGCGCCGCGCCGGGATGGCAATTGCGACGCGCGCATCATTCGCGGCGGGTCCTGGGTGACGCATGGCTATCAGATGCGGGCCGCCAAACGGCTGCGCTATACCAAGGATCACCGCTACGACGATTTCGGCTTCCGTCTGGCACGAACGATCCCGACACCCCCGCGTCCGCCGATGCAGCCCGGTGCGGGACCGGTGGTCCGGACCAATCCGGTCGCGCCGCTGCAACCGATCCGCCGCTAGGCTGGACACGCGCGCCTGCGAGCCGCCCGTCCCCCCATGCAGCTATGATGCGGCTCTGATGCGGTTCTGATTTTTCTTTGCCCCGACGCCTGACAGCGCGCATAGCGACGGGCATGAGCGAAATGATGACGTCGGATTATTGCCTTGTCGGGGCCGGGGCGATGGGCATGGCCTTTGCCGACACGCTGATTGCGGAAACCGACAAGACGCTGACAATCATCGATCGCCACCCCAGGCCGGGCGGCCACTGGAATATCGCCTATCCCTTCGTGACCCTGCATCAGCCATCGAGCTTTTACGGCGTCGCCTCGCGGGAGCTGAGCCGGGACCAGATTGACAGAACGGGCTTTAATCGCGGCCTGGCGGACCTCGCGACCCTGCCGGAAATTCAGGCCTATTACGAAGCCGTGATGCGCGACACATTGTTGCCATCCGGGCGCGTGACCTATCTGCCCAGCCATGACTATCAGGGCGAAGGGCTGGTGAAGAATGTCCGGTCCGGGGCCGTGCAACAGATCGCATTCGATACGCTGGTCGACGGCACCTACTGGCAGAATAGCGTTCCGGCCAATCATACGCCGAGTTTCAACGTCGATGACGGTGTGCAGTTCATGCCCTGCGGCGGGATTGCCACACTGGATACGCCGCCCGCCGGCTATGTCATCATTGGCGGCGGCAAGACCGGGATTGACGCGCTGCTATGGCTACTGGAACAGGGCGCAGACCCGGATCAGCTGACCTGGATCATTTCGCGCGATGGCTGGATGCATGACCGCGCCGCGACCCAGACGCGACCCGAATTCTTCAAGCAGACCATGGGCGTGCAGGCCGCCGCCTTCGAAGCCATGGCGCAATCCACCAGTCGCGACGACATGTTCGACCGGCTCGAAGCCTGCGGCTATTTCGTTCGGCTCGACCCCGATATTCGCCCGCAAATGTTCCACGCTCCGACCATCAGCCGGGCAGAACTGGAGGCTCTGCGCAGTATCAAAAACGTGATCCGCCTGGGCCGCGTCAGCCATATCGGGCGCGACCAAATCACGCTGGCGCGCGGGACGCTGCCAACCTCGCCGGATCATGTTCATGTCGACTGTTCGGCATCGGCGGTCAAGAATCGCAAGACGACCGCCATATTCAAGCCGGGCCGGATCACATTGCAGACCGTGCGTGCCTATCAGCCGACTTTCTCCGCTTCCTTTATCGCCCATCTCGAAGGGCTGGGCGGAACCGACGCCGACAAGAACGCCAAGGCAGGCGTCGTACCGCTGCCGGACGGGCTCGACGATTTCGTGCGCATGGCCGCAGCCAACATGATGAACCAGGCGATCTGGTCGCAGGATAAGGTGCTGCAGCGCTGGATCCGGACCAACCGTCTGGACGGCTTCTCCGGCCTTATCGCCAGTGCCGACAAGGATGACCCCGAGATCGTCGACATTCTCACCCGACTCCGCAAGAACGCCATGCCCGCCGCAATGAAGCTTCAGAGCTATCTTGTCGGTTGAGGCTTATGTCTCTGACGATGACAGGGAATGCGGACCATAGGGAAATGGGGAGGGCGACTGAATTTGCGAGGGGCCCAGCAAGGCGTTGAAACGCAAGCGGTCCTTGAGGCGATAAGCATGGATCGATTTTCCCCTCTCTCCCTCATCCCGGATATGATCCGGGATTCATCTCCCAACCCTCCCGGCCAGCCCAGCCGTCCCGTGATGAATCCCCCGGTCAAGCCGGGGGATGAAAGGGAGGGGAGAGCCAGAGGATGAGGAGGAGAGGTGTGCGGGAGAGGCGAGAGGAGGAAGAGGAGAAAAGAGTGACGGGGCGGAAAAATTGCCAAGGAAAAAGAGTCGGCAGCGATCACCGGGTTGATCGGAATCCCGCGTAGTTCTGCGACTAAGCCCCTGTCATTGCATGTGACTTGAATCCCTCATCCCCGCCTCTCGAAACGGGCTTATGATCTGACGATCCATTCCTTCGTCACGAGGCGGTTGCATGACCGTGGTGGGGATGGGGTCTTCCGGGGGTCCGGGCTGGGCGCGTCATCGCAGCGGCGTGCCGAACAGGCCGCAAGGCATGTTCGACAAGACCGGTCTGGATGGCGGACGTTTGCGACATGCACCGCAGACCGAGGCCCGAATGCCCGTGGGGAGCGTGAATATCCGGCTGTGCCGGACGAGTTGGCGGCGCGCGCCTTTGAGCCGTCCTTCGCTGCGAAGGGCTGTGAGACCGTCGTCATTCGTTTGCGACCGACCGGACACGTATCCCTGCTGGTGACTGCACCGGAAACCGACGCGCGGGCTTTCGTTCGTTGCAAAAGGGTGTTCATTGCTTTTTTCCCGCAAGGGACGAGAGCCCGCGCCTCGTGCTTCTTCAAGAAGCGCCTCTTCAGGTCGACCCCACGATGGGCGGCAGGACAGTGCCGTGTGGCCAAAAACGCAATAAAGCAGGCGCAGCGTGTATTCACACTGATCGGCTTTGATCCGGGCACCCAAAGGCTCACGCTCACGGCTTGAACGCGACCGCGCTCTCGCCTAACCGCCGCTCATGACTTTTGACGATCTGACATCCCGCGCGACAGCGACCCCCGACCTGACAGCCTTGTTCGCCAACGAACCGGACCGGCTTGACCGGATGGCGCTGCAGGTCGGGCCGCTCAGGGCGGATTTCTCCAAGCAGCGCGTCAGCGCAGAGGATCTGGACGCGCTTCTGTCGCTCGCCGAAACACGCGATGTTGCGGGTTGGCGGGCGCGCCTGTTTGCCGGTGAACCGATCAACAGTTCAGAAAACCGCGCCGTGCTGCATACGGCCTTGCGCGGCGTTGGCGGCGAGGCCGTGGCGGATGATGTTGCGGCGATGCGTGCCCGGATCGCGACATTCGCCGCCGAGCTGCGCCAGTCCGGTTGCTTTGATGATATTGTCCATATCGGAATCGGCGGGTCGGATCTGGGGCCGCGTCTGGTGGCTGATGCGTTTGACGCAACAGCCAAGGCCGCACCGCGTCTGCATTTCGCCAATAATGTCGACGGCGCGTCCGTGAACGATGCCATTGCCGGGCTCAACCCGAAACGCACCCTCGTCATCGTCGTGTCCAAGAGTTTCGGGACGCAGGAAACCAAGATGAATGCCGAGAGTGTTCGCGCCTGGCTCGCGGCTGCGAACTGTTCTCCCAAGGATCATGTGCTGGCGGTCTCGGCCAATCCAGACCGGGCGATTGCCTTCGGTATCGATCCGGACAATATATTCGACTTCTGGGACTGGGTCGGCGGGCGCTATTCGGTCTGGAGCGCAGTCGGTCTGTCGCTGGCCATCGCCTATGGGCCGGAACTGTTCGGCGAATTGCTCGACGGGGCGGCGCAGATGGACCGTCACTTCCGCGATGCGCCGCTAGTCCGGAATATGCCCGTGCTGATGGCGCTGATCGGCATATGGAACCGCAATGGGCACGGTTATGACAGTCTCGCCGTCATCCCCTATGCGCGCCGCCTGCGCAAACTGGCGGCCTTCCTGCAGCAGCTGGAAATGGAAAGTAACGGCAAAAGCGCAGGCCGGGACGGCACCGGTGCCGGGGTGACTTGTCCGGTGATCTGGGGCGATGAAGGCACGAACGGTCAGCACGCCTTTTTCCAGTGGCTGCATCAGGGTCCCAAAGGCGCGCCCGTGGACTTCGTGGCTGTGCTGACGGACCATGAGAACCGTCCGGATCATCATCGGGCGCTGCTGGCCAATTGCTTTGCCCAATCCGAAGCACTGATGCTGGGCAAGGATGAGGCGACGGTGCGCCGGGACAATGCCGAGCGGGACGATCTCGACAGCCTGGCGCCGCAAAAGACCTTTCCGGGCAATCGCCCGTCGACCACGCTGACGCTGGATGCGCTCACACCGACCGCCATCGGTCATCTGATCGCGCTCTACGAACATAAGGTGTTCGTTCAGGGCGTGATCTGGGGCGTGAACAGTTTCGACCAGTGGGGCGTGGAGCTGGGGAAGGTTCTGGCGGATACGATTCTGAGCGAAATAGAGGGGGGTAAAACCGGCGATCACGACCCGTCGACATCTGCACTGATTTCGAGCGTTCGATGACCTATGTTATTGAACGATAACTGACTTCGCATTAGGTGCGCATAACATTTGTTATGCCGCCTCTGCGTTTTTGGACGGGACGCACAGTCGGTCAGAAGGAGTTGCCCTTGACCCCCGTCTTCACGGGCAATGTGCTGATTGTCGAAGACAATTTCATCATTGCCATGGATACCCAGGAACTTGTCGCCGACCTCGGCGCTACCAGCTCCCAGGTCGCCAATAGCTGCAACGATGCCCTCGCCCTGCTTGATGAGGGTTGCTTCACGGCTGCGATCCTCGACTTCAATCTGAGTGACGAAACATCGGTTCGGATTGCCGATGCGCTGGAGGAACGCGACATCCCCTTCGTCTTCGCGACAGGCTATAGCGATGCCTCCGTTCTCCCGGAGCGCTACCGCGATACGGTAATGTTGAAAAAACCCTATTTGCAGGATGACATCCGGGCGGCGTTCGCCGCGTTGAAAGACAGTGGAGCCGACGGCTAGGCTTGCCGCCTGCGGGGCGGGCGGCTAGGGCCGCGCCGTCATGGCAAAAAAGAACAAACCCTTTCGTCCCAAAGCCCGCCGTCCGCGGGGGTTCGAAGATCGTCCCGCCGATGTGATCCGGGCCGAAGCATCGCTCGTGGCGAAGGCTTTCGCCGTCTATGACAGTTTCGGCTTCGAGCCCCTGCAAACGCCTGCTTTCGAATATGCCGACGCGCTGGGAAAATTCCTGCCCGATGAAGACCGACCCAATGTCGGCGTGTTCGCGCTGCAGGATGATGATGAGCAATGGCTGTCCCTGCGCTACGATCTGACCGCGCCGCTCGCCCGCTTCGTGGCGGAGCATTACGACGCCATCCCCAAACCCTATCGCCGCTATCAGGCGGGGTCTGTCTTCCGTAATGAAAAACCCGGTCCAGGACGGTTCCGCGAGTTCACCCAGTGTGATGCGGACACGGTCGGGGCGGGCGGAGCTGTCGCCGACGCTGAAATGATCATGGTCGCCGCAGAGATTGCGCGCGCAGCCGGACTGCGCGACGATCAATATGCCGTCCGGGTCAATAATCGCAAATTGCTGGACGGCATTCTGGAAGCGTCCGGCGTGCCCAATACAGATGCCGGTGCGACGCAGCGCCTGCAGGTCCTCCGCGCGATCGACAAGCTCGATCGGTTGGGCGAAGACGGGGTCGAGGCGCTGCTCGGCGAAGGCCGGGAAGACGAATCCGGTGACTATACGCAAGGGGCGAGACTAACCGCCCACGGGATCAAGGCCGTACTGGGTTTCACTACGGCCTCCGCCGACCGGGAAACCACCATTGCGACCCTGTCGGGTCTGGTCGGCGGATCGGACCGTGGCAAGCAGGGCGTCGATGAACTGGCCGAGATCGACCGGCTGCTGACAGCCACCGGCTTCGGACCGGAGCGGGTCAGCTTCGACACTTCAGTCGTGCGCGGCCTGGGCTATTATACCGGCCCGGTCTTCGAGCTCGAATTGCTGGCGGAAATTACCGACAAGAAGGGGCGCCCCGTGCGGGTCGGCTCGATCGGCGGCGGCGGTCGTTATGACGATCTGGTCTCGCGGTTCCGCGGACAGCCAGTGCCTGCGACGGGATTCTCCTTCGGTGTATCGCGCTTCGTCTCTGCGTTGGAGCGGATGGATGCCATGGCCGTCGCCGCACAGCCGCCTGTTCTGATCACCGTCTTCGATCGGGGACTGTTGCCGCATTATTTCAAACTGGCGGCGGAGCTGCGTGCGGCAGACATTCGCGCCGAAGTCTTTACCGGCTCAGGCAATGTCACCAAGCAGCTGAAATATGCCGACAGGCGCGGCGTGAAACTGGCTGTGCTGATCGGTTCGGACGAGGCTGAAAACGGGCAGGTCACGATCAAGGATCTGTTCCTAGGCGCGGAAATGGCCAAGGCGATCGAAACCAATGAAGAATGGAAATCAACCCGCCCGGCACAGCAGACGGTCGCGCGCGACCACGCTGTCGCGGCGATCCGGGAGATGATGGCGGAGCCGTAAAAAAGGGGGGCGGCTTGTGCGTCGTCTAGGGGAAGGGGAGAGGCACAAGCCGCCAGTCAAGGGATGGCCTCTCTTAACGCCTCAATCGTGACGACAGCATGACGATAGGCTGACATATCTGTGAGACTATGCGGGTGCTGAACCGTTCGGAGCCACAAAAAAAAAACCCGAACGCAAGCGTCCGGGCGAGTCGAAAAGAGAGAGACCGAAGAAACGGCCCATCTCCGTCTTAAGAAAACACCGCTGAACCTTATCTGAATGTCCGAATTGTCATGTCGGACGTTGACGCCGGGGCCGACGGGCGCGACATGGCGGGCATGCTCGAGCTCAAGATTATCCCTGTCACACCGTTTCAGCAGAACTGCTCGCTTCTCTATGACTCCGAGACCAAGGAAGGCGTCTTCGTCGATCCGGGCGGCGAGGTCGACAAGCTGCGCGCCAAACTGGACGAGCATGGTGTGACGCTAAAGGCGATCTGGCTGACACATGGCCATCTCGATCATGCTGGCGGCGCGGACCAGTTGCGCGAGGAACTGGATGTGCCTGTGATCGGGCCGCATAAGGACGACCAGTTCTGGATGGACGAAATCGCCGACCACTGGGCGCGCTATGGTCACCCCGGCATGGGTCGCGCCGTCGTGCCGGACCGCTATCTGGATGATGGCGACCGGCTGGAACTGGGCGGTGTGCATTTCGACGTCGCCCACACACCGGGCCATACACCGGGCCATGTGGTGATCCACAATCAGGATATGAAGATCGCCTTTGTCGGCGACGTTCTGTTTCAGGGCTCGATCGGGCGGACCGACTTTCCCAAGGGCAATCACGCGCAACTGATCGACAGTATCAAGACCAAGCTGTTCCCGCTCGGTGACGATATGCGCTTCGTTCCGGGTCACGGCAATATGAGCACTTTCGGGCAGGAGCGTCGCACCAATCCGTTCGTCGGTGAGAATGCCACGATGGGCCCGAATAGTTCGGGTCCCGGCTAGGTCGACTAATCGTCTGTTTCGCTGTCGTCGTCCGCGCTGCGTTCCAGCTGCTGCGAGGCGACGGATGCGATGACGCGCTCCTGCAAGCCGTTTGGGTTGAGGCTGCGTGCGATGTTGAACAACTCGCCCTCGATGGTCATGTCGAACTGGAACGGCACGCCGAACAGCACGTCCGGGTTCGACCCGGTAAAGAGCAATCCCATATTGACAGCCCCGTCCAGCGGGCCGTCGATTTCCGCAAACAGAGCCTGATAGTTGAAGTTCTCCAGCGCCTTGAAAGCCGTGGCCGCCGGATTGGCATCCGTATCGCCGATCGGGTTGTCGCCCGAATAGCGGATCGTACCGCCGTTCGGGACTTGCAGACGCCCATTCTCGACATTCACATTGATACCGCGAACGACGACGGGAATTTCGCCTTCGATGGCGCCCGTCACCGATAGTCGGCCATCGCCGATATCATTCAGGAACTCGCCGATCTGCACATCGCTGACGCGCAAGGTGACTCGGTTCTCTTCCGCGCCATAGGTCCAGATGAACGGGTCGAACGAGATGCGCCCATCGCCGATCGGAAAGATAGCGTCGGAAATCGCGACACCATCGGAGACCAGCGCATAGGTCAGCGTTCCGTCCAGCAAAGGAATGCCCGGGTCGAAACTGGCAATCCGCAGGATCTGATCCGGTGCCGTCACGACCGGGAAAAGCGAGGTGAGCTCGATAGTTCCGGACAGTCCGGTCACGGGGCCCGGAGCCGTACCCAGCGACATGTCGCTGATCTGGACCTGCCCTGATCCGGTGATCGGCTCATCGCCGCCAAAGGCGATCCGCAGATCGGCGTCAATCGATCCATCGACCTGAGCGATCTTGCCGCGCAGGGCCGGGGCCAGTTCCTGCGGTTGCAGGCCGCCCGGTCGGAAGCGCAGATCGCGAATGGATACTTCGGCTTCGCCGCGCCCATCGACCAGACGGTAAGCGATGTCGATCGGATTGCCCGGGACTTGCGGCAGAACAGTCTGGGCCGTTCCAGTGAACTGACCGTCGGCGAAACGCAATTCGCCGGATGCATTCAGGACCGGGATTGGAGGACCGTCCGCGGTCGGCGGGATGACGCGCACCCGTCCGCCAGTGAACGTCAGCGCATACGCTTCCGCCGTGCCAGCGGCCGTCAGGGCCATATCCCTGACGCGGTAGCCGGGCGTGATCAGGGTCGATGATGGGGTCGACAGGCTGAATTCGCTGCGCCCACTCTCTGTCAGCCGGACGGAGAGCTCGCCGTCTGGCAAGGTCAGATCCGTCCGTTCGACGGGGAAGGTGTCGGACTGAAGCGCGACCTGTTCGAAATCGACCGCCCAGTCCTGATCCGTATCAGCGACCGATCCGACGACGCTGGCGGCACCGATCTGCAGATCGAGCTCTGCGGCAGGGGCCGCCTCGCTGGCCGGTCGCCGGGCACTCAGCTTGGCTTCGGTCAGGCCCGTCCGCACAGTCGCTGGACCAGTGGCCCGGCGGGCATAGACGGGTCCGTTCGGGCGCAGCGTTCCCGAAAAATCTTCGACGATCCACTCCGAGGTCGTCTCCAGCCGGTCGAAGCGCAAAATGCGGTTCGGGCGGAAATTCATTGCGACGGCGCCGTCCTGCAGGGTCGTTTCAATCACGCCGGATGCCCGCAGATTCTCGACATAACCGCCGGGCAGGTCGCCATCATAGATCGCGCCACCGTTCAGGCTCAATCGTGACGCCGCATCCAGCGGGGCCTGATAGTCAAAGTCGATCGAGAGCGGTGCCAGACGCGCCGGTCGGCCTGTCCGCGTTTGCGCTTGCCAGGACGCGCCAGTCGTCATGGACCCGGATGCAGCCTCCGTCCCGGTCGGGATCAGCCCATTGTCGGAGCGGATGGTGAGCCTTAGCGGCGTGAGCGTGAGCGGGATCGGTCGGGACAGATTGGCCTGCAGGGCCAGCTGATAGGCTGGATCGTCCATATAGTAGCGATAGGCGGGCGCGTCATCGACAGAGGAAAGAATGACCTGCCGGGTCGGATCCCCTAGCGATTGCAAGGTTGCGGGTCGGCGCAGCGACACGGTGCGGGTCCGGTCGGACAGTTGCAGGCGGAAAGACCCGTCCAGCGATGACCCGCTCAGCATGTCACGGATCGGTCGGACCAGACTGGGGGCAAAATTCTGCGCAACGGGCACATCGGCCAAGACTTCGCTGAGGCTCAGCGTGCGGGCCAGATCGTTTCGGCGCGCCTCATCCGTGAGCACCAGCCGCGAGAGATTCGCGTCGATATTGGCGTCGATGTCGCCGCCGTGCCAGCCGCCGTCGATCGACAGCCGGTTGATCGTCCCGGCCATATCGGCAGCACTGTCGAAGGTACCGCCGTTGAGTTCCAGCGTGCCCTCCGCAAGCTTCCGTGTCGGATCGTAGACGGCCGAGAGGCTGAGCCGCGTCTGGTTCAACGAGGCGGACGGGTGAGCCACAGAGATTTGCGTATCCGGCATGCTCACACGTAGAGGATCACCGTCCCGCGTGAAGTTGATCGGGCCTTCGAGCTGGACGGAGACATCGTCGCGGGTCAGCGCGGTCCGCGCGATCTGGCCGGAGACAGTGAAAGTCTGGAGCGAGTCGATCTCCATATCGCCTGAAAAAGGAACTGTGCCGTAAGGCGTGCGGAGCTCGATGGCAGCGTCGTCCAGGCCGATCCCCTGGATTGGCAGACCTGCACCGCCCCCCGTCGATGGAGGTCGCCAGCCATCGATGATATTGCCGTCTTCATCGACAGTGACGGAGGCGTTCAGCCCTGTGAAATCAAGCCGTTCGACCTGCCCGTTCAGCAAGTCGCGCCACTGGTACGTGGCTTGCATGCGATCGATGGTGAGGAAGGGCGTGTCCTCATAGGACAAACGGATATTGCGCACATCCGCTTCGGTACCCGTGGCCGAACGGATTCGGAGGTCCGCCGTGACGCCCATTGATTGGAGATAGGTGATCGCTTGACGTTCCATCAACGCATAGCGCTGGTTCCATACCCAGATCGCCGCTGCGCCGACGATCAGCAGTGTGATGGCGGCGATCCACAAGCCGATCCGCAGGAGGCGCGCAGGCACGCTGCGCTTCTTATTTGCGATTGGGCGGGAACTCATGTCACAAGGCTTACGCCGGACCGACTGAACTCACCATAAAAAACATGTAACGTGACGGGTGAAGTGGGAATGGTTAACTTTTTACGAAGGTTGGACGGGCACTGTCAGGGGAGCAAGTCCAACCCTAAACCGACATATTGTGCCTTTCTGCGTGCCCGAGGACGACACTAGCCATGAAGAATACCCTTAAATCCGCGCTTGCCGTTCGCATGCAGGCTTTCGGTCAATATAGTTCGACGCGCGTGCCAGCCGGTAATGGCATCAAGGCGCTTTGCGTTTTCGGCGCTGTCGCGCTGGTCGGCCTGATGGCGCTGCCGACGACCGATGACGGGGTTGACGCGGTCACGATCGCCGAGGCCACCGCTCTTCCGGTGCCGACTCTCGATTTGGCCCGCTTCGACATGGCTCTCGCCGAAGAATTCGCCGCCCCCGAACTGGCGGTGCGTGAAGTCACGCTCAAGCCCGGAGATAATCTCGGGCCGCTTCTGCAACGCGAAGGGATGAGCGGGCCGGATGCGCACCGTTTTGTTCAGGCATTTTCCGAACAGTTCTCGCCGCGCCGTCTGCGCGCCGGTCAGAGCTTTAACCTGCATCTCTCAGGCGATACGATTACAGACGTCACCTTCCGTCCGTCCGCGGAACAGACAGTGTTCGTTTCGCGCCAAGGTGCGGACTGGACATCACGCGCAGTCAATGCGGAGTTCCGCTACGAAATGATGGCAGTGAAAGCGTCGATCGCAAACTCTCTCTATGTCGATGCAACGCGCCTGGGCGCGCCTGACAAGGTCGTGGCGCAATTTGCGAGTATTTACGAATATTCCGTCGACTTTCAGCGAGACATTCAGCCGGGGGATGAATTCGAGCTCTTCTTCGAGGTCGCGCGCGACCATAAGGGCGATGTCGTGAAAGCGGGCGACCTGCTCTTTACCTCTTTCTCGCCGCGCGGCAGGACGATGGATTACTGGCTGTTCGAAGACGATAACGGTTTTGAGAACTATTATGATGCGTTGGGCAAGACGGCCAAACGCAAGCTTCGCGCGACACCGATCAATGGCGCGCGCCTGTCATCGTCTTTCGGGAGCCGTAAACACCCAATTCTCGGTTATCGCAAAATGCATTCCGGAGTCGATTTCGCCGCACCACGTGGCACGCCGATCCTGGCGGCGGGGTCCGGCGTCGTCGAACGCGCCAACCGCTATGGCAGCTTCGGCAACTATATTCGTATCCGTCACACCGATGGATATAAAACGGCCTATGCGCACCTTCAGGGATTTGCGCGCGGCGTGAAGGCGGGCGCGCGCGTACGTCAGGACCAGGTCATCGGCTATGTCGGCACAACCGGTCGCAGCACCGGACCGCACCTGCATTATGAAGTCATTCACAACGGCAAGAAAATCAATCCGCGCAAACTCAGCCAGCTGTCGGGTAAACCGCTGTCGAGCGACCGTATGCCCGAGTTCGAATCCCGGCGTAGTGAGATCGAAGCCATGCGGGCCAGCACCTTCACGGTCCAGCCTGTCACCGTCCCGCCTGTATCGCTAAGAGTCGCACAGGCCACCGAGACGGATATGCCGGTGCTGGCCGGGCAATAGCCAAAGCGCGCTAATTAAAATCAAGCCCTGCTCGCTCAGCGAGTGGGGTTTTTCTCTTTCTATCTATGGTGTTTGTGATTGTTTAATTCGCTTGCGAACCGAAATGGGCTTGGGTTAGTTGCAGGTGATTCCCATCGGCTCCAATTGGGCGAATATAAATGAAAAACCTCGTCAATTTCTTTTTCTCCTTCGACAAATTGTTTAAGGAGAAACTGGTTATCCCCTTCTTCTGGCTGGCATTGATCGTCTGGGCGCTGAGCTATTCGGCAACGGCGCTGGATTCAATCGAGCTCGATCCGCTTGCGGCGCTGATCGAATTTGTCGGATTCTTTGCGGAACTCTTGCTGGTCCTGGTATCGATCCGGATTATTTCCGAGATCTTCGTCGCAATCTTCCGGATCAATGATAATCTCTCCCCCGATGGCGGGAAAAGTGAGCTCGCGGATATAGACCCGATTGCCGAAACCCGCCGCGCCGCGGAAATGGCGGCGTCCCGGACCCGCGAAGTCACCAAGAGTGCGACAGAAAAAACCCGCTCGACGCTCGACGATGTCAAACATTCCGTCGAGGACACGGCTGAAAATCTGACAAGCCGGGCCCGCTCTCTCACTGGAACGGCCAAGCCACAGCCCAAGGTGATTGATCGTGACGAGTCGGCGCTCGGTGTCGGGTCGACGCCGAAACCGGAAGATGAACCCACACCGGTCAAGGCGCTGGAACCGTCCGCGATCGACAAGGCGACCGTCCAGAAGCGGGGTCGCGGGCGCCCGAAAGGCTCCAAGAATAAGGCCACGCCTGCCAGTGTCGCAACCACCGCCGCCAAGCGTGGCCCCGGTCGCCCGAAAGGTTCCAAGAACAAGTCGACCACGAAGACCGCTGCGACGCCCAAGGCGGCCGCAACAGCCAAGACAGCGACTGCGACAAAAGCATCGTCTGCGCCTGCAAAACGGGGTCGCGGTCGGCCCAAGGGCTCCAAGAATAAGCCGAAACCGGTCGGAGCGAGTATGGCGTCAGCGCCAAAGCGTGGTCCGGGTCGTCCGAAAGGATCCAAGAATAAGGCCAGCGCCAGCGGGTCCAAGCCCGGCCCGAAAAAAGGACAACCTATCCCGCGCGATGCCGATGGCAATCTGCTGAAAAAGGATGGTACGCCTCGCAAGAAGCCAGGACCGAAGTCGAAAGACTAAGCCCCCCCCTTAAACCATCAAAGCCCGGCCTTGCAGCCGGGCTTTTTATTCTCGGGATAGGGTCGACCCTAGAGCGTGTCGAGTTTACCCTCGGCCTTCGCTGCCAGATAGTAAAATACGACGCGATCCTTCAGCCGGTCGGCTTTCATGGTCTGGCAAACGGATTGCACCTTTTCGTCCAGCGCTGCGAGATCGCCATCGACGTTCAGCGTCTTGCGTAGCCAGTTGCGTGCAACCGTCTTGCGTTCCGTTTCATCGGAGCAGGCAACAAACATGGAGTCGCGCGAACTGAGAGCGGCGCCCAGATGATCGACAATCTTCATGATGTGGATCGGGTCGGCGGCTTTGTCATAGGCGCTGACCTTTTCAAGGTAAGGCGCATATTTGTCGCTCTCCTCGACCTTCTCGGACAGTTCTGCGCGTTTGTCAGCCTTTTCGACTTTAAGAACGATCTCCTCTTTCAGCTCCTGAACGGTTTCTTTCGCATCCTGGACAGTCTGCTCGAGCTCATCGACCGTATCGTCGGCCAACTCTTCGACCTCATCCTTCGCGCGCTTGAACAGGGTGCGAGCGTCCGCTTCCATATCTTCGCCGCGATCATAGGCATTGTCGAACAGGGCTTTGACCTGATCCCGGCGTTTCTCGACGCGGCCAGCCGCGAAGTCATAGGTCAAGCCGATGGCGCCCAGATACGCCAAGCGCGTACGACGCAATGTAGTTTTCGTTTGATCAATCAGATTTGTATCCGACATGGGAAACCTCCAGTAAAAGACGTGTTAACTAAGCAACACGCCGTTCCCGGTCTTTGTTCCGTCTGGACGTCAGGGCAGGCGGGGAATTAGAATGTCTATTCTAATTCCCCGAGAGACAGATAATCTAGCTGCGATCCACCGATATATCGCTGAGGACGCTAATCCTGATTTTTCCACCGGCCGCGTCGACCTTGACCGTGTCGCCATCATGGATGCGACCGGCCAGCAGTTCGCGGGCCAGTTCGTCCTGCACCTGCTTCTGAATCACGCGCTTGAGTGGACGCGCGCCGTAGCTCGGATCGTAGCCGTCCTTGCCGAGATGCTCCCGCGCCGCGTCCGTCAGCTGCACGTCGATCTGCTTGTCGCGCAGCCAGCCGCGAAGGCGGTTCATCTGGATATCGACGATCGCGCCCATATGTTCAGGCTTCAAGCGCTCGAATAGCAGAATTTCATCGATCCGGTTCAGGAATTCGGGCCGGAAATGCGCAGACACTTCCGCCATCACGCCGACCTTGGCCTTTTGCACGCTCTCCCCGTCGCCGAGATTCAGCAGATGCTGCGCCCCGATATTGGACGTCATGATGATCAACGTGTTGCGGAAATCGACCGTGCGGCCCTGGCCGTCGGTCAATCGGCCATCATCCAGCACTTGCAGCAGCACGTTGAACACGTCCGAATGCGCCTTCTCGATCTCGTCGAACAGTACGACCTGATAGGGACGGCGACGCACGGCTTCTGTCAGCGCCCCGCCCTCGTCATAACCGACATAGCCGGGGGGCGCGCCGATCAGGCGGCTGACCGAATGCTTTTCCATATATTCGGACATGTCGATGCGGGTGATGGCGTCGTCGCTATCGAACAGAAATGCGGCGAGCGCCTTCGTTAGTTCCGTCTTGCCAACGCCCGTGGGTCCCAGAAACATGAAGCTGCCGATGGGTCGCTGCGGATCGCGCAGGCCCGCCCGGGCGCGGCGCACCGCGTCGGACACGGCTTCGACAGCGGTTTCCTGGCCGATGACGCGCGCGCCCAGTAGACTTTCCATCTCCATCAGCTTGTCGCGTTCGCCTTCCAGCATCTTCTCGACCGGCACACCGGTCCAACGCGACACGACGGTGGCGATGGTCTCGCTGGTCACCGTCTCCGTGTCCATCACGTCAGTGTCGGCCTCTTCCAGTTCGGTTTCCTTCGCTTCCAGTTGCGGGATCTCGACATGCTGTAACCGGCCTGCGGCTTCATAGTCACCCCGGCGCACCGCGTCCTCCAGCTCGAACCGCGCGCGTTCCAGCTGTTCCTTGACGTCAGTCGCGCTCGCCAGCTTGCCTTTCTCGGCTTCCCATGCGGCGGTCATCTCCTCGGACTCCGTTTCCAGCTCCTCGATCTCTGCAAGGCGCTTTTCCAACCGGTCCTTGGACGCGTCGTCCTTTTCCTTCTTCAGCGCTTCCACTTCGATCTTCAGCTGCACCAGCTTGCGGTCGATCTGGTCGAGCGCCTCGGGCTTGCTGTCGACCTGCATGCGCAGGCGCGACGCGGCTTCGTCCATCAGGTCGATGGCTTTGTCCGGTAGGAAGCGGTCGGTAATGTAGCGATCCGAGAGCTTGGCGGCGGCGACGATGGCCCCGTCGCTGATGCGGATGCCATGATGGACCTCGTACTTGTCCTTCAGGCCGCGCAGGATCGACACCGTGTCGTCCACGGTCGGTTCGGTCACGAAGACGGTCAGGAAACGCCGGGCCAGCGCCGCGTCCTTCTCCAGATGCTTGCGGTACTCGTCGAGCGTCGTCGCGCCGACGCAGTGCAGCTCGCCGCGCGCCAAAGCGGGCTTGAGCAGGTTGGCCGCGTCCATCGCGCCGTCCGTCTTGCCCGCCCCGACCAGCTGATGGATCTCGTCAATGAACAGGATGATCTGACCATCGGCAGCCTCGACCTCCTTCAGCACGGCCTTCAACCGCTCCTCGAACTCGCCGCGATATTTCGCACCGGCCACGAGCGATCCGAGGTCGAGCGCGAGCAGTCGTTTGTCACGAATGCTTTCGGGCACGTCGCCCGACACGATCCGGTTGGCGAGCCCTTCGGCGATGGCCGTCTTGCCCACGCCCGGTTCGCCGATCAGCAGCGGATTGTTCTTCCCCCGACGGGACAGCACCTGAATTGTACGGCGGATTTCCTCATCCCGACCGATGACGGGGTCGAGCTTGCCGTCGCGCGACGCTTGGGTCAGGTCGCGCGCATACTTGGACAGAGCGTCATACTGGTCTTCGGCGCTATCTGACGTCACGGGTTCGTCCTTTCTCACGGATCTGATCGCTTCGGTCAGGCGTGACACATCGAGCGAGGCCGCGTCCATCGCGCTGATCAAATCCTTATCCGCATTCAGGGCTGTGGCCAGCAAGAGCCGCTCCAGCGTGACGAAAGCGTCGCCCGCCTGTTTGGCGGCTTTTTCCGCATTGGCGAATATCTTGGCCGCCGCCTGGCTGAGCGACAGGCCGCTACCGCCCTGAACTTTGGGCAGCCGGCCTAACTCACGCTCCACATTGGCTTTCAACGCATCGGCGTTCGCGCCCGCCATCTGCACAAGATTGCGCGGCAGCTCGCCGTCTTCCATCAGCAAGGCCAGCATGATGTGACCGGGCGTCATCTGTTGATTGTCGCGCGTCACGGCTTCGGCTTGTGCCGACTGGATCACGGACCGGGCGCGTTGCGTATAGGCCTGGATATCCACGTCCAACCCTCCTCATTTAAATATCTATTTCGCCATAGTGCAAAGGCTACGACCTCTCATCCGTTTCGAGATAGGAATGAAGTCCTACGCATAAAAGGGGAGGGGATTATTTTATCCGATCTGTGCGGAAGCCATTCTTTGAGGCGCTGAGCACACAGTTCAGCGAAGCGCCGTTTTCAGCGCGGCATCGTCGCAGTCAGCCAGAATGGTCTTGTCCAAGGTCCTGCCTTTACTGAGAGCCATGCGGGCGATCATGAAATCACGCGGGGCGTTGACGGCATCGACGGCAAGCAGGCGGTCGCCCTTGAAATAATAGGCAGCAAAACTGCGAGAGCCGTCGGGATCGCCGCGCAGAACCAGATCGTCATAACCATCCGACAGACCAGCAATCTGGAGCTTCAGATCGAACTGGTCCGACCAGAACCAAGGCAGGGCATCATAGGGTTTCGGCTGGCCCATAATGTGCGCAGCCACGATCTTGGCCTGTTCGGTCGCATTGGGAACGGACTCCAGCCGCATATGTCGGTCATAAAGGGGATTATGATGCCAGCTGACATCGCCGATCGCGTAAATGTCGGGATCGGACGTCTGGCAATAATCGTTCACGGCGATCCCGTCGGCGATCTCCAGCCCGGCAAATTCGGCCAGTTCCATATTGGGTATAACCCCAATGCCGATCACGACCATGTGCGCCTCATAGGACCGCTCACAGGATGTGTTGACGGTCAGCTGGGCACCATTCTGCGCAATGGATGCGGCCAGACAGTCTTCGACAATCTCGACGCCTTCTTCCGTATGAACACGGCGGTAAAAGTCGCTCATGGTCGGAGAAGTGACGCGCTGCAGGATGCGGGGCTGGGCTTCCAGCAACGTCACATCCATGCCGCGCTTGCGCAGGGAGGCTGCTGTTTCCAGACCGATATAACCGCCACCGATGATGACGGCGCGCCGTCCAGGGCTGACCGCCGCCCGGATCGCATCGACATGGGTCGAATCCCGTAAATAGAAGACATGCGGCAGCTCCGTGCCGGGAATAGGCAGATGACGCACGCGCGCACCAGTCGCGAGCACCAGATGATCATAGGCAATATGGTCGCCATCCGTCGTCTGGACCGTTTTCTCGTCGCGGTCGATCGCGCCAGCCCGAACACCCAGACGCAGTTCGATATGGGCGGTGGCGTAACTGTCAGCGGGGCGGAGCAATATGTCGTCTTCGTCCCGCTCGCCTGACAGATAATCCTTGGACAGCGGTGGACGATGATAGGGTGGAACCTTCTCTTCACCCAGCAGCGTGATCCGGCCGGAATAGCCGGACTGGCGGAGGCTGACGGCCGCCTGAGCCCCGGCATGAGACGCGCCGATAATGAGAGTGTGGGTTTCGGGCATGGGCGCGTGTCTAGCAGGTCCATCGGCAGGCTTAAAAGCAAAGAGTTTGCGTCGCGCAGGTCGATCTGTGCGCGACACGGATAGGCGACCTGCGCTAAAGGGGCCTATGGAAAGCTACCGCGAACGCATTCGCCAGCAGGCAATGATCGAAACAGCCACTCTTCCGGAAGGATCGCAGCTGAATGACGGGGCATTGCGCGCCCGCATTCAGGACCGCGCGCGGGAGCTGGTCCGACATTTGAGAGACGATTCAAAGCCTGGCCTGATGGAGTTGATGTTGGCCGAATACGGCCTGTCGACCGATGAGGGTGTGGCGCTTATGTGTCTGGCGGAAGCGCTTTTGCGTGTGCCCGATCATGAGACGATGGATGACCTGATCGAGGACAAGATTGTCCCGAGCCAGTGGGGACGTCATCTCGGCCAGAGTTCCAGTCCGCTGATCAACAGCTCGACCTGGGCGTTGATGATGACGGGGCGTGTGCTGGATGAGCGTACCCCGGTTCACAAGACGCTGGGCGGCATGATCAAACGCATGGGCGAGCCGGTGATCCGTCGGGCGGTCCGCGAGGCCATGAAGATCATGGGTCGTCAATTCGTTCTGGGTGAAACCATACAGGGAGCGATCAAGCGCTCCTCCGGCAAATATCGCTACAGCTATGACATGCTGGGCGAGGCGGCGATGAGCATGCCGGACGCCGATCATTATTTCGACGATTATGCCAAGGCGATCCAGGCGCTGGCCGCGCGCTGCAATAGCGATGATATTGCCGATAATCCGGGGATTTCCGTCAAGCTGTCGGCCCTGCATCCGCGCTATGATGAGTTTCAGCGTGACCGCGTCCTGAGCGAACTGCTCCCGCGTGTGCGAGAACTCGCCCATATGGCGGCCAAGGCGCGCATGGGCTTTAATATCGACGCTGAGGAAAGCGAACGGTTGGAGCTCAATCTCGACATCGTCGAAGCCCTGGCCCGCGATCCGGGTCTCGATGGCTGGGACGGGCTAGGTCTGGTCGTACAGGCTTATGGAACACGCAGCCCGGCTGTGATCGACTGGGTCGCTGCGTTGGCGGAACTGACGGATCGTCGCCTGATGGTGCGGCTCGTCAAGGGCGCCTATTGGGACACGGAAGTCAAACGCGCGCAGATGATGGGCCTGCCGCGCTATCCCGTGTTCGAGACCAAGGTCGATACAGACCGGAACTATAGCCTCTGTGCCGAAAAGCTGCTGATGCAAAGGCATAATCTCTACCCGCAATTTGCGACCCATAATGCGCATACGGTGGCCGCCGTTCTGGAACTGGCCGGGGAGGATCAGACGGGCTTCGAGTTTCAGCGCCTGCACGGCATGGGCGAAGCGCTGCATGCCTATTTGCGCGATACGCTAGGCAAGCCGGTGCGGATTTACGCCCCGGTCGGGGAGCATGAGGACCTGCTTGCCTATCTAGTGCGACGTCTGCTGGAAAATGGCGCGAATAGCTCATTCGTCTCCAAAGTGACGGACACGGATGTCAGTATCGAAGAGATTATCGCCGACCCGTTCGAAGATGAGCGGCGGACCAGCCTGCCGCGTCCGCTCAATACGACCGAGCCGCACGCCAATAGCCGCGGCTATGATCTGCGGGATCCCTTGACCATGGGCTCCCTGTTTCATGCGCGCGATAATTGGCGGACCCATCAGTGGAATTTCGGCGCGGGTGTCGACATTTCCAATCCGGCACGCCCGGACGAGGTGGTCGGCTCCGTCGCCTTCGCTGACGCGGCGCAGACACAGGCGGCGATAGGCCGGGCTGCGCCTTGGGCTGAGGATGCGGCAACTCGCGCCGCCACATTGACGCGGGCTGCTGATGGGCTGGAAATGGCTGCGCCTGAATTGCTGGCTCTGCTGGCGCGCGAAGCGGGGAAAACGGCAGAAGATGCGATTGCCGAGCTGCGCGAAGCAGCGGACTTTCTAAGGTATTATGCGACCTTTGCCAGCGATGCGGATCAGCCGCTGGGCACAGTCGCAGCGATCGCGCCGTGGAATTTCCCGCTGGCGATTTTCGTCGGCGAAGTCGCGGGTCCGCTCGCCGCAGGGAATGCGGTCATTGCCAAACCGGCGGAAACGACGCCCTTGATTGCGATGCGTGCAACGCAGATTCTGCACGAAGCCGGCGTGCCGGACACGGCGCTGCAATGCATGCCGGGCGAAGGGACGACCGTCGGAGCGGCGCTGACGTCCGATCCACGGATCGACGGTGTGGTCTTCACCGGATCGACGGCGACGGCCATGGCAATCCACCAAAATGTCGCTCGCCATCTTGCGCCAGAGGCTCCGCTGGTCGCGGAAACGGGAGGCATCAATGCCATGATCGTCGATAGTACGGCGCTGCCTGAACAAGCGGTCCGCGATGTGCTGGCCTCCAGTTTTCAGAGTGCAGGTCAGCGCTGTTCGGCGCTCCGGGTGCTGTTTGTGCAAAGCGATATCTATGACCCTTTTGTCCGTTTGCTGAAGGACGCGATGGCCGAGTTGCGCATGGGCGATCCCTGGAATCTGTCGACGGATGTCGGCCCTGTCATCGACGACCGCGCGCGGCAGGGCCTCCAAGCTTATATTGCGCAGCATGATCCGCTCTATCAGCTGGACATTCCGGATGAAGGATTGTTCGTGCCGCCGACCCTGATCGAGGTGGAGCGCTATGAAGATGTGACCCGCGAGGTGTTCGGACCGGTGCTTCACGTCACATCTTTCGATGCAGAAGACATTCCGTCCATCATCACAGCCGTCAATGCGCGCGACTATTCGCTGACCTTCGGCTTGCATACGCGCATCGATGGTCGGGTCGAGGAAACCAAGCGCCTGCTGCGGGTCGGCAATATCTACATCAATCGCAACCAGATCGGTGCTGTTGTGGGCGTTCAGCCTTTTGGTGGGTCGGCCCTGTCTGGGACTGGCCCCAAGGCTGGAGGTCCGGGTTATGTCGAACGGTTTACCCGGCAGGCCGTCAGACGCGACGCGGTGAACGAAACGCCCACGCCGGATGCGCAATCCATTATCGACACGGCTCCGCCTGCGCGGCTGGAACCACTCTCGACTGTCGAGCTTCCCGGTCCAACCGGGGAGAGCAACCGCCTGTCGGTCTATGCCAAAGGCAAGGTTCTGTGCCTCGGTCCCGGCGAAGCCAACCGCGCCGCGCAGGCCGAA
The DNA here is from genome assembly GCF_041429795.1 of Algimonas porphyrae. Classification (NCBI taxonomy): domain Bacteria; kingdom Pseudomonadati; phylum Pseudomonadota; class Alphaproteobacteria; order Maricaulales; family Robiginitomaculaceae; genus Algimonas; species Algimonas porphyrae. Next base: position 3,095,874 of record NZ_CP163424.1, on the reverse strand, counting down.
CTGGCGCAGAGCTTCGGCAATAGTGCGGTGCTGCTGGCGGTCGAGCCCGGCGATCTGCGTACACTTACGGGGTTCACGGCGGTTATGCATTGGGGAACGGAAGCGCAGCAGCGCGTCTGCCGAATGGCGCTGTCCGAACGCGATGGGCCGATCCTGCCGCTAATCGTATCTGACGATCCGCTCATGCTGGTGCGTGAGGAACATGTCTGCATCGACACCACGGCCTCAGGCGGGAACGCGCAATTGCTGGCAGCGGCTGAGTAGCCGACCGCATTCTGAGAAACACCTTTCCCCCTTCTGTCGGTGCTGGCAGAGATGATCGCAACGGGCCTGCCAGAGAGCCCGGTGGTTCGGTGGGAGAATGAGCATGAGCGAACGCGTGCGGCCGTGGTTGAAACTGTACGACGAACTGGGCGTGACGCCTCCCATCTTTGATGGCCTGCCCTTGGGGGCACATGCCGATCGTCATGCCGCCGTCCGACCGGACGCCCCCGCATACCGCTTCATGAATGTGACCGTGGGCTATGGCGCGCTGAACAGTATGGCGAACCAGTTGGCCAATGCACTGGCCGGGCTGGGCGTCGGACGTGGCGACACGGTTGGATTTCATCTTCCGAACATTCCGCAATATCTGATCGGTCTGATTGCCATATCGAAACTGGGCGCGCGCGGATCGGGCGTTTCACCTTTGCTGGCACCGCCCGAGCTGGCTCACCAGATCGACGATGCCGGTATTTCCGTGCTGTTGAGTCTGTCCGATCTGGCGTCGGCCCTGGAAGGGATGCCTGCTGTACCGGACGGGCTACGCCACATCATCAGCATGGGCGGCGGCGATACGCTCGGCGCGCCTGACATAGACCCCGTCGCGCTACCGGGTGTGACGTCACAGACTTACCAATCGCTGATGGAAGGGAAGAGCGAGCATTTCGCGCAGGTCGACATCGACCCTGACGACACCTTCATGATACAGTATACGGGCGGTACGACGGGTAAGCCCAAAGGCGCGGAACTCAGTCACCGCAACCTTCTGGGCAATGGGCCTATGGCGCGTGCGTTCGATCCCGATCCCGAAGTTTACGGCGAACGCTATGCATCCGCCTTTCCGTTCTTCCATGCGGCCGGTCTGGCTCTGCTGCTCTATGCAGTGCCGCTGGGCGCTGAACTCCTACTTCTGCCCAATCCGCGTGATATCGATCATTTCGTGGCACAGATGCGGGATCGACCGCCGACCTTGCTGGGGGCCGTTCCGGCACTGTACGATATGCTGATAGCCCATCGGGATTTCGCCACCGTCGACTTCTCGCGTCTCAAGGTCGCCAAGTCCGGTGCAGCCCCGCTGACGAGCGATACGCTCAGCCGGCTGGAGGCCGTGATCGGCCCGGACAAGTTCTCCGATGTGTTCGGCATGACGGAAACGGGTCCCTGCTATATTGCGCATCCGATGACGCACTACCGGCGCGGCTCCGTCGGCATCCCGCTGCCCGGTGCAGATGTGCGAATCAGAGACGTCGAAACCGGCACGCAGGAAATGCCGCTCGGCGAGCCGGGCGAGATCGTGACGTCGGGGCCGCAGGTGATGAAAGGCTATCTTGGCTTGCCAGAAGAAAGTGCGCGCGCTCTGCGCATCATCGATGGCGAACGCTACATGTTCACGGGCGATGTCGGTTATATGGACGAAGACGGCTATGTCTTTCTGTGCGACCGCGCCAAGGACATGCTCGTCGTCGGTGGATTCAAGGTGTTTTCAGTCGAGATCGAGGACAAGCTCAAGGCCCATCCTGATGTGGCCGAGAGCGCGATTGTCGGCGCGCCGGATGAGACGCGACCGGGGAACGACATCGTCCACCTCTTCATTCAACGCAGTCCTGACAGCGAAGGGGCAGACGCAGAGGTCAAGGCCCGTCTGACCGACTGGATCCGCGCCAACATGGCGCCCTACAAGGTCCCCAAACAGGTCCATATTCTGGACGAAATCCCGCTGACCCCTGTCGGTAAGATCGACAAGAAAACAATGCGGGCCAGTCTGAGCGCCTAGAGCTGTGTCGATGGTTCTGCCCCAATCCGTCGTCGTCCTTGGCGGTGCAGCCAGCGAGATGGCGGCGATGCTGCGGGATGCCTTGCCTGAACTGGATGTGCTGATGAGCGGTCCGGCGCCCGATCTGCCTTATGCCGTCATCGGATTTCAGCCGGGGGCGAAAATAGCGGACTATGCCGAAGTCAGCTGGGTCCACATCAGCGGGGCAGGCGCGGACGGCATGCTGATGGCGCTGAACGAAGGCCGGGCGAAGCCTGCGCTGATCACACGGACGGTCGGGCAGATGGGACGGCAGATCGGCGAATATGTGCTCTCCTATGTGTTGGCCAACAGGCAGCGCCATGCGGACCGGGCCGCGTTGCAGCAGGCCAGAAGGTGGGACGTCGAAGCGGCCGCGCCGCGCCCTGTGGCAGGCTTGCGCGCTATGATCATCGGCACGGGGGGCATCGGGTCCGGCGTGGCAGACATGCTTTCCGCCGTCGGCATGAGCTGTCTGGGCGTCAGTCGCAGTGGACGAGAAAGTGAAGGCTTCGATGCCGTGATCCGCTGGGATGATCTTCCGGACGTGCTACACGATGTCGACGTCATTGTGGGGGCCTTGCCGCTGACGCCAAGGACGGACCGCTTGATTGGGCCGAACATGCTGGCGCGATCGAACGGCGCGCTTTTCATCAATGTCGGGCGCGGCGCGACGGCGGACGTTCCGGCTGTGCTCGCAGCGCTCGAAGCTGGGCACCTCCGTCATGCCGTGCTGGATGTTTTGCCAGTAGAACCACTGCCCGTGGGCGACCCGCTCTGGTTGCACCCAAAAGTGACGCTGACGCCGCATGTGTCGGGCCTGACCCAGCCTCAGGATGCCGTCACCGCTTTCGTCGCCGCCTATCGCGCGCTGGAACGCGGCGAGCGGCCAGACCTGATCGTCGATCCGGATGCGGGCTATTAGATGTCGTAGTTGCCGGGCCGGTAGCCGGGATCGGGGTAATGCAGGTCGAGCGCATCCAGAGCTTGCCGGACGATGTCGGCAATGATCGCGCTGCGCGTCTTCTTGTCGTCGGACGGAATGACATACCAAGGTGCATGCGGGGTGGATGTGCGGCGTACCATCGTTTCGTAAGCATCCATGAAGTCCGGCCAGAGGGCGCGGTCATCCAGATCCCCTGGATTAAATTTCCAACGTTTGTCGGGGCGTTCAAGACGGGCGCGCAGTCGCTCGGCCTGTGTCTCACGACTGATGTTCAGCATGAACTTCAGGATCAACGAACCTTCCTCGACCAGTAGTCGCTCAAAGTCGTTGATCTGGCCGTAACGGTTTTCAACCGTTTCGGCGTCAGCAAATTCGCGAACCTTGACGACAAGAACATCTTCGTAATGCGAGCGGTTGAAGATGACGATTTCGCCCTTTTTCGGGACGACATCATGCACGCGCCAGAGATAATCACGTGCCAGTTCCGGTTTGGTCGGCGCCTTGAAGGGCTGTACCCGGACATTGAGCGGCGGGGTCTGCCGGAACATGGCCTTCGTCGTGCTGTCCTTGCCGGACGTGTCCATACCCTGCAGAACGATAAGCACTTTCGGGGCATTGCGCTCGCCTGCATTGGCGTAGAGCACCTGCGCAAGTTCGGCGATGGCTTCACCTGTCTGGCGAATCGCGGCCTTGGCCGCACTGCGGCTTTCGAAGATGTCGGTCGTCGTGGCACGGTCGGATAGGGTGAAGGGTTGTCCGGGGATGGCGAGGTAAGGCGAATCGGGGTGCGGCATGAACGGTCCTTGGTCAATGGCTTGAACCGGGCTAGCATGCGCGCATGCGCGCCGTCATCCTGCTCTTTTCGATCCTGCTCTGTGCCTGTAACGGCGGCGATGTGGACCCGCAGCCCGACACGATCGAGCGTCCGGTCTTCGAAATCAATTACCGCGTTGTTCCTGCGGAAAGCGCGCTGACATTCACAGCCACGCAGGAAGGCAAGACGTTCGAAGGCGCGTTTTCCGAGTTTGACGCCATGATCCGCTTCGACGCTGACGTGCTGGATATGTCGCGCGTCTGGGTCGTTGTCGCGATCGACTCACTGGATGCAGGCCATACCGACCGCAATAGTACGGCGCGCACTCCGGCTTGGCTGAATGTCAAGGACACACCTTATGGCATCTTCGAAAGCGAGACTATTCGTGCCGATGGGACGGGTTATGTGGCTGACGGCAGGCTGACCCTGCGCGGCACAAGCCTGCCCTTCTCGCTGCCTTTCGCGCTGCAGGAAACGGACGGGCGTGCCGTTATGACGGCGCAGGTTCCGCTGGAGCGCCTGCGCTGGGGGATCGGTGAAGAATGGAACAAGGGTGACTATGTCGGTCTGATCGTCACACTCGATATTCGCGTGGTGGCAGAGCGTACGGATTAGCCTTCAAGGGCTTCGCGCTTTTCTTCCAGTTCCAACCATTCCATCTCTGCCGCGTCGAGTGCGTCAGTCGCCTTGGACAAGGTTTCTGACGCCTCGGCGAAGCGACCGGCATCGCGACTATAGAGATCAGGGTCGGCCAGTTCTGCATTCAACGCGTCGATCCGGGCTCTCAACGCATCCATTTCGCCGGGCAAGCGTTCGAGACGGAAGGTCTCCTTATAGGACATTTTCTCGCTACGACCTTTGCGCGGCTTGGTGGTCTGCGTCGCTTTCGCACTCTTTTCGGAAGGGTTATCCTGAGACTGGCCTTGGCGCGCTTCCACGCCCTTGCCGCGCTGCCGGGCCATATCCGCATATCCGCCCGGATAAAGTTGCCAGTCCGCGGGTCCCTCATACGCCAGCGTGCGGGCGGCAAGCCGGTCGATAAAGTCCCGGTCGTGACTGACGAGGATGACCGTGCCGGGGTATTCCGCGACCATCTCCTGGAGTAAGTCGAGCGTCTCCAGATCGAGATCGTTGGTCGGCTCATCCAGGATCAGAAGGTTGCTGGGCAGGCGCAGCCCGCGGGCCAGTTGCACGCGAGCTTTCTCGCCGCCACTGAGCGCACGCAGCGGTGTCGTCGCCTGCTCGGGGCGGAACAGGAAGTCCTTGAGATAGCGCATGACGTGAACGGGATGGCCATTGACGATGACGCTCTCATTGCCATCGCCCATGGCGTCGCGAAGGCTCATATCCGGGTCAAGATCGGCGCGCGCCTGATCAATGACGAGCGGCTCCAGATTGTCGCCAAGCCTGATCGTTCCGCTTTGCGCGTCGAGCGCGCCCGTCATCAGCTTTAGCAGCGTCGTCTTGCCGGATCCGTTGGGGCCGATCACGGCCAGTCGGTCGCCGCGCATGATGCGCAGATCGAAATCCTGCACGATCGAGCGTTCGCCGTAGGCGAACGAAACGTCCTTCATTTCCACGACGCGTTTGGCCGACTTGTCGGCCTCCGAGACGGTAATTGCGACATTGCCTTGCGGTCCGGACGCGGATTTCAGGCTTGTTTTCAGTTGCCCAAGCTCCTTCAACCGCCGGACATTGCGCTTGCGCCGCCCGGAGACGCCATGCGTAACCCAATGTTCCTCGCGGTGTATCTTGCGCGCCAGCTTATGGCGGTCGAGCGCCTCCTGTTCGATCATCGCGTCGCGCCAGTCTTCGAAATTGGCAAAACTCTTATCGAGTTCATGCGTCGTGCCGCGGTCGAGCCAGACCACCCGCCGCGAGAGATTTTCGAGAAAACGCCGATCATGGCTGATCAGGACGAGCGCAGCGCGGGAGCGGCCCAGTTCGGCCTCCAGCCATTCAATAGCGGGCAGGTCGAGATGGTTGGTTGGCTCGTCGAGCAAAAGCACGTCCGGGTCAGGGGCGAGGGCGCGGATTAGAGCCGCGCGCCGCATCTCACCGCCAGACAGATTGTCAGGCGCTTCCGTTCCGCTCAACCCCAGTGCGTCGAGGAGATAGGGAATGCGCGAGGCGTCATCGGCTCCAACCAGCCCGTCTTCGATATAATCGCGAATACTGGCAAAGCGTGACAGGTCGGGGCTCTGCTCCAGGTAGCGGGCATTCACGACAGGTTTGCGTACGATGTCGCCTGCATCCGGTTCCACTAGTCCGGCCGCAATTTTCATCAGTGTCGACTTGCCCGATCCGTTCCGACCGACCAGGCAGACCCGGTCGCGCGGGAAAACGGATAGCGACGCATCCGTCAGCAGCGGCGTCCCACCAAAGGTCAGCTCTGCCGACTGGATCGAGATAAGGGGCGGTTCAGCCATGGCCGCCCCCTAAGGGTAGAGCTTGGGCTTTACAATGCGCCGGAAAGACCGAAAACAGGCCCTATGGGATGGACCACCAATATTCGACGCATGGCCGTTGCCGCATTGGTCGGTTTCGGCGCGATGGTGGCCGTACCGCAGACGGTTTTCGGTCCGGCACTGGCACAGGATGCTCCTGCGAGCGTGCCGGTCTCGACCCCGCCCGATTTCACGACGCAGTCCCTGCGCGCGCAACTCGATCAACTTACCGCCGAGATGGAAGCCGAAGGCGAATCAGCATCGGAGTTTACCGAAGAGCAGGCCGAACAATTGCGGACATCGCTGACCTCGGCAATCGATCGACTGGAAGATGCGGCCCGGCAGGGAGAGATCGTGACCCGGTTCACGGCGGACTTCGAGACCGGACAGGTTACGCTGGCCCAACTGCGCGAAGAACTCGATGTGCTCCAAGCGGCGATCAATGACCGCGTTCCCATGGATTCCGATGAGGCGCTGGTCGGCGAGGCGGCCATGTTCGCGACGGAACAGGATCTGCTGGCCAAGGAAAGCGAATTGCGGGCGCTTCAGGCGGAGATGGAGGGTTACCGGACCCAGACTACCGAAATTGGCGCGCGTCTGACGGCGGCCCCGCGTGAGCTTAATCAGGCCCGCACGCAGCTCGGCGAAGTCAGCTCCAATCTGACAGCCTTGGGCACGGCAGAACTGGATCGTCTGGCAGAGGCGCGTCGCAAGGCCCTGCGTGCGCGTGAATTTGCCTTGCGCCGACAGATCAGTGCGCTCGAGGCCGAAATTGCCAGCCTGCCTGTCCGTCAGGAAATCGTTTCGGCCCGTCGCAACCTGGCTGAGCTGCGCGCCGATGTTCTGACCGAGGACATTCTGGCGCTGCAGGAACTGACAGGGCAGCGCAAGGTTGTCGAAGCTCGCGCCCGGGCACAACGGGCGCGTGACTTTGCCGCCACGCTGGATGGCGGTCATCCGTTGCTGGCCCAGATGGCGGCGGAAAACCTGCGTCTGGCCGATATGCTGACCGAGATGGCCGCTGAGGAAGCGGTCACCTCTCGCAGGCTGGCTGCGGTGCGTGGGCAGACGGCCAATGTCCAGAATGATCTGACCGCCGCGACGGAGCTGGTGAGTCTGGGTCAGCTCGACCGCGAAGCCGGCGCGACATTGCGACGTCTGGGTAATCAGTTGCCACAGGAAAGCCAGATCCGGTCTGATTTGCGCGATACGCAGCGCGCCCTCTCGCGGCTGACACGACAACGTGTCGTCGCACAGGAGCAATTGCGCGATCTGCCGATTGGCGGTGTCGATCCACAGCTTTTGCTGGAACAGGCGCGCCGCGCTGAATCGACTATGCCGGATCTGTCCGATCAGGCAGAAGAGGCGGTTCTGACACTGGCCGAGCAACGTCGCGATTTCCTGCGGCAGATTTCCGCCAATGCGACCAGCCGTATTAACGAAGTGGCCGAGCTGCAGGCGGCGCAGAACGAACTGGCTGAACAGTCGGACGAATTGCGCACCGTGCTGGATGAAAACCTGCTCTGGGTGCCAAGTGTCCCGGCAATCGATCTGGCATGGCCGACGAAAGTGGCCTTGGGCACGGTCGAAATGATTTCGCCGAGCCATCTGACGACGGCCAGTTCCGTTCTGACGCGGGAGGCGGTGCGCCTCTGGCCAGTGACCTTGCTTTTTATTCTGGCCTTCGTGCTGACCTATCGGCTGCGACCCAGTCTGCGCGCCAATATCCGCGAACGCGCCGAATTTGTCGGTCGCGTGAAGCAGGACAGTCTCTGGCACACACCTGCGGTGATCGGCTCCGGCGCGATCATGGCTTTGCCCTGGCCGCTTCTGTTCGCGCTTCTGGCGATCCTGTTCGCGGCGTCCGGCAATAGCGACCTGCTGGTCGAAGGTCTTGCGGACGGCTTTGCTTATCTGGCGCTGTTCACAGCCATCATCATGACCTGGAAATATTGGGACAATGACAGGTCGCTTTTCGCGGTTCATTTCAAGATGCCGCGGCCCTTGCGCAAATCGGTAGAGCTGAACCTGCGCTGGTTCCTGCCCGTAGTCGGAACCAGTTCCTTCCTGCTGGCGACGACATCGAACATGCGCGGCGAAAACATCTATGAGGGCTTTTCTCTTGCGGCCTTCATTGTCACGGCGTTGGGCCTGTCGACATTTGCGTTCCTGGTTCTGTGGCGCAGCCGTCAGCGCGCGTTGGCGGAACGGCCTGCAGAGGACCCGAATCGCTACCGTATTCCCGTCGCCGTCATTGCGATCGGCCTACCCTTATTTGCGGCGCTGATGGCGGGTGCGGGCTGGTATGAGAGCGCCGACGACATTCTGCTGCGCCTGTTCCTGACGATCTGGGTGATCCTGTCGGCTTATGTGATCTACGGAACGGTTCGTCGCGCCATCACTGTTTCGCAGCGTCAGATCAAGTACCGTCAGGCGGTGGAGCGGCGTGAAGCCCAGCTGAAGGCGAGGCTGGAACAGCAGGCAGCGGAAGCGCGCGGCGAAGAGATGCCCGCCCCGCCGCCCGTCGATACGGACGCCATCGACGTCTCGGCCATGAGCCGCCAGTCGGCGCAATTGCTCAAGACACTGGTCGCCATCGGTCTGGTGACCTTGCTATGGTTCATCTGGTCCGGTCTGCTGCCGGCCCTCACGATCTTTGACGGGTTCCAACTGGGCGAGATCGGCACGGGAGAGATCGATCCGGATACCCAGACGGAAATCGTTCGCAGTATCACGCTCTGGACCGTGCTGCAGGCGGGCGTCATTGCAACGATCACGATCATCGCCGCGCGTAATCTGCCGGGCTTTCTGGAAATTTTCATTCTTGACCGGATGGGGGTCGATGCGGGGGCACGCTATGCAGTCGTGACCATTCTGGGCTATATTATCGTCGCGTCAGGGATCGTCGTATCCTTCCAGCGGCTCGGTCTGCAATGGGGGCAGTTGCAATGGATCCTGACAGGTCTGTCAGTCGGCATCGGCTTCGGTTTGCAGAAGATCATCGCCAATTTCGTCTCCGGCCTGATCATTCTGTTCGAGCGACCCATCCGGATCGGCGATTTCGTGACTATTGGTGATAAGTCGGGCACGGTCACGCGGATCAAGATCAGAGCGACCACACTCGGCGATCTGGATAATCGCGAAATCCTGATTCCCAACGAAAACCTGATTTCTCAGGAAGTCACGAACTGGACCCTGTCCAATTCGGTTACGCGTGTGATCGTGCGCGTCGGGATCGCCTATGGCTCGGATACGGAAGGCGCGCGCGAAGTCATGCTCGACGTCATCGACGCCAATCGCAAAATCCTTGAAACACCGCCGCCGCAGGTCTTCTTCCTTGGATTTGGCGACAGTTCGCTCGATTTCGAACTGCGCTTCTTCATCCGGAATTTTGAAGACCGCTTCCCGGTCAGTCACCAGATCCACACGGAAGTGAACAAGGCGCTGGCTCGCGAAGGTTATGAAATTCCGTTCCCACAGCGCGATCTCAATATCCGAACGCAGGATGTGGCGCTCGAAATTCGGGGCAGCAACACGCAGCCCCCCCTTGGGAATACGGAGAGCAAATCGGACGGAAATTCCGACTTGGCAACACAGATTGAAAAACCGTCCAAGGCGCCGGAGAAGAAAGCGGCTGGGGATAAAGCGACGGGTCGGAAAGCGGCTGAGCGCAAGCCACCTCATAATAAAGTGACACCCCGTCCCAACCCCAAGATCAAATAGGCTGATTGGCCCGTCCAGCAGGTGCGAATGGTCGGCGTGGCCATGACGCCGTTGCGCATATCGAACCGGACGGCACGCTGGCTATGGTTGGACGTACAAGGCCTGTCGCCTGCGCCGCTTGGCGCGCCGCCTTTGCAGGAGACCGTGTCGAAACTTGGCTATGTGCAACTCGACAGTATCTGTAATCTGTCGCGCGCCCATCACCATATTCTCTGGAGCCGGGATCAGAGCTACCGGGAAGCCGATCTGCATGCTTACGCCTATCGCGACCGTGGTGCATTCGAACATTTCTCTCATGATGCGTGTCTGCTGCCCATGTCGACCTATCCGATGTGGGCCCGGCGATTTGCGCAGTTCCGAGCCAAGCTGGACCGGAGTTCCTGGTATGCGACCCTGCCGGATGCAAATGAACCTCGCAATATCCGGGATCGTATCGGACGCGAGGGTCCACTCTGTTCAGCTGACTTCGATCACGGCCAGTCACCTCGTCCCAAAGCCATGTGGGCGCGCCCGCCGATCAAGCTCGCACTGGATTATATGTGGTATTGCGGCGAGCTGAGTACGGCCTACCGGAAGGGGTTCCAGAAATATTACGATCTCACAGAGCATGTGATTCCGGAGACTGTGCGCCATACTGCAGTGCCGGATGCAGACCAGATCGACTGGCTCTGCCATGCCGCGATTGACCGTCTGGGCTACGCTACGCCCGGTGATCTGAAACGGTTCTGGGAGGCCGTCAGCACGGCAGAGGTTCGAGACTGGATCGCCAGGGTCACAGACGATCTGGTTCCCGTTCAGGTCGAGGGTGCGGATGGCAGCTGGCGACATGCTTTCGCCAGCGCATCCATCGAAGACCGTATCGCATTGCTCACGCAACCAACGTCGCGGCTGCGTGTCCTCAACCCGTTCGATCCGGCCATCCGGGATCGTAAGCGACTGCGCTTTCTGTTCGGGTTCGACTATGTGAACGAGATTTTCGTACCCAAGGCCAAGCGCCGCTGGGGCTATTATGTCTATCCCGTGCTGGAGGGCGATCGCATGATCGCCCGGGTCGATCTGTCTGGCGGTCCCAAGACGGGTGTCCGCCCAATCGTTCAGCAATGGATTGAACCGGGAGTCCGGTGGAGTGATCGCCGACAGCAGCGGCTCGAAGCCGAAGTCGCGCGCCTGTCGCGTTTGCAGGATTAAAGTGACTTCTCCATGGCCGCCCGCCGGAGCTGTTCGCCATTCAGGCTCACGATTTCGCGTTCAGTCACTCTGTAGCCCATCGCTTTGAACGGGCCTTCAGCAGAGAGGCTGGCATGGGTGTACAGGCGTGATGTTCCGTTGCGCTGCGCCGCGTCTTCCAGACAGTTATGCAATTGCCGAAAGACACCACGCCCGCGACCGCGCGGCAGCATATAGGCCAGATCGACATATCCATCGGGAGCCAGGGTTAGAAAGCCGACAGGCCCATTCGCATCTTCTGCGATGAATACGTGTTGTTCTTCCAGGCGTGCGTACCATTCGGCGCCGGCATGAGGTGCCCGCCGCCATGCCAGCCGTTCCGTCTTCGTGTAGGGTGACGGGTCGACATGAATCGCATTAAACATGAGCTGTCCGAGTGCGTCATAATCGTCTGCCTTCGCGCTCCGGATGATCATGGCGGTTATTTAAGATACACATTCCGGAAAGATAGGCTTGATACCCATAGACATCTATGAAATATGTATAGGTATCTATGTATATAAGGATCCTATCATGAACCGACGTCAGCTCCTTATCACCGGCACCGCATCCATATTGATCGCTTCGCAAGCCAGTGCCTGCGCGCAGCCGCAATCCGCCTATGACAGTTGGCGTACGCTTGACGATGCTTATGAGGATCCCCGCATGGCGGCGCTCGCCTATGCGATTCTGTCGCCGTCGCCGCATAATCGCCAGCCCTGGCTGGTCGATCTGGCTGCGGATGATCCGAACCGTCTGACGCTGTACCCGGACCTTGGACGTCTCCTGCCGGAAACGGACCCGTCCAATCGGCAGATTCTCATCGGGCTCGGGGCCTTCGTCGAAGCTTTCTCGCTGGCTGCGGGGCAGCAGGGACGATCGGTTGCGATTACCCTTTTCCCGGAGGGCGTTGCCGTCGACCAACTCGACGCAAGACCCATCGCACATATCACGCTGGGCGAGGCGGGAACGGGTCTGTCCGATCCGCTGGCCACTTTTCTGCCGGAGCGCCGGACCAACCGCACCAAATTCAGCGATCGGCCTGTGCCGAGAGATGACCTTCTGGCGTTGGGGACGGCGCTGAACAGCGACAGCGGATGGTGGGGAGCGACGAACGATCGGGATGATTGCGAAAGGCTCCGGACGCTTTGCAAGGATGGTTGGGAGATCGAGACGCGCTTGCCACGGACCCATCTGGAAAGCATCGCATTGACCCGGATTGGGGCAAGGGAGATCGACGCCAATCCTGACGGGATTTCGCTCTCCGGCGGTATGATGAGCGCTTATGCAGCGCTGGGCATTCTGACGCGCGACAAGATGAAAGACCCTAATAGCCGCGCCTTTGCTGGGGGGTTGGATTTCTATAACGGGCTGATCGATAGCGCGCAGTCCTTTGGCTGGCTGGCATCGCAGGACAATAGCCGGGCCGGCCAACTGTCTGCGGGACGGGACTGGCTGCGCCTCCATCTGGCTGCCACACGCGCGGGAATCGCGCTACAGCCGCTCAGTCAGGTTCTTCAGGAGTTTCCGGAAATGGATGCGCTCTACACGGCATTACATTCACATATGGGCGTCTCGGTGCCAGCGCGCGTTCAAGGCCTGTTCCGTCTCGGCTATGCGGACGCACCCGGGCCGTCCCCGCGTTGGCCATTGCACACCCGTCTTGTGGACCTGCCATGAGCGCGCCCACAGTCACGTCCGATGCCGGAATGCCGACCGATCATGATGCATTCAAGGTGATGGTCGAAATCGAAATGATCGCCAAGAATGCCACGCGAATTTTCGAAGCGCGTCTGCCGGGCAGCCTGACGCGCGCGCAGTTTGGAGTGCTCAACCGTCTGGCGCGATTGGATGCGCGCGAAACGATTAGCGAGATCGCGCGGGCCTTCGATGTAGCGCAGCCGACCATGTCGTCGACGGTAAAACGTCTTCTGGACAAAGGCTATGTCACGACCGAGGTTGATCATCAGGACGGCCGACGCAAGGTCGTCCGGCTGACGCCCTCGGGCGCGACGGCGCGTGAGGCGATTACCCAAAGTCTGGAGCCGCTCTTTGCCGAGTTTGCGGCCAGCGAAATGCGGGTCGATTGGTCTGATCTGCTGACGCCGCTCACAGTCCTGCGTCAGACGCTGGAAGCCCGCTAGCGACACGGGCTTTCAAACGATGTGAGGAAGATTAGGGATTTTCAATATCGAGCGGATTCGCAAATTTCGTTATCGGTATGATGTCTCCCATGACCGGGTCGACCGGATCGGAGTTGGGGTTAGCCGCAAAAGCTGTGGCAAAGCCCGCGCCGAAATCACTCGCCTGTCCCGTTGTCGGCGGGGGCGGCGGTGGTGGCGGCAATGGTGGCGGCGGAACAACGATCACGGGTGGCGCCGGGCTATTATCGTCTCCGCCAAAGCAGCCTGTGAGGAGCTGAGAAGAGACCAGCAGAGCAGTCATTATTGCTAAATGCTTCATCGAAACGCCTCCTATTGAGTTTCGTCGCCACCAGCACCTGGCAGCGGCGTATTCAGATAGGGAAAGGCATTCTGCAGTTCGGATGCGCTGATTGGCGCACCGTCAATGAAAGGCTGGTTGCCTACAGGCGCCTGATCCGGCGTACAGAAGCCGAGATTGATCAGGTCGGAATCCGTATCCTCGACGGCACCGGCGACACCGAGTTCGGCACCCAATGGGACCGGATGACATAGCGCGCCCATAGCAACCCGCAGTTCGATATCAACGACGTCGTCACCAGGACGGCGGCCATTCGGGAAACCGGCCAGATCTTCTGCAACGACGCCAAAGCTCGACTGCTGATCACGCGGCGTGGCCGGTATGGCCGTATTCAGTCGCATCATTTCGGACGGTGTGACCGTCGATTGCTGATTGAACCCTTCCAGACCCGTCAGGAATGCGGCGACCAGATCGGTGCGTGGCAAGTTTGACGGTGCGATATTACTGTCGGCGCCAAGAGCGTCCCGGAAGAGAATATCGATCAGGGCGGGGAAAGTCGGATGCGTTACATAATCGGCCAGCGCCCCATCCAGTGTGGGCTCGGCGGCATTGAACAGATCCTTGTCCGGCAAACCGATGACGATTTCGTTGACAAGAGGAGCCGATAGACGGGAGACCTGAACGAAGGCACCGCCATATTGAGTCGTCTGCTCATAATTTGGCAGAGGGTCGTTGAGTCCAGCCTGCGGTAGTGAAGCCGTCGTCCACGCACCGATCACGCCATTGCCCGATCCCGTTACACAATCGATCGGCACTTCCATCGCGATAGAGGTGACATTGGCTTCGCCGATCAAGTCATCGTTTGCGCGCGTATTCTCTATCGACCCTTCGAGCGGGACGAGATTGACCAGGTCGAAGACTTCGCCGAGATTGACGGCGAAAGCTTCGGCGCGCTGTCCGACGAAGACGCGGCCTTGTGTGGCACATCCGGGTATCGTTACATCATAGATGAACTGGTTGGCATAGGCTTCGTAGTCGGGAAGTGTTTTCGTCCCGACATAATCGATCGGCTTGGCGAATGTAGCGCCCGATGCACCCGTGATGGATTGCGACGCTCCCGTCCGGCGGTCTGCCGACCGCAAGGTGATCGTATAGCTCTCAAGCTCGCCCTGATTGGCGTCGGCGACAGAGTCGATCGGACCGGCGTAGCGCAGCGGAATGGCATTGGTTTTATCGCCGATATTCAGGGTGACACCCGTGCCGTTGACCAGATTGTTGTCGAAATCGAACTGAAACGTCATGTCTTCGACGGCGTCACCGTTATTGTCGATATGGATTTCATAGATCGCATCCGGATCCATCGTGAAATAGTTGGGACCCCCATAAGGGGCTTGCAGCGGAATGTAATTCGCGATGAACGTGACGAAATTTTCCCGGCCCGCTTCATAAGAACGGAACATGTAGAAATCCGTCCCGTCCACTTTGGGGCGCTCCGTTATGCCCGGGGCCTCACGGTGTGACGATGCCTGTGACGACATGGGTATCGCGGCCATCATGGCAATGGCCGATATGGCCAGGAGATCCGTAAAAACATGTCTGTGCGAGCGCCGACCGCCGAGGTCCGGTTTTGTGGGGCTACGTAACTCAGGTGTCATAACGGCTTCCTGTAAGAAGAGATTTCTGAATCGATCCAGCAACGCGAGGCAACAGGCCATGATCGCGATTTCTCAATCGGCTGCATTCTAGAAACGTCGCCAAAGTGCCATTTGGTGCAAAAGAATCGGATTCTATTGTGCCCGACATTTGAAAAATGTTAGACGCAGGCCATCGAAACCTTGATATCTATAAATTGTGCAATCTTCCGGTTCGGGTCTGACCCTGTCCGAAGCTCGTCAACCTTTTGACATCACTTGATAAACATCAGGCTCTGAATGAGCAGCTGCAGGACTGTCTCGCTCTTTGCGCCGCCGGCAACTCCGACGCTTTCGCTAAGCTCTATACTCTGACCGCCTCCAAATTTCTGGCCATCCTTCTGAAGATGATCCCGAATGAAGCAGAGTGTGCCGATGTTCTGCAGGATGCCTATCTGTCCATCTGGCATGCGGCACATCGATATGACCCGGCAAAAGGGAAGCCTTTTACGTGGATGCTCGTGATCACCCGCAACAAGGCGCTAGACAGGCTTAGAAAACAATCGCGTGATCGCGCCGTCGAAACGTTGAGTACCGACCTGGTCGCGACGTTGAAGGACGAATCGAACAGTCCGCACGATGATATGCAAGTGACGATGCTGCGCGATCTTCTGGTTCCCCATATATCCAAGCTTAAACCGCACGTGGCGAAAGCCGTCATTATGTCCGCCATCGAAGGATCGAGCGCCCGTGAAATCGGCGAGCATTTCGGCGTGTCGACAAATACGGCGAAAAGCTGGATCAGACGAGGCTTGCAGCGCGTCCGCACAGATTTCGAAAGATCTCCGGCGCAGGACCGACTTTACAAACTGATCAACTAGCGAGATGGGACCCCCCTCGCTTGTCAGAGCTGTGTAACAGGTCCCGAAAACAGGATCGGCCCCTCGGGTCCAGTCGAAGCTGACCCACCCGGGGCTTCCAGACTGACGGCAAGCACATCAAGCGCAGGATTCAGCACTTCGGAGCTTTTGATTTCGACCTGCCCGTTTTCCGCACGCTCCAGAAGTCCGAGCGAAACCGGTCCCGGTGCACCCTCCCGGATCAGCCAGAGTTGCAAATCCCCATCTTCGGGCACCTCTACATTGGATAGTCTGGCGACGACCTGACCGGTCTCCGGATTGTATATTATGGCAACCAGGGGAGAGGGGACATCAACCGAAAGCAGGGCCAGAAAGGAGGGTTGCACGTCTGGCTCCGCCGCCGGGGTTTCGACCAACGTGATCTGCCTTTGCTGAGGTGTAAGATGCAGCGCGATCGACGCAACCGCAATCAGGGAGGCGGCAATGGCGGCAGCCCGCCACAGTCTGGTCGAATGCGGTGTAGGAGTGGCCGCGGAAGATGTGACGTAGCGGACCGTATCCACGTGCTTCTCCGGAGCGATCTTTTCCATAATCTGATTGAGCAGGGTTTCCGGCGGCTCAATATGGTCGATGTCCTGGTCCAGAGGGGCCAGCCAATCTTCGAGGGCGTCGACCTGTTGGGAAAAATTCGGGTCAGAATTTATCCGTTTTTCAAATTCTCGACGTTCAGCGTCTGTCCCTTGTCCTGTCAGGCAGGCGATTATCAGAGCTTCGGCTCGAGGGCTGAGATCTTTTGTCATGATGCGCCTCCCCGATCAGAAACCGAGCCAAGTATCGCTTGGAGTAGGCCTCGAGATACGTCCGTTAGACCTTCGACACCCGGCTTGTCGTCAGCCAAGGTTTCGCCTTCCGATATTTTGTAGATAAGTGCTTCTCTGCGGGCGAGCTTGATGAGATCGGGCCAAGTGAGACAGAACTGTCTGTCCCGGCTTTTCTCAAAAAGACTTGTATAGAGAGTTGTCATCACATGGTTGCAATGATCGCTGTCATCGAGAATCGCCATGATGACTGCGTAAAGCTTCGGAGCTGTGAGACTGTAGAATCCGGGCATAGCCGCGCTGCCTTCACGATGTAAGCTGTCGAAGCATCCAGCAAGGCGGTTGTCAGCGTCGGTAATGGTCTTGGCCTTCTTGCACTATTTGATGAGCCCGCTGGAATAGGTTGATGGGCTTGCAGTCCTATCGTCGATGACATCAATTAATCTATATCAATTACGACCATAAGACCAGAATGGGTGCAAGGAATTTGCAACGTTATCGACCCTTATAATTGCGCCAAACACTCCTGCTGACTCGTATCTGCACTAATCCGAGCAAACGTAGAGCGAGATGAATGCCCCAATATCGAAGTCAGTTGAAGTTTCGACACGTTCCGGCGATGGGCCTTATAGCGGCGGTTCTAGGGTTCGGCATCACCGCGTCGGCGCATGATTTCTGGCTGCAGCCGAAAAGTTTCGCAGTCGATACGGCAACTGATTTTGCAGTCGATGTGATGATCGGCCATCCCGAAGATCAAATGCCTTGGAGCCTGGCACCGGAACGACTTATCGGCCTGCGAACTTTTGGCCCCGGTCCGATTCAGGATCAGGTCCAGTTCTATGAACCATCCGACGGTCACTTGACCATCAATGTGCAGGAGCCAGGTCTTTTCTGGCTCGCTATCGAAACTCAGGACTCGGTCAGCCGGCTGGAGTCCGATCGGTTCAACGATTATATCGATAAAGAAGGACTGACCGCGGTTCAATTGCACCGCATCGAAGCCCGCACGACGGACGATGCGGGCATCGAGCGCTATTCGCGCCGGAGTAAGGCCTTAATCGCTGCCGGTCAGTGGCGGGAGCGCCCTCATGATCATATCACGGACCCTCTGGGTCTGACCTTGGAGATCATTCCCAAAATCAACCCGATGACGCTCGACCCCGGAGCCGCGATGCCATTGGAGGTGCGTTACCGGGGAAAGCCGTTAGCCGGTGCGAAAATAAAGACAATCCGACTTGACGAAACGGATGTCAGAGAGCCGGTCATGACGGATCAGAACGGGCTTGCAGTGGTCGAGAAACCCATCGAGGGTCAATGGATGTATCATGTGATATGGGGTACGCCTCTCCCCCATTCATATGATCAGGATTATGATACTATCTTCTCCAGCATGACATTCTCGGCCGAATAGGGCGACGGTTCGGCGTATAGGGCTTTAAACATGAGTTGGCAGAGTTCGGTAAAATCTGTCGGGCCTGCCCGGCGCAGCGTCACACGGGTCATGATCGCAGATAGCTGAACATGTGAGCGACATAATCGGCCTTGCCAAGATCAACGCCGCTCATTCGCAGAATGGCGTAGGCCGTGTTGAGATGGAAGTAGAATTGCGGGATGGCCCAGTCCCGCACATAGTCTTCGGCAGACAGATCGAATGTCATGCCATTGGGCAGCGCCAGCTCGATCTCGCAATTGCCGCGCCCGTTCAAGGCGTCCGGTGGGAGAGCATCGAGATAAGTCAGGCTCTCGGCAATATAAGTCTGTGCCGCGGCAATCGTGACTAGAGTCTGATCCGGATTACGACCGATTTCGGTCAGACGGTTCAGCCGGTCCGGGAGCGGTTCATGACGCAGCCTGAAGAACGGTTCTTGCGCTTGCAGACAGGTGAAGCAGATCTGACTGGCGAGAGGAAACATGTCGTCGGCCAGACGCGCTGACATCAAGGCGTCCGCATTGGAGGGCGAGAGTTGCGACCGGGATTTTTCCAGCCAAGCCGTCAGGGCCCTCAGCATGTTAGTGTAGGTCGGGACCAGAAGCGGATGGCTCGGCAGCATTTTAACCTCTCAACAGTTCCCAGGGTGCCTTAACGCCACATCGATCCGCTAGAAACCAGCTTCCGGTCCGAATTTCACCCAATGGTCCTGTTGATATTAACGCCGTGGCCGACCTCAAGGCCCTGAACAGGGTTAGCGCGTGGCCCCTTCGGCCAGCGCCAACTCCTTCGTCAGCACTTGGCTCATGTCGCCATCGACATTATCGAGTACGAGCGGGTCCATGACCTTGCGCCAGAGCGGTGGGACATAGGCCAGTAAATACATGATTCCGTAGCCATAGGGCAGGGTCGGGACATCGTCGAAACTGCGCAGATACTGGTAGTGGCGCGACGGATGGGCGTGGTGATCACTGTGCCGGGCCAGATTATAGCTGGTGATGTTGGTCATCAGGCTGTTCGTGTTCCAGCTATGCTGCGGTTTCGCCGGCAGATATTTGCCGTCCGGACGCTTGTCACGCAGCAGGCCATAATGGGCGAGATAGTTCTGGCTCGACAGGGCTGTCACGGAAATTACCATGGCAATGATCAGGTACGGAATGACAGCCAGCCCCAGCCAGGCGATGACCGCGCCCCAGACGAGAATTTGCAACAATACGGTCTGAACGACCTCATTTTTCAAGGACCATTTTGCGTAGCTCTTGCGCGCCGCGCGCTTGCTTTCGATGCGCCAGCTGCGTTCCCACGCGCCCGGGATTTCACGCGTCAGAAAGGCCCAGTAACCTTCGCCGAAGCGCGCCGTCGCGTGATCGCGCGGTGTCGCCACGTCGCTGTGATGGCCGGTGTTATGTTCGACCCGGAAGTGGCCGAGAAAGCTTGGCGCCAGCATCAGCAGCGCGATCCACTTGCTGATCCGGTCCGGCTTGTGTCCGGTTTCGTGCGCACTGTTGATGGCAAAGGTCAAACCCCAGCCATGGCCGATTCCCAGACCGATATAGGCCCAGATCGGCCAGCTATAATTGACCGCTGCCCAGGCTCCGGCCAGCCATGTCAGATAGATGAGCGGCAGCAGGCTATGCACCATGTAGCGGTAGAAAAGCGACTGGTCGGCCTCGTCTTCCATCAGTCCGAGAATGTCGTTCTTGTCATCGCCGATCAGCAGGTCGAGCGCAGGCATAAGTCCGAAAATGATCGCCGTCGTGAGCCAGACCCAGCCCGGCTGGCCGAGCGAAACGGCGAGCCACAGCCCCAGCAAAGGCAGTGTCGGATAGGTCAGGGATACAAGCCAGAGATGGCGCTTCGCGGACGGGCGCGCTTTCAATGTGGATGTAACGGACATGATCGACCCCTTTATTGATAATCTTATCAATAGCAGTTTTCGCTGTGGCGTCAAGATAATCTGCGACGGCCTGTCATGGCCTCTATCGGTCCGTCTATGGAGGGATTAGAGGGGCGGCATGAGCGCGAAATCCCCACAGAACTCTCTGACCTGCGTTGCGGCCATTGCGGGTGCGCATGGTGTGCATGGCAATGTGAAGATCAAATCCTTCACGGCGGATCCAACCGCCTTCGCAGCCTATGGCCCGCTTCTGAACGATAAGGGAGAGATCCTGTTCACCCCCAAATCTGCCCGGCCCGTCAGCCGTTTTTTCAGCTTGGCGGTCAAGGAACGTTACACGCGCGAAGCCCTGGAGGCGATGAAGTCGACAAAGCTTTTCGTACCGCGTGACGTTCTGCCTGAAACTGACGAGGGCGAGTTCTATTATTCGGACTTGGTCGGGTTGCGTGTCGACACGGTCGCGGGCGAGACGGTGGGGACGGTGCAGGCCGTGCATGAATTCGGGGCGGGTGACACGCTCGAAATCAAGCTGCCAGAAGGCCCAAGCTTCTACCATCCCTTCACGCTCGAGGCAGTCCCGCAGGTCGATCTTGACAACGAGGTTATCCTGGTCGTGATCGAAGACGCAATAGAAGCTCGTGGCGACGGTGCACCAAAGGTCGACCCCGCACTCGAAAGCGACATGGCTAACGAAGATTAGCGGGATTTAACCCCAAATCGCCGTTTCGCCCTGACAGAAGGGGCCCGGATAGGCTATATTGGGATTGATGAGCATCAATCCCGATATCGTGACGACGCCGCCCAGACTGATGCGCGCGATCCGTGCGGCGATGGAGGGCACCGAATCCGTTCAGGAGCGGCTGGATGATTTCGTCGCGGCGATCAGTTCCTCCATGCGGGTCAATGTGGCCTCCATCTATCTCTTGCGACAGGGCGAAGAGTTGGAGCTGTCGGCTACGCAAGGCTTGAAGCGCTCCGCCGTTCACAAGACCCGTATGAAACCGGGCGAAGGCCTTGTCGGTCATGTGGCCCTGACCGCACGGCCCCTCAATCTGGCAGACGCGCCGAGCCATCCGCTCTTCTCCTATCGTCCCGAAACGGGCGAGGATCCCTTCAAGTCGTTTCTCGGCGTGCCGATCCTGCGGGGCGGGCGTACGCTCGGCGTGTTGGTCGTACAGAGCAAGGACGCCCGCAGCTTTTCCGAAGATGAAGTCGAAGACATGCTGACCGTGGCCATGGTGCTAGCGGAAATCATCGTCGATGACGAGCGGGTCGGCGGCAAGAAAGCGGCGCTAAAAGGCATTTCGCTCGCCCAGACCAAGCCTGAAACCCTATCCGCCAAGGCGTTTGCGCCCGGCCTGGCCCGCGGCTACGCGGTGCTGCATCGCCCGCCTGTCGCGCCGGCCAATCTTCTGGCCGAGAATATTGCGCAGGAAGAACTTCGTCTCGAAGATGCGATTACCCGCTTGCGGGCTCATGTCGATGCAATGGTTTCGGGTGAGGCGGCGACCCTGACCCGCGCTTCCAAGGAAATCTATGAGGCCTACCGCACCTTTGCCTATGACCGGAAATGGGTCGGGCGCTTGCGCGAGGCCGTCCATTCGGGCTTGACTTCAGAAGCCGCCGTCGAACGGGTGCGCAATGAACACCGCGCGCGCCTGATGAAGGTGCGTGACCCTTATCTGCGTGCGCGTCTGCATGATCTGGAAGATCTGGCGAACCGCATGTTGCGCTTGCTGTCGGGCGATTCCGTGACACCGGATATTCCCGACGATGCGATTCTGTTTGCACGCGAGCTTGGGCCAGCGGAACTGCTTGATTATGACCGCGACAAGCTGGCGGCGGTGGTTCTGGAAGAAGGCACGCTGTCATCGCACACCTCGATTATCGCGCGCGCCTTGGGTTTGCCGCTGATCGGGCGCGCAACAGGCGTTCTGGACCGGATTGAAACGGGTGACGACGTGCTGGTCGACGCCGAAGACGGTTTTGTTCATCTGAGACCGCTCGAAACGCAGGTTTCGGGCTTCCAGATGCGGCTCAATATTCGCGGCGAGATGAGCCGCGCCTATGATCAGCTTCGGTTTCGCCGGACGATTACGCGAGATGGGCTTGAAGTCGATCTGATGCTCAATGCCGGACTGCTGGTGGATTTGCCCCAACTCGATCAGGCGGGCGCGGACGGGATCGGACTGTTCCGTACCGAGTTCCAGTTCATGGTGTCCGACTTCATGCCGCGCCTCAATCAGCAGACAGAGCTTTATCGCAAGGCGATCATGGCGGCTGGTGACCGCCCGGTGACGTTCCGTACGCTCGATCTCGGCGGTGACAAGATTCTGCCCTACATCGATCCTGTGCCCGAGGAAAATCCGGCAATGGGATGGCGCGCCATTCGCATCGGTCTGGATCGACCGGGTCTGATGCGATACCAGCTTCGCGCCCTCGTCGCGGCTGGAGCCGGACGGCATTTGCGGGTTATGTTCCCGATGGTAACGACGGTCGAGGAAATGGTCGATGCGCGGGCCTTGTTCGACCGCGAAATCGAGCGCGCCAAAAAGCTCGGACAGGAATTGCCGTCCAAGGTGGAAGTGGGTGTCATGCTCGAGACACCGGCGCTGGCGTGGCAGATCAATGCGGTCTGCGACGTGGCGGATTTCGTCTCCGTTGGCGCCAATGATCTGATGCAGTTCTTCTTTGCCGCAGACCGGGACAATGCGCGGGTCGCGGATCGCTATGACCCGCTATCACCTGCCGCCCTGTCGATACTCAGCTATATTGCCGAAGGTTGCCGCATCAATGATACACCCGTATCTGTCTGCGGCGAGATTGCCGGTCGACCGTTGGAAGCCGCCTGTCTGGTCGCTTTAGGTTTTGATACATTATCCATGCCCGTGACCGGCATCGGCCCGGTCAAGAGTGCGCTCATGGCAATCGATGCCAGCGAACTGCGCGAGCTGATCCTGCCCAATATCAAGGTTACGACGCGCCTGCCGAGCCTGCGGGGACTGGTGCGTGATTATTGTCTCGAAACGGGCGTTCCGCTCTGAGACGCGTCGTCGTTTGAAACCTCTGCCATGAGTCACGCGTAAGGACCCTATGACCCGAGCCTACCTGTTTATGTCTGCCGCCCTTATTCTATCTGCGTGTGGCAGTCCGGATAGTGAAATATCCGCGACTGAGACGCCGGACGCCACCGTCGTGACGGCGCCGACCGAAATCCCCCCTGTCCCTGAGTCTGCCGCCGCCGAAGCGTTTGACGCCGATGGTGCTGTGCTGATCTTGGTTGACCGTGTCGTGTCCGAACCGGATGCCTGCCTGTTGATGATGTCTGTCGTCAATGGGACGGACAATAGGGTAACGGCCGGCCTGTTCGCCTTTGACGTGACGGGAAATGGTCAGTCGGCCGGCGCCAATATGTTCCCGCAGACGACCGAGGCTGGCGACGTCAAGACTGCGCAGATTGTGATGCCGGGCGCGGATTGCGCCAACGCACAGGTGATCGAAGGTGGCCAGCTGAATTGCCGGATCGCAGACACGGGCGAAAGCTGCGTCGAGGTCACTGAATTGCGTGACGGCGTGGTAGAATTTCGCACTGATGACTGATCCACTGCATGGCTGAACCTGAGGCCCCCGCCATTACGGTGCGTCTGCTATCCCGGATCGACGACGTAACAGCCGATGCGTGGGACGCACTGATCCCAGGGGCGGAGAAGGGGGTCTCCCATCCTTTTCTGACTCACCGGTTCCTGCATGCGCTGGAGGCTTCCGGCTGCGCACAGGCCGAGACAGGCTGGACACCCCGCCATGTCTGGGTCGAGGATCCAGACGGCACGCCGATTGCCGCCGCGCCTCTATACGCCAAGAGCCATAGCCAGGGCGAGTATGTGTTCGATCACGGCTGGGCGGATGCGCTCGAACGTGCCGGAATTCCCTATTATCCAAAGCTGCAATGCTCCGTACCCTTCACGCCTGCCACAGGACCGCGTCTGCTGTCACAGTCGCAGGAGGGTCGGATCGCGGCACTGGCCACCATGGTGCAGGCGGCGGAGCAGCTTGGCTGTTCCGGTGCGCATCTGACATTCCTGACCGAAACGGATCGCGCTGCCTGTGACAAAGTCGGGCTGCTGCATCGGACCGATCGGCAGTTTCATTTCATTAATCGCGATTATCCTGACTTCGATGCGTTTCTCGCCAGCCTGTCGTCGCGCAAACGCAAGAATATTCGCAAGGAAAGGCGCGAAGCGCAGGACGGTGTGGCGATCCGGCGGCTTACTGGGGACGATTTGCGTCCCGAACATTGGGACATATTCTACCAGTGCTATCTCGATACGGGCCGCCGTAAATGGGGTAGCCCCTATCTCAACAGAGACTTCTTTGATCGCATTCATGAAACCATGGCGGATGAAATCGTGCTCGTTATGGCCTGGATGGACGGAGACCCCGTTGCCGCGGCTCTCAATTTCATAGGGTCCGAGGCACTTTATGGTCGGAATTGGGGCGCGCTGGTCCACAAGCCCTTTCTGCATTTCGAACTCTGCTATTATCAGGCCATCGAAGCCGGGCTCGAACATGGTTTGCCCCGGATCGAAGCGGGCGCGCAGGGTGAACATAAGCTGGCGCGCGGCTATGAACCCGTCACCACGCATAGTGCCCACTATCTGGCGCATCCCGGCCTGGCCGATGCTGTGGGGGACTATCTGGACCGTGAGCGCAAAGCGGTCGACTGGGATGTGAAAGCCCTGGAACGGCATGTGCCGTTTCGTAAAGACGGGTGAAGCAACATTCCCGCCAAAGACGCGTTATGTCTGCATGGGAAAGGGACTGACATGTCTGACTGGCTGACGACGGATCCATGGAAGTTTGGTGCTGTCGGCGTAAGCGTCCTGCTCGGCGTCATGGCTCTGATCGGTCTGAACCGCCTGTTCGGATTGCGCAGTTTTTCCAAGCTGAGCGGCTTCGATTTCGCGATCACGGTCGCATTCGGGTCCGTTTTGGCAGGGACAGTGATGGCGGAAGATCCGCCGGTTGTACAAGGTGTGGCGGCTCTGTTCTTCCTCTTCGCCTTGCAGGCCGGGATCGCTTTCGCCCGGACACGCTGGCCTTGGGCGCGTGAACTGGTCAATAACAAACCAAGACTGGTCTGGCACGAGGGCGAATTTCTAAGCGAGCAGATGAAAAAGGCGCAGATCACACGGTCCGACATTGTCGCGAAAATGCGTGAGGCCAACGCACTTCGCATGGATGACGTTCTGGCCGTTGTCGTGGAAACGACAGGTGATATTTCCGTTCTGCATAAAACCGGCGATGATCGCGATGTCGATCCCGCGATTATGGAGGGCGTCATCGGCTGGACGGGCTGAAGCTCTATTTCGGCCCCTTCATGTGACCCATATCACGCGGATTCGATTGTCAGGCTGGCCATGTTCCGAGTTTGCCTTATAGCGGGGTCATGTCATTGCATGGTTCCTACGATTCCGAAAACGTCTTCGCCCAGATTTTGCGCGGCGAAATGCCTGCAGCTCAGATCATCGAAGAAGATCACGCCATCGCGATCATGGATGCCTTCCCTCAGACGCGAGGGCACTGCCTGGTCATACCAAAGGCGGAGTCGCGGAATCTTCTCGGCGCTTCGCCCAAGGATATGGGCCGGATTTTCGGGCTGGTTCAGCGCGTGACACAAGCGGTCGACAAGGCCCTGTCGCCGTCCGGCATCATCATCTCGCAATTCAATGGCGCGCCGGCCGGGCAGACCGTCTTTCATACCCATGTCCATATCATCCCGCGCTATGATATGAGCGACATGGCCGAACATGCTCAGGGGCGTCAGGCCGACATGAATGAGCTTGAAGCGCTGGCGGGCCAAATCCGCGCTGCGCTCGACTGATTAGGGATTCGTAGGATGAAATACTGGCTTCTTTGCGCGTCTGCGCTGGCACTTGTCGCCTGTTCCAACAAGGAAACGACCGAGGTGACGGAGCCAGTCGAGACGGAAACTGTCGAAGCGCCCGTGATCGACGCGCCGTCCGAGCCTGACACAGTCGCAAAGCCCTTCTACGACCTAGAAGGCCAGTACAACAAATTCGCCGAAGTCCGCATGTATCCGGACACGTCCTTTCTGAGTGAGAGCGAGCGCGCCGTCGTCAACAAACTGATGCAGGTCGGCCCGATCATGGACGACATCTTCCTACTGCAGCGCAATGCCGAGAATGATGCGATCCGCCGCCGCGTCGCGGCTACAGGCGACCCTAACGCCCTGGCCATGTTCGATCTGCATTTTGCCCATTGTGACGGTCTGGAAGATGATGCTCCCTTCATTGATGGGCTTGATGCCTGTCCTGAAGGTAGCGGTTTCTACCCGGTCGACATGTCACGCGAGGAATTCGAAGCTCATCTGATCGCCAATCCCGACGACCGCGCGGACTTCATTTCGGGATATACGGTCATCCGCCGCAATGCCGAGGGCGCGCTCTACGCCGTGCCCTATTCGGTCGAATACTCCGAATATATCGAGCAGATTGCCCGGTTGATGCGTGAGGCGGCGGCCCTGACCGAAGAGCCGACCCTGGAAGAATTTCTCAACCTGCGGGCCATTGCGTTCGAAACGGACGATTATTTCGAATCTGAACTGGCCTGGATGGATCTGGAAGGTGCGATCGAAATCGCGATCGGTCCGTATGAAGTCTATGATGACGGTCTGTTCGGCTACAAGACGGCCTATGAGATGTTCCTGACGATCAAGGATCCGCAGGCCAGTGCGGCGCTCGATAAATATAAGGCCTACTTACCGGATATGGAGGCCAATCTCCCGGTCGAAGAGGCCTACAAAAACACCTCGCGCGGGTTCGAGAGCCCGATTGCCGTGGTCGATCAGATCAAAGGTGGTGGCGATAATTCTAATGGCGTGCAGACCATCGCCTTCAACCTGCCTAATGACGAACGTGTCCGTGAAGCCAAGGGGGCCAAGAAAGTCATCCTCGCCAATGTGCTGGGCGCGAAATATGACCGTATCCTCTCACCGATCGGTGAACGGGTTCTGGTCCCCGAACAGGCTGCGCTGACCGCAAAACGCTGGATGAGCAACAATACGCTGTTTCATGAATTGTCGCATTCCCTCGGCCCCGGGGTCATCACGGTTGATGGTCGCGAAACTGAAGTGCGGCTTGAACTGAAGGATCAGTATTCCGGACTCGAAGAAGGCAAGGCCGACGTGATGGGGGCCTATAACATCCTGTATATGATGGAACGCGGCGAGCTGAATCCCGCTGAACGCGATGCATTTCTAGCGACCTATTTTACTGGGAAGTTCCGGTCCATGCGGTTCGGCACGGGCGCAGCCCATGCCAAGGGTGCGGCATTCCAGTACAATTATTTCCGCGAAGTCGGTGCCGCTGAATGGCTGCCGGAAGAGGGACGGTTCCGCCTTGATTTCGATGCATTGGCGCAGGCGGTCAGCGATCTGACCGGAATCGTCGTGCGGTTGCAGGGCGACGGCGATTATGACGCCGCCAAAGCGTTCATGGACAAATATACTGTGCTAGATACGGCTGCGCAGACCGTCCTCGGCAAGCTCGACGACATTCCTTACGACATCCGGCCCATCTATCCTGATAGTCTCTAATGGCAGAGATCAGTCTGAGCGCGCATCAGACTGATCTCCGTCGTGCCTATCTGGGCGGAGGTCTTGGCGCGTTCGTGTCAGGATGTGTCTGGCTTGTTGCGGCTGTGACGACTTGGCAGGCCGACGTAGCGACAGGTTACGTCACGCTCTTCTTTGGCGGTTTTCTGATCTTTCCGCTTTCAGCAGTGATTGAAAAGCTGTTTTTCAAGCGACCGGGACTGAAATCGGGCAATCCGGGTGGTGCTCTGGTCATGGAAACATTGCCCGCCATGATCGCGGTGCTTCTGATCGGATTTCTTTTACTGGACATGCGCCCGGAGTGGGTCTTCCCGCTCGCCGCCATTGCGGTCGGCGCACACTATTTTCCATTCCGCACAGCCTATGGCGATCGAACCTACTGGGTGCTCGGCGGGCTGATGATGGGTGTCGGTTTTGCGAGTCTGGCAACCGGCCACCCCGACGCCCTCGGTGTCGCCTTGGCGATTGCCGTCATCGAGATCGGCTTTGGTATCTGGCTGACGATCCGGAACCGCAGAATCTGAACAAAGAAGCGCGCCACAGCGGATGCCGGGCGCGCTCATTACGTCATTGATGGCGTCGTTAGTTCGTCTCGACTTCGATGCCGTCTTCATTCACGTCGATGGCAAAGTCCGGCTCATTGCTTTCCTGCATCATGAAGAAAGCAACCGCGAGTGTGGCGACGACGACGGCACCAATGATGAAGTAGAGTGCGTTTCCGCTGGGTTTATCGGCCATGAGAGTCCTCCTGCTTGATGGCAGAACAGTAACGCCGGGTGCGACAATCCGTTCCGATGTTCGATTAAAGAAACAGACGAGCGGCGGGATTGTCCGTCTCTTCCCACACCGGGAAGCCGATCGCGTTCAAACTGTCTTCCAGCGCGTCCCGGTCATTATTGGGAAGTTGAAATCCGCATAGAACATGGCCTTCCGCGGCGCCGTGATTGCGGTAGTGGAACAAGCTTATGTTCCAGCGGGCATCGAGTGCGGTCAGGAACTGGCCGAGCGCGCCGGGGCGTTCGGGGAATTCGACGCGGTAGATCACTTCCGCCACAGGGCCTTCACCGCGCCCACCGACAAGATGGCGCAGATGGCGCTTGGCCAAACGGTCGCCGGACAGGTCGGTCGCCTCGACGTCGGCCTCTTTGAGCGCCTGCATGACGGCATCGCGTTCTGACCCGCGTTTGATCTTCAATCCGACAAGCAGATGCGCTTCGGCAGGGTCATTGTAGCGGTAGGAGAACTCCGTCACGGCCCGATGACCCAAGGCTTCGACAAAGGTCCGAAATGCGCCGCGCCGTTCCGGGATTACGGCGGAGAACAGCATCTCCTCGCCTGCGCCCAGTTCGGCGCGTTCGACCATATGGCCGATCCGGTCGAAATTGACATTGGCCCCCGACACGGTGACGACGCAATCCCCTTGCGGGGCGTGGCCATCGACGACATCGCGCCGCAAGGCTGCCAGAGCGACCGCGCCAGCCGGTTCGACTACGGTTCGTGTAGCTTCGAAAATGTCGCGCACAGCCGCGCAGATTTCATCATTGCTGACCGTGACGCAGCCATCGACGACATCGCGGCAGAAGTCATAGGTCAGCGACCCGATGCGCCTCACGGCAACCCCGTCCGCAAAGCCATCGACATGGTCGAGCGTAACGGGCTGTCCGGCGGCCATCGCCGTCTTCAGGGTTGCCGCACCGCGCGGTTCAGCTGCGATGATGCGCGTGCCGGGAGAGACGGCTTTAGCATAAGCCCCAATTCCGGACACCAACCCGCCGCCGCCCGTGCAGACATAGATGGCATCGATTGTATGGCTGGCCTGCTCGAAGATCTCCTTGCCGACTGTGCCTTGCCCGGCGATCACATCCAGTTCGTCGAAGGGGTGGATAAAAATGGCACCTGTGGCCTTGGCATGATCCAGGGCTGCCTGACAGGCATCGTCATAGCTGTCGCCAACAAGGCGCGTCTGCCCGCCCAAGGCTTCAACGGCTCTGACTTTAATCGGCGGCGTAGTAATCGGCATAAAGATCAGGGCGTCAATGCCGTAATGGCGCGCGCTCATGGCGATCCCTTGTGCGTGATTGCCTGCGCTAGCGGCGCAGACCCCTTGCGCGGTGGCGATTTCGCCTACTCCGGCCATGCGGTTCGCCGCTCCGCGGATCTTGAAAGAAAACACATCTTGCAGGTCTTCGCGTTTCAAAAAGACGCGCCGACCCAGCTCCTCGCTTAGGCGCGGTGCCAATTGGAGCGGCGTTCGGCGGGCCAGCTCATAGACTCTGGCGGCATCGATCCGGGCGCGGAGATCATGGATTTCATGCCGCATTGCGCACTCGCTGTGCGACGGCCCTGCCGACCTCTGCGGTCGTCAGCGCCCCGCCCAGATCACCCGTGACTTCACTGGCGTCCAGAGCGCCGGCGACAGCGGCTTCAATCGCGCTGGCCTCCGCTTCAAGGCCGAAGCTCAACCGCAACATCCAGGCTGCACTTAAAATCATGGCGATAGGATTGGCCTTACCTTGTCCGGCGATGTCGGGCGCTGAGCCATGAATGGGTTCGAACAGGCCAATCGTACCATCGGACAGCGACGCGGACGGAATTACGCCCATCGACCCGCAGAGAACGGACGCTTCATCGGTCAGAATGTCGCCGAACATGTTTTCGGTCAGCACAACATCGAAGTCGGTCGGGCGGGTCAGCATATGCATGGTCATGGCGTCGACGAGCAGGTGCTCCAGTGTGACTTCCGGATAGCGGCGAGACACTTGCTCGACTGTTTCGCGCCATAGGCGGGAAGTTTCCAGCACGTTGGATTTATCGACTGAGGTCACCTTGCGCCGGCGTTGCATGGCCAGATCGAAGGCTTTGATCGCGATTCGCTCCACTTCGGCCTCGGAATAGCGGCACTCGTCATACGCCCCGCCTGCGTCCCGTCCCTTGGCGCCGAAATAGATGCCGCCAGTCAGTTCGCGCATGACTACGAAGTCGGTTCCTTCCAGCCGGTCCCGTTTCAGCGGTGCGCGGTCCAGCAAACCGTCATAGGGTTTGCAGGGGCGGATATTGGCGTAGAGGTTCAGCCGTTTGCGCAAGGGCAGGAGCGAGCCGAGTTCCGGGCGGTCCGCGCCTGTCAAATGGTCCCATTTCGGTCCGCCGACAGCGCCTAGCAAGATCGCGCCTGTGCGCTGGCAGGACTCAAAAGTTGCATCAGGCAGGGGCTTCTCGCCTGCATCGATGGCCGCTCCGCCGATCAGCTGCGCCTCGATCTGTAGCGAATGTGCGAAAACATCGGAGACCGTCTCCAGGACGAAGAGCGCTGCCGCTCCCACTTCCGGCCCGATCCCGTCTCCGGGAAGATAAGTAAACTGTATGTTCATCGGTTTGCCTCGAACGCGGCGATCGCGTCCGTCTGTCCTTCGAGATAGCCGAGCTCATCCACGCCCTCCATCAGGCAGTGGGCAGAGAAATCGTCGACTTCGAATGCATAGGTCCCTCCATTGCCGGGCAGATGAACAAGCCGTGTGCTCAGATCGACGCTTACTTCCGCGCCGGGATGGTCAAGCAGCCATTGATGCGCGCCGCGGTCGATCACAATCGGCAGCAGGCCATTCTTGACGCTGTTGGTCCGGAAAATGTCGGCGATTTCACTGCTGATGATGACCCGGAAGCCATAGTCCGTCAGGGCCCAAGGCGCGTGTTCGCGCGATGACCCGCAGCCGAAATTATGTCCGCCGACGAGAATCTGCGCGGCCTGAGCCTCCGTCGAATTCAGCATGTGATCGGTCGGGCTTCCGTCGTCGTGCCAGCGCCAGTCATGAAAGGCATGAACCCCGAGACCATCGCGTGAAGTCACGGTTAGAAACCGGGCCGGGATGATCTGGTCCGTATCGATGTTCTCGGCGGGTAGAACAACCGTTCTGGAGGTCAGCTTTGTGAGGGGCTCAGCCATAGGGCGTTTCCTTACCGACAAATGTCCGGATGGCCTGACCCACCGCGTCCGGTGCTTCATCCGGAACGAAATGACCGATCCCGTCCAGTTCGACGACTGTCGCGCGCGGTATCAGGCGTCGCAGCGGTGCCAGCACATGCGCGCCCGAAACGGGATCAACCGGACCCCAGATCAGTTGTACGGGCCCGCGATAATTGCGAAGCGCCGTTTCCCAACGTGGCCAGTGTTCGCGCCGCTCCAATATGTAGCGTTGCAGCAGATGGGACTTTCGCACGCCATCATTATGAGAAGCCCCGCGCCAAAGCGCTGCAAACTGATTATCCGTCAACTTGCGTCCGCGTACCGCGTCCATCTTGGACCGGAGGCGTTCAGCAGAGAAGAGCCACGTCAGAAGCGGGCCTAATGGTGTCAGAAGCAGTTTCTGGGTGCGGGTCGGGCGATAGGCACTGAAGATCAGACCGCCATTCATCAGGGTTAGGGATTTAACCCGTGCAGCCAAGGCAGGGCGGGACAGGATTTCCTGCGCGCAGGTCGCCCCGTAATCATGTGCGACGAGATGGAAACGGTCGACTGCGAGGTCGCCGAGCATAATCCTCAACCGGTCGATCTGTTCGTCAACCGGGATGTGGCGGTGCGGCTTGTCGGACAGGCCGTAGCCTAGCCAGTCCGGCGCGATGACGCGGTTTTTGTCGGACAGGGCCGGGATCACATCGACCCAGTCATAGCTCCAGGTCGGATAGCCGTGCAGCAGAAGAATGACGGCGCCATCGCCGCCTGTATCCGTATAGCTCTGGCGTAAGCCGTCATGCTCGAAATCAGCCGTGCGATCATACCAAGCCTCGAATGTCAGACTGTCGCTCATGTCAGACGGCGCGCAGTCCGGCGACGCTCACTACCCGCCCGGCGATCGCGCTCGCCGCCGCGGTTTCCGGACTGGCCAGAATGGTGCGCGCGCCCGGGCCCTGCCGTCCGGCGAAGTTCCGGTTGGATGTGGAGACGACCAGTTCGCCTGGTGCGGCCTTGTCGCCATTCATGGCGATACACATGGAGCAGCCCGGTTCGCGCCATTCGGCCCCGGCGGCGCGAATGATCGCGTCCAGCCCTTCGGCTTCGGCCTTCGCCTTGACGCTCTCGGAGCCTGGCACGACGATCATACGCACCCCGTCCGCAACGTTCCGCCCGCTCAGTACCTGAGCGGTGGCGCGAATATCTTCAAGCCGCCCATTGGTGCATGAGCCGACGAAAACGCGGTCTACGCTCTGCTGACCCAGTGTCTCGCCGGACCGAAGCTGCATATAGTCAAGCGCCTTGGCGTCCGCTTCATTGTCGGCGACAGGGATCGGCGCATCAATCGGGGCGGCGTGACCGGGATGAGTGCCATAGGTCGCCATGGGTCGGATAGTTCTGGCATCTATTCGCACGATCTTGTCGAAGCTTGCGTCCGCGTCGGTTTTCAGCGCGCGCCAGCGTTCCACAGCCGCGTCGAACTCATCGGGAGCGTGAGGGCGTCCGCGTAGATACTCGAACGTTGTCTCATCCGGTGCGATCAGGCCGCAACGCGCGCCCGCTTCAATCGACATGTTGCAGACCGTCATCCGGCCTTCCATGCTCATCTGTTCGAAAACGCGCCCGCGATATTCCAGCGCGTAGCCTGTCCCGCCGCCGACACCGATCTCCGCGATGATGGCAAGAATGACGTCCTTGGGCGTCACGCCATCCGCGAGCTCACCACTGAGCTCGATCGCCATGGTCTTGGGCTTGCGCATCAACAGGCATTGGGTCGCCAACACATGGCCGACCTGCGTCGTCCCGATGCCGAAGGCGATGGCGCCGAACGCGCCGTGCGTGGACGTATGGCTATCGCCGCAGACGATGGTCATGCCCGGCTGCGTCGCGCCCAGTTCCGGCCCCATTACATGCACTACCCCGCGCGCATCGCTCTCCCAGCCATGGGTTTCGATGCCGTGATCGGCCGTGTTGGTCAGCAGTGTATCGACCTGCGTTTCGGCCTGCGCGTTGACGTAAAGCGGATTGCCATCGGGCGTCTTCAGCGTCGGCGTGGAATGATCGATCGTCGCCAGTGTCCGGTCCGGACGGCGCACCGACAGGCCGCGTTCGCGCAGAACGGTGAAGGCCTGCGGGGACGTGACCTCGTGGATCAGATGCAGATCAATATAGAGCGTCGCCGGGTTGGCGCGGCTCTCCGGCGTCACGACATGCGCGTCCCAGATTTTATCGAAGAGGGTCGAGGTCACGCTATCCCCAAACCTGTGCAGTCGAAACGTCAAAGAAATCTAGTTCAAACGCGCGCTTATATGGCATAGCTGCGCGCGTTTTCTGTAGTTTCTGCGCCTTCGCTATAATTTGCTGGTTATCTGGGATATTAGGATTTCCAAAAAGGCCAACAAATAACTTAGAAATTGCTGACTGGGGAATTTGGTTGAGTATGTGGTCATCATTGTCGTCAAACGAATGGCCAAATACAAACAGACTGCCTCCTATCGAACTGAAGCTTCTGAGTGCTTTATGAAGATATGCGTTATGCATAATTTTATCTAGCTTTTCATGGGAGTGTCCTTCGGAGACAAATAAAGGATATTTTTCTTCATCAAGAGCAGACCGTATTTGCTCGACTATTGGGACTCTCGTCTTCGACCAAGTATACTTTGTGATCTCATGTCCTGCATCGAACAGATGGAGCGCACCATGCATATAGAAAACGGAAGGCGAATGAGCGGACTGCCATGACACATAAGGCGCGTCCTCGTTGCCTTCAGGATGCCGAAATCCGTCATCAGAACGCATAGGTTCATCATCAACATCGTCATGCATCAATGCCCAATACAGTAGGACATCATAGTTAAGAGTGTAGATTTTTCTGAAATTGCGCAAAAACGCTCGGCAGTGCCTGTATTGCTCGTCGGTCACGCTAAACGGCAATGGTGGGTGATTATTCGCAACCGAACTTGCTAGAGCATTTTTTACCTTTTCAATATCTTCAGCAATAACAGCAAATAACTCCTCTGAGATACTATCATAAATTTCAATGATGCTCTGCAATTTTATGAGAAATCTTATCACTGCTTCGAAGTCTCTCGTCTGTAGAGCTTCAAAGAGGTGAGGTATGTGTTCTACGCCAGTGAAGTCGGCCTTTGAGAACAAAGAACCATAGCTAAAAATGTTACGGTCAAACGCCATACTAAAGCCATTTCCTAGAAGAAGGCTTTTGTGACCGGTTGCGCGATCAAATGCTTCATCAATAGTTAACAACTGCATATTCCGCTTCAATGCTGCGCCGCGATGCTGGCTTGGCGCACCGCACGGCGTTCAATCCGGTTGATGACGTCGAGATAGGCACGAGCGCTGGCGAGGACCGTGTCCGTGCTGGCGCCGCGTCCCTGATAGCTTTCAAACTCGGTCGTCACGCGCACGGTGGCTTCGGCCATGGCGTCCTCGCCGCCGGAGACGCTGTTCACGCTGTAATGCTCCAGCCGCATGGGTGTGTCGGTGATCTGACTGATCGCGTCGAAGACGGCGTTCATGGGACCTTTCATTTCAGACACATGTTCCTGCGTGCGGCCATCCTGATGGCTGAGCGTCACAGTGGCCTTTGGCATGCGGTTTTCGTCAGACCCGGCAGAGACATAGAGGCTTTCGATCTCCCAGGGTCCGCTCTGGCCAACCGCTTCGCCCAGCACCAGCGCCTCGATATCGCTGTCGAAGACCTCCTTCTTCGCGTCGGCCAATTCCTTGAAGGCGACGAAAACGGATTGGAGCTGATTGTCCGACAGGGTGAAACCGAGCTTCTCCGCACGCGACCGCAAGGCGGCGCGACCCGAATGTTTGCCGAGCACGAGATTATCCGTGCTGACGCCGACATGTTCGGGCTTCATGATCTCGTAGGTCTCACGGTTGGCCAGCACGCCATGCTGATGAATGCCGGACTCATGCGCAAAGGCATTCTTGCCAACGATGGCCTTGTTGCGTGGCACCATCTGGCCCGTGATGGCGGACAGCAATTTCGATGCGCCGTAGAGGCCTTCCGTGCGGACGTTCGTGTCCAGCCCGAAGAAGTCGCGCCGCGTGCGCAAGGCCATGACGACCTCTTCCATCGCGCAATTTCCCGCGCGTTCCCCAATGCCGTTCAGCGCGCATTCCACCTGTCGCGCACCGCCCCGAACGGCGGCAAGGGAATTGGCAACGGCCAAGCCCAGATCATCATGGCAGTGGGCGGAAAAGATCACATCATCCGCGCCTTCAGTTTCGGTCGTCAGGAACCGGAACAGATCGGTGATTTCTTCCGGAGTCGTATAACCGACCGTGTCGGGTATATTGATTGTGGTCGCGCCCGCCTTGATGGCGGCCTCGACGACCCGTTTCAGATAGTCGCGTTCTGTGCGGATTGCGTCTTCGCATGAAAACTCCACATCGTCCGTATAGGACCGGGCCAACTCGACGCCCGCCACGGCGCGCCGGACGATCTCGTCCTTATCCATCTTCAGCTTGAATTCGCGGTGTAGAGGAGACGTCGCGATAAAGATGTGAATACGGCCGGACCGGGCAGGCTTGATCGCTTCTCCCGACGCGCGAATGTCGCCTTCATTGCAGCGCGCAAGGGAGCAGACGGTGACATCCTTCACCATCTCGGCAATCGCCTTGATACCCTCGAAATCTCCGGGTGACGCGGCGGCGAACCCCGCCTCGATGACGTCCACGCGAAGGCCTTCCAGCGCCTCCGCCATAGCGAGCTTCTGCCCGGCGCTCATGGAAAAGCCCGGGGCCTGCTCCCCGTCGCGCAGGGTGGTGTCGAAGATTTTTACATAACTGTCCGGCATCACGCCCGCTCCGCCCGTTTGCGCCGCCCGACCTTCTCCGCGCTCACGACGTTGTAGAGCCGCTCCAGCTGCTTGCAGAGAATGTCGAGATTGCGCGGCCCGCCAATATCCTCGATCCGAACGAGCAGATCGAAATCGCCGTCCACGCGCTGCGTGCAATGCACGTCGCGATAATCATAACCGCGCCGCTCGATGGTCCCAAGCGCCCGGATCAAGGTGCCCGACACATCATGCAGCACGATCTTGAGCGTGCCGGAGACACCGGAGGGTTCGAACGTCTTATCACGTTGGAGTTCGGTCATCTCGCCGCCTCCTTTTTGCTCTCAATGAAAACACCCAGAACAGCGACTTGTAGCGCTGCAAACAAGGCGATCCCGACAAAAAATGGAGGCATCCAAGCCAGGCCTACGGCGAGGAACACGGATCCGAACAACACAATGAGTGAAAGCGCTGACAGGCATGTTGCTGCAATAACACGGCCAACAGGAGTTAAATTTCTTAGTTTTTCCATCCCCTTACCGCTCCATCATATCCGCATTGCTCCGTCCCGGCGGGACGAGCGGCCAGACATTCTCGTTCGGGTCGATCTTGACGTGCATCAGGATCGGGCCGTCCGTGGCGAGCAGGCGGTCGATGCCAGCGTCGACCTCATCCGCCGTACGGACGAGGAAGCTCTCGATCCGGAAGGCCTCGCCAACTTTGGTGAACTCCGGATTATCGTCCAGGTTCACTTCGCTGAAATTGCGGTCGAAGAAGACTTCCTGCCACTGGCGCACCATGCCGAGCGCGCTATTGTCGAGCAGGACGATCTTCAGCGGGATGCCGTAGCGGTGCAGGGTCTGCAGCTCCTGAATGTTCATCATGATGGAGCCGTCGCCGCTGACCGTGATGACCGTCCGGTCCGGCGCGCCGAGTTTCGCGCCAAGGCCTGCCGGCAGCCCGAAGCCCATCGTGCCGAGCCCGCCCGAGGTGATGTGGTCCTTGGGATCGTCGAAATAGCAATGCTGCGCGACCCACATCTGGTGTTGACCGACATCGCAGGTGATGATGGCGGATTCCGGGGCGCGGCGGGACAGGTCGTGCAGCAGTTTGGGCGCGTAGACGCCCGGCGCGGCGCTGGCCTGCGCCCCGGCATAATCCCATTCATGCATGGCGCGACGGGAGTAGCAGAGCTCCCGCCAAGGCTCGATCTGGGCGCGTTCATGCGGTTCATCCCGGAAGGGATCGAGCGCAGCGAGGTTCTTCTTCAGGGACCCGTCAAGGAATACGTCGGCGTCCCGCAGTTTTGAGTTTTCCGCCGCATCGATATCCATATGGATGACACGCGCGCCGGGCGCGAATGTATCCAGCTTGCCTGTCGCGCGGTCATCAAACCGCGCCCCGGCCACGATCAGCAGATCGCATTCCTGTACGGCATAATTCGCCGCCTTGAGCCCGTGCATACCCAGCATGCCGAGATAGTGCGGGTGATCAGAGGGCAGGGAGCCCAGCCCTTTCAGGGTGGAGACGACCGGGATTTCCGTACGTTCGACCAGCCTGCGCAATTCCGCGACACCGTTTCCCTGCCCGATCCCACCACCAATATAGAAGAGCGGTTTTTCCGCCTCCCGGATCATGGCCTCGGCTCTGGCGATATCCGCGCTCTGCCCCATTTCCGGTTTGACCTTGGGATAGGGACGCCAGCGGTGGCGTTCCGTCGTCACCGCATTCGCCACATCCTTGGGCAGGTCGATCAGGACCGGGCCGGGCCGGCCTTCGCCTGCGATGAAATAGGCTTCGCGGACCATGCCGGGAATGTCCGCCGGGTCGCGCGCGATGTAGCTATGCTTCACGATGGGCATGGTGATGCCGACAATGTCGACTTCCTGGAAGGCGTCTGTGCCCATCAGGTCGGACGGGACTTGTCCGGTAATGAAGACAACCGGGACACTATCAAGGTAGGCGTCGGCGATGGCGGTGACGAGGTTCGTCGCGCCTGGCCCAGACGTCGCCAATACGGTCCCGGTCTTGCCCGTGGCGCGCGCGTAGCCGATCCCGGCCATGCCGCAGCCCTGTTCGTGACGGCACAGAATATGTCTCAGCGAAGTTCTGGGCAGCACATCATAGACCGGCATGATCGCGCCGCCCGGATAGCCGAAGATGATGTCCACGCCCTCGCGCTCGATCGCTTCCAGCAGCAATAGCGCGCCCGATTTCGACTCGCGGTCGGAATAGACTTCGGTCTGCTGTTTCGTGAATTGCGTGGCGGTGGTCATGATGAACTCCTCAGAATTCGAGAAGCTAAATCAATCCTTGATTGAAGCTCATCAGTTCGTT
This sequence comes from Algimonas porphyrae, assembly GCF_041429795.1. Taxonomy (NCBI): domain Bacteria; kingdom Pseudomonadati; phylum Pseudomonadota; class Alphaproteobacteria; order Maricaulales; family Robiginitomaculaceae; genus Algimonas; species Algimonas porphyrae. The sequence goes on along the minus strand of NZ_CP163424.1, from coordinate 3,056,884 downwards.
CTTTGAGCGTAGCAAGCGTGATCTGGGTGGCCACCATTCCAAGTGATGGACTCGGTTCGTGATCGCCACTTCTCCAAGCCGCACACGTGCTTCTTGAAACCACCAAGCCCTTTTCAGCGAAAGCGTCAGCCATTTTACTTGAACTGGAGTAAGCTTTTCTCATCAGCTCTGAGAATTGCTTTCGCTGTGACTCAAGCGATGTAAGAATTTCGTCGGTATGAATAAAATCGTCCACCCTTAATTCTTATCCTTGTCGACGATTTTGCCCGCGGCGATCCACGGCATCATATCGCGCAACTTCCCGCCGACCTGCTCGATCGAATGGGCTTCCATATTGCGGCGGCGGGCGGTCATGAGGGGGTAGCCCATCGCGCCTTCAATGATAAATTCCTTGGCGTAGCTGCCGTCCTGAATGCGTTTCAGGGCCCCACGCATGGCCGCGCGCGAGCTTTCGTTCACGACACGCTCGCCGGTGACATATTCCCCGAACTCCGCATTGTTGGAGATCGAATAATTCATATTAGCGATGCCGCCTTCATAGATCAGATCGACGATCAGCTTGGTTTCGTGCAAACATTCGAAATAGGCCAGCTCCGGCGGATAGCCCGCTTCGACCAACGTTTCGTACCCCATCTTGATCAGCTCCACGACGCCGCCGCATAGCACGGCTTGTTCGCCGAAAAGGTCGGTCTCGGTCTCGTCCTTGAAGGTCGTATAGATGATCGCTGTGCGGCCGCCGCCGATGGCGGACGCGTAGGACTTGGCCGTCTCCAGCGCCGCGCCAGCATTGGCGTCCTGCGCCACGGCGATCAGGTCGGGAATGCCGCGACCGTTCTCGAACTCGTTACGGACTGTATGGCCGGGGGCTTTGGGCGCAACCATGATCACGTCGAGATCGCGGCGGGGCACGATCTGGCCGTAATGGATGGCGAAGCCATGACCGAAAGCCAGCGTCGCGCCCTCTTTCAGGTTCGGCTCGATCTCTTCGCGGTAGATCTTGGACTGCCACTCATCGGGCGTCAGCACCATCACGATGTCTGCGCCGTCTACGGCCTCTGCCGTCGGCATGCTCTGCAAACCGTCCGCCTTGACTTTCTTGTTTGTCGCCGAGGTGGTTTTGAGGCCGACCACGACATCGACGCCGGAGTCCTTTAGATTCAGCGCATGGGCGCGACCCTGGCTGCCATAGCCTATCACGGCGACCCGCTTGCTCTTGATGATGTCGAGGTCGCAATCCGCGTCGTAGAAAACTTCGATACTCATGAGAGAGAGGTCCTAATTGAAGGGGAAAGACGTAACCGCGCCCTTTGACGCGGAGCCGACAAGGGCGGCGAATTTTGCGTAGGCACCGGCGGTGTCGCGCGGCGACGATTGGGTCCAACCATTTGCACGGGCTTTCAGGTCGGCGTCCACATTGATTGTTTGGGCTTCGACGTCGATGGTGATCAGATCACCGTCTTCCACGAAAGCAATCGGGCCGCCATGCGCAGCTTCGGGCGCGACGTGGCCGATGACAAAGCCGTAGCTGGCCCCGGAAAAGCGGCCATCCGTGATCAGGGCAACATGGTCGGCCAGATTTTGTCCCACCAGCGCCGCCGTGACGCCCAACATTTCCCTCATGCCCGGACCGCCGCGCGGACCCTCATTGCGAATGATGACGACATCGCCCCTGTGGATGCCGTTGTTCTGAACGACCTCAAAGCAGGCTTCCTCGCTCTCGAAGACGCGCGCGCGGCCTTCAAAATGCAGCGCGCCGTGGCCTGCCAGTTTCACGACACAGCCTTCAGGCGCGAGGTCACCATAGAGAATGCCGTAGCCGCCACGTGCCTTCACCGGGTCATCAAACGTGCGGACGACGTCCTGTCCGTCCGCTTCCGTTGCGGCGGCGATTTCGGCGAAGAGCGACAGACCCGTCACCGTTTCCTGATCCTTGATCCGTCCATCGGCGACAAGGCGTTGCCCGATCAGTCCGGAGCCGCCCGCTTCGTACAGGTCATAGGCCATGTAGCGTCCGCCTGGTTTCAGATCGCCAATCACCGGGGTCGTGCGGCTGACATGGTCGAAGGCGTCAATTTCGAAATCCGCGATGCCTGCTTCCGTCGCGATAGCGAGGAGGTGCAGGATCGCGTTGGTCGAGGCTGCCGTGGCGCTGAGCGCGATAGCCGCGTTCATTAAGCTATCCTTTGTAATCATGTCCCGCGGCAGGCGGTTTTCGTTCACGCAGTCCACGACGCACATGCCCGCGTCATAGGCGGCGCGTGTCTTGTCCTCGTGGACGGCGGGAATGTCGTTCGTGCCCATCGGAGAGAGGCCGAGGAAGGTCATCGCCATCGCCATGCTATTGGCCGTGAACTGCCCGCCGCACGCGCCCGCGCCGGGGCAGGCGGCCTTTTCGATGTCCTTTAGCTCATCCTCGTCGATGATCCCCGCCGCGCAGGCACCGACCGCTTCGAACACGTCCTGGACCGACAGGTCCTTGCCCTTGTAATGGCCGGGCATGATCGACCCGCCATAGAGAACGACGCCCGGCACATTCATGCGCGCCAGCGCCATGCCCGCCGCCGGAATGGTCTTGTCGCAGCCGACCAGAATGATGACACCGTCTAACGAGTGGCCGCGCACGGCGAGCTCAATAGAGTCGCAAATGACTTCGCGGCTCATGAGCGAAGCGCGCATGCCGTCGCTTCCCATGGTGATGCCGTCACTGACCGCGATGGAGTTGAAATCGACAGGCGTGCCGCCCGCTGCGCGGATGCCTGCCCGGACCGGTACGGCCAGCTGGTCCAGATGCATGTTGCATGGCCCCATGTTCGTCCAGGTATTGAACACGGCGATGATCGGGCCCTCGAAGCTCTTATCCGTCATGCCGGAGGCGCGCAGCATGGCTCGTGCCGCAGACCGGTCCCGTCCGGTGACAATCGCGTCGCTTCTTTTGCCCTTAGGCTGGCTCATCGTCTCATTCCCTGCCACAATCGTGGCTGTTTCACTTTATCCATCCCACCGGGACGAAGATGCCTGCCTCGCAGGACTTGACGCGATGCTGACACAAAAAAACCCGCCTCGGACTGGGCGGGTTCGGTCAGGCTTTGAAATTCACCGACTACCCGCTCATGGCGACAATAAGAAGCACGACTAGACCTACAATCAGGACAAGCTCGACAGACGCAGTCGTCGTACGGCTCTCGACCTTCGCTTTGGGCTCATGATCACGAAACGGGTTCATATCGCCCTTAAACCGTAAACGACCCCATGGCTCAAGAGGATAATTTCCCGCCACATTGCGAAATTCTGCGGACAGCCTGTAATCCTGTGCCCTCAAATCGAGGATTAGAGGGCAAGAGCTGCCTCGAGTGCGTTAACCAGGTCTGTTGCGTCCTCGACGCCGGTCGAAATCCGGATGAGGGTTTCATCCAACCCCGCAGCAAGACGCGCATCCGGATCCATGCCCCGATGGGTCATGGTGGCGGGTTGGCAGATCAGGCTTTCCGTCCCTCCGAGCGATGCCGCAAGGCGAAAGATGTTAATCCGTTTCAGAACGTCCGCGGCCATTGCCGCTGTCTCCATCCGGAAAGACAGCATCGCGCCGGGACCGGATTGTTGCGCTCGCGCCAGACCGGCATCGGGGTAAAATACTTCGCGGATGCGGTCGTGCCCGCGCAGCAAAGCGACCAGTTGGCCCGCATTCGCTTCAGCCGCATTGACGCGGAGGGCCAGCGTACGCAGGCCCCGCAATGTCTGGTAACTGTCAAAAGGCGATCCGGTCAGCCCTGCCGCATTGGCCCACCAGGCAAGCTGTTCATGCAGGGTTTCCGTTTTCGCGACCACGACCCCGCCAACCACATCGCTATGACCGTTGAGATATTTCGTCGTCGATTGCAGCGCCATGTCCGCGCCGAGACTGAGCGGTTGCTGACGTAAAGGCGACAGAAACGTGTTGTCGACGACGGATAGCGCGCCCGCATGTCGTGCCGCATCGCAGGCGGCTCTGACGTCTGTCAGGCGCATCAGCGGGTTGCTGGGTGTTTCCAGAAACACCATGGCCGTTTCGTCCGTCACGGACTGGCGGACTTGTTCAATGTCGCCCTGATCGATGAAGTCGCAACGTATCTGCCCCTGCTCGTGCCGTGCGCTCAGCAGGCGATGCGTGCCGCCATAGCAATCATGCGGGGCGATGACATGCGCTCCAACCGGCAGCAGGTTCAGCACCAGATCGATGGCGGCCATGCCACTGCTCGTCACGACAGCGCCGGTCCCGCCGTCCAGTTCAGCCAGCGCGTCCGCCAACAGGTCGCGGTTCGGATTATTCGTCCGACCGTAATCATAGGGCCCTTTCGATTCCACATCCGCTTCGGGCCAGACATAGGTGGAGGACATGTAAAGCGGTGGCACGACAGCCCCAAAAGCCGGGTCCCAGCCAATGCCGGACTGGACGAGTTTGGTGGTCGGTGATGTCATGCGATCGCCTCCTGCATGAAGGCCGTTATTCTAGGCTCCATCGCGTCATATTCTTTCAAAAACGCATCATGGCCGAACAGGGAGGTGAAGGTGAACAACTCGCTGTCGCCCGACAGCCGGTCACGCAACTCACGCAAGATCGGCAAGGGGGCGAGTTGATCGGAAATGGCGCTCATCAGCAGCGTCGGTGTGCCGATAGTCTCGGGTTCGACCCGGTGCAGATCGATGGATTCCGACAGGGCCAGAAAGCGCTTGGCATCCATCCGTCCGGCAAATGCATGACCCCGGCTTTCCAGATAGTCGCAAATGTCGAACCGGGCGGGATCGGTTGCGCTCTCGTCAGGCCGGAACCGGTCGGCAAATTCCTCTGGCGTGCGGTAGGTCGTCATGGCCAACTCGCGTGCGAGTTTCAGCCCCGTTTCGGGTCGCCCGGCATCAAGCCCCAGCCGGACAATGCGCCGCTGTATGCCGCGCCAGCCGACCCCGATCGGATAAGGCTTATGCGCGGCCCCGATAATGCAGAGTTGCTGCACGGCATCCGGATAATCGCGGGCGAAAGCGAGGGCGCACATGCCGCCATAGGAGCTGCCGATAAAAGCGTGGGCCGGGCCGAGGCCATGATCGGTCAGCAACGCCTTCAGCCGCCGCGCCTGATCGCCGGTTGTCAGCGTGTCCGGGCAATCCAGCCCGTCCGCACTGGGCGCGAAATCAAGGCCGAGGACGCGAACATGGTCCAGGTCGATCGCGCCGCCCGCGCGCACCAGGCGTGACCACCAGCCCCGCTTGCCCGAGCCCTGGTGGCCCGAAGGATCATCGGCGACGAAGCGGGTAGCGGAAATCCCGCCGAGGACAATGACAAGCGGTCCGGTCTCTGGCCCGTAGAGGCGACCTTGCACGATATCGCTGCGCATCATGCAGCCGCGCTCCAGCGTCCAGTCGCCCAGCTTGGTTTCGATGTCGCGACCCTGCACGGTCCACCTCTTGATCGTGGGCCAAGACGCGCGCACTCATGGAAGGGGAGGGGCAGCCATCGGTAAAGACAGCGTTCTCTCTCATCTTCCGGGAAACCCGCAGGACTTGGCACCTGTTGCGGGTTCCCCCGCCGGTTGCCCCGGCAATCTCTCCCAAATGAATGGGGGGCGGGCCTTGTCCCTCCTGCCGGTCTTGATGAGTGTGTGCGCTATGGAGGGTGCGAGTGCGAGCGTCAACCCGATGTCGGCGCGCCCTTGTCCCAGATGATGGCCATGAAGACGCCCTTCATCGGCTGCAGGAGCGTGATGCAAAGCAGGGCGAGTAGCAGACTGATGCCCGTCACCGAGGCCCAGATCGGCCAGTCTTCTTTGAAGACCACCCAGTGAAAGGCCGGAGCAACCAGATGCCCGGCAACCAGCATGGAGGCCCAGGCCGGGCCATCATCGGCGCGCACATCGCCCCAATTCACGCCGCAGGACGGGCAGTGCTCGACGGGTTTGAGGAAGCGGCGGAACAGTTTCGCCTCGCCGCAGCTGGGACACTGCATTTTCAGCCCACGGATAAGCTTGGGTCGCAACGGCCCCGTGGGTTGCGGGCCTGAGAATTTCTGTCCGTCGATCATGCCAGTTAGATAAGCGTCCCGGCTCAAGCTGCCAACAGGTCTGCAACAGCTTTCAAATCCGCGACCATCTCCTGATAGGCCTTGGGCGCATCCTCGTAGCGCTGGACGCGCAATATGTAGGCGGGGTGCGACGTGACGAAGAAGGGCAGGCCGTCCGCGCGGGTCATCGGACGGCCCCTGACCTCACTGATCTTGACAGGCTTGCCATTAACGGCTCGGGCCGCAGATCCGCCGAGACAGAGAACAAGCTGCGGTTTGATCATTGCGATCTCCTGTTCCAGCCAGGCATTACAGGCGCGGATTTCGGCGATCGTCGGATTCCTGTGAATCCGGCGCTGGCCCCGGACCTCATATTTGAAATGTTTGACCGCATTAGTGACATAGACCTGTTCACGCGACAGGCCAGCATCCGTCAGAGCTTGTGTCAGAAGCTGACCAGCCGGGCCGATAAAAGGCTGGCCCGCCAGATCTTCCTGATCGCCGGGCTGTTCGCCGATGATCATCAGGGCCGCATCCTTTGGTCCCACCCCGGCAACGCCCTGGGTCGCGCCTTGCCACAGATCGCAGCGCCGACAGGCTTCGACCTGTTTCCAGAGTGCAGGAATATCCTGCGGGGTCTGATCGGGTATAACCCGACGTGGTTGATAGGTCGCTTTCGCGGCCAGCGGGTTCGGCGCAGCGTTCAAACTCCGGATTAAGTTGCGCTCCCGTCCTTTTGCCGTCTTGATCAAATCAGGGATCAACGCAGCTTCCGGCAGGTTCCGCCAGTATTTCTTCGGCATTTCCGCTGTCATGGCACCGACTTTCAGCCGTGCCGGATTGAAAATCGACGCGAAATAGGTCTTCCATTGATCTTCGACACAGTCTTCTTCAGGTACATCGTCGCGCGTTCCGCCGGGGGCGAAACATAAGCTTTCGCCATTCCAGATGGCTGTGCGGTAAGGCGTGACAATCGCCCAGTCCATATTGGGAAAACGGCGGGTGAAGAAGCCGCTCGCAAGATCGACGATGAAATGGCTGGGTTCGAACCAGGCCATGAACTGTTCGCGGCCCTGATCCGTATCTCCCACTTTACGAAAGCGTACGAAAGCATGCATTTTATGCCGGTCGCGCCGGATCGCCTTATCGGCATCGATTAGCCAGCGCACGTCGTCATCGACCGTGTTGCGCATCAGGCTGGGCGTGTCCTGCAGTCGCCAGAGCAGCTGGTATAAACGGTCGTATCGGTCTGGATCATTATGGCAGGCGACGCGGGCCGCACGGTCCATGAAGTCTTCGGATGCAATTACCTTGCGGCGGACTTGTGGCAGGTCCGTCACGCCGAAATCCAGGAGCGTGTTATCGCGGTCCGGCGGAATGAAGCGGATCTGGGACGGGTGGACCTTTGCACTGCAAAGAGCGCGGGCCTGCACTCGCCAGCCTTCGAAATCGGCGTGCTGTTGCAGCGAAATTCGATGCATGGGTCAGACGGCCAGGGCCAATTGTTCGGGAGGCGGCGCGAAGCGTGCGCGGAGATTGTCTGTATCGAGCAATCCGCCGGGCTGATAATCCGCTGTCTGGATAAATGGCATCGCCTTTTTCGCTGTCTTGGTCAGCTTGATCAGATCCGCCAACCGGATGGATGTCATGCGTCGAGCTTCGATCAGCCGGTCGACCGTCTTTGCGCCAAGACCGGGAATGCGCAGCAATAGGTGACGCGGGGCACGGTTCACATCGATCGGAAACTGGCTGCGGTGGCGCAAGGCCCATGCCAGTTTGGGATCGATATCGAGATCCAGCATTCCGTTCGTCGTCGAGGCGTCGATTTCCGAGCGTTCGAACTGATAGAATTGCAACAGCCAGTCCGCCTGATAAAGTCGATGTTCACGCATGAGCGGTGGTTTCACGGGCGGAAGATCAAGGCTCGCGTCCTGCATCGGGGAAAAAGCCGAGTAATAGACCCGCCGCAAGCCATAGCCGGAATAGAGTTCGGTCGAAGTTTTCAGAATATCCGTATCCGTGCTGGCATCCGCCCCAATGATCATCTGCGTACTTTGCCCACCCGGCGCAAAGACGGGGGGCTTGGCCTTGCGTATCAAACGGTTTGCCTGCGCATCACGCGCATCGTCGAGGCGAAGTTTGACCCCCGCCATAGCTTTACGAATGACAGGCTGGGACTTTTCAGGGGCAAAATGCTCAAGGGAGCTTTCCTTTGGCAATTCCACATTGATGGAAACGCGATCAGCCAATTCCCCAGCGCGCGCGATCAGGAGCGGATCGGCCTCAGGGATGGTTTTCAAGTGAATATAGCCGCGAAACTGATGCTCCTCGCGCAATGTGCGCGCCACATCGACGATCTGCTCCATCGTGTAATCGGGCGACTGGATGATGCCTGACGACAGGAATAGCCCTTCAATATAGTTGCGCTTGTAGAAATCGAGGGTGAGCTGAACGACCTCACTGACGGAAAAGCGGGCTCTATCGACATTGGAGGAGACCCGATTGACGCAATAGCGACAGTCGAAAATGCAGAAATTGGTCAGCAGTACTTTCAGCAGGCTGATACAGCGCCCATCGGGTGCATAAGCATGACAAATGCCCATGCCTTCGGTCGATCCCAGGCCCTGTTTCGGACCATTCTGGCCCATAGAACTGCGGGTTGCCGTGCCCGAACTGGCGCAGGATGCATCATATTTTGCAGCGTCTGCCAGAATGGCAAGTTTGTCTATCAGAGATCTTGCGGCCATTCCGTGTTTTGGAACAAAGAAAGAACATACTCAAGCGGCAAGATCATAACATTGTGGCGCGCGCACTGAATGCGGCTATGTCAGCGCTGATTTTCCGTAACGATACGGACTTGGCTACCATGCAGGCGGACATATTTGATGGGAATTCGCCGACCGTCAGATAGTTCGATCATGGCGACCTTCTGTATATCGGGGTCAACCAGCATGTCTTTTACGGTACCGAGATCGCCATCCGGTCCCGTAACGGTCCGCCCGCGCAGGTCTTGGCTCTCATCCTGCAGATAATAATCGGAAACAGGTTCGTAATGTCCGGTGCTCGGCATGACGCGCATCCCCGTCTCACGCAGAGACGTGATCCGTTGGATAGGTGAATCGGAAGAAGTTTCCATAAGTCAGGAACTCGCCGGAGAGTGTCCGGTTCCATCAGGCAAACGGTTCAGATGCCATTTATGTGACCGGCATTAGCTTCACATGGGAACGAAACAGGGTTAATAGCCGTTATGATTCCGAATGAGTGTTTTTAATCGCGAGGAGGAAACTATGAAAACGTTTATCGCAACCGCTACGGGGCTTCTCGTTGCCACAGGATTTGCCGCAACTGCACAAGCAGGTGGCATGGTCGATAAAAGCAAGACCGAAGCCAAGGCGGACACGCAGGTCGTTCAGACGATCGATGCCGATGGTCAAGTCGGGCAGCTAACGATTTTCGAAGTCGATACGAATGATCGCACAACGGCTGTTCTGGGGGCTTTCGAGCAACAGAACACGGATGCCTATATCGTCGCCGACAATGAGGGTGATCTCTATATCAACCATCTGATCCCGATTTCCGAACTGCCGGATCCCTATCTGGATGTTGACACTGAGGAGACATACACGATCGAGTATAAAGGTATGACCTTTACCAACAGGATCGTCGAGCAGGACTAGGCTGAAACACTGCTTTGATTGAATAACGGGCTTCCATTGCGGGAGCCCGTTTTTTTTTGCCTCGATTTTCGTTAGGACAATAGGATGCCCAACACACCTCATAAAGACGCCTGGACCCCCGCTGACCCTGACGACGCCCCGTCACACCAGGAGCAGCAGGACGCTCTGCTGGAACGCCACGCGCAGGAACAGCTCCGACTGGAGCGGATCGAACGGATGGCCCAGACCATGGACGCGGCCTTTACGATTCCGGGAACCAGCATTCCGCTGGGGGTCGACACACTTGTCGGTCTTGTTCCCGGGATTGGCGATACGCTCAGCCTTGGCATCGCCGGCTATATCGCGTCTCAGGGGTTGAGCCTGGGGGCGCGCAAGCGCCATATGACCCAGATGGCCAGTAATATATTCATTGACTGGCTGATCGGTCTTGTGCCGGTGATCGGGGATCTGTTCGACATTGGCTGGCGCGGCAATCTGCGCAATGCGGCCTTGCTGCGACGTCTGACGGAAAAGCGGTGGGAAGAAGAAAGACTGGCCGCCGGGATCATCGATCTCTGACCATCAGATCAGTAGCGACCCGGGCGGTCCAACAGGGGTGATGGGTAAGAGTAAGAAGCTGAAACGGCTCATCATTTAGAAGATCATAAAAAAAACCTGCCATCCGGGGATGGCAGGTTTGTCGTTTGTGGCGACTGAATAAGTCGCAGAGCTTTAGTTTTGCTCTGGCTCCATCTCGACGTCGAGATCGGCGTCGACATCAACATCGACATCGATGTTGTCGGCCAGATCATCAGCCTCTTCGCCTTCCTGTGGCGGCGTAATATCGATTGTTGGAACGGAGACAGTGACTTCTTCCGAACCGAGGTCGACATCAGCAACGTCGACATCAATGGCGGGCATCTGGCCACCTTCAACGCTGACTTCCGGCAGTTCTGCCGTCTGTGTCAGATCAACGTCCGTGAGATAGATGACAGCCGCACCGAGTGCGAGCAGTGCAACACCACCGATGATCCAGCCCATTGGGCTTTTGCGGCTTGTGTCTTCAGTGTGATAGACTTTTTTGTCGTTGTCGTAATTAGTCATGATTGGTTTCCTTAGATTGGGGAGTGGGATTTGGCTGCGCAGCTCGGTTTAAGAGATGCGCTTATTGGCCTTGGGTCCGATGAAGAACCACAGGATCAGTCCGATGACGTTGAAGAGCAGCAGACCAATGGTCCAGAGGACCTTTGCTGTTGTCGACTCTCCGGACTGCCAGACATTGATGATAGCCCAGATAACGAGGACAAGGATAATGAGACCTAGCAGGTACTCCATCGATCGTTCCTTTCAGTAGCCAAGGCCGAATTGCCTTGCCCCTACACAACGATCACCCCGCATCCGCGTTCCCAAAAAACTGCACGAAAATTAATCCGGATATAGTTTCTGGCACTTCCGGCTGACACGATGTCGCATCCTGGGAACGTCTTTATCGCTGCGAACGCTGATTGCTTACGGAGCCGCACGACGTGCGCTTTAGAAAGGAAAGCTATGGCCGCGTTGCCACATATGCTGCGATATTCCAGCCAGGATGAGCCGGGCCTGACACGGGTTCGTCGCGGGCGCGGATTTTCCTACCATGATGCGGAGGGCAACAGGATCGCGGACCCTGACATACTAACCAGGATCCGATCGCTGGGTCTGCCGCCAGCCTATAAGGATGTGTGGATCTGTGCCGATGCGCAGGGTCATCTGCAGGCGGCTGGGACGGATGCGCGCGGGCGTCGACAATATCGCTATCATACAGAATGGCGCGCTTTCCGCGATGCACGAAAATTCGAACAGTTGGACCCGTTCGGCCGTAAACTCCCGCGGCTACGCGAGAGGGTTGATCAGGATCTTCGACGAAACCGGCCGGATCGGGACCAGGTCTGTGCCGCGCTGGTGCGTCTGATCGATCGGACTGCATTACGCGTTGGGTCGGAACGCTATGCGCGTGACAACAGCACTTATGGAGCCACCACACTTCGATCACGCCATCTGCAGCTCGAGAAAGATCGTCTGCGACTGTCTTTCACTGCCAAGGGGCGCGAGCGGGTAAGAAAACAGATGAAAGATCAAACACTGGCGCGCGTGATCGAACGCCTCGACGACCTGCCCGGAGCGCGGATTTTTTCCTACCTCGGTGATGACGGGAGCTGTCAGCCCGTTCTGTCGGATGACGTTAATCGCTACATTGCGGAGGCGACGGGGGAAAGCGGCATGACGGCCAAGACATTTCGGACCTGGCACGGGACCCTCGCAGCCTTGGAGAAGGCTGTCACCACAACGGACGGATTGACGATTAAAAACTTGAGTGAGGCTGCGGCGCAACGCCTGCACAATAGTCCTGCCATTGCGCGGAGCAGCTATATTCACCCGGCTGTGATCGCCCTGACGGAGATGGATGACGCGGAGCGGAAGGCCCGGCTTGATGGTCTGGACCTGCGTCGCGCGCCCAATCGATCACCAACTCAAGAAAAACGTCTATTGTCATTGCTGTCGCAAGGATCAGAATGTGAAGGCTGACGGGCGAATTTGGAACTTCGTCGGCATCAGAGCCGTTATCTCTGTAACGAATCTTATTCAATCACAGTCTATCTGAAAGGCTCCTAATGTTCCGCTTCCTGATCCGCACCATCGTTGCCGCAGCCCTGTCCTTTGCCGTCAAACAATATCTCGAAGGCGAAGTGAACGAATTGGGTCGAAAAAACCTGAGCCGCTAACCGGGTTCTGCACTCTCGTGAATAGCCCGCCTAACGGCGGGTTTTTTAATGGCGCAACGAGGTCTAGCCGCGCGATGACCAAGTCACATCCACGCCATGGAGAGGCACGGTCGCAATGCTCATCTTGGCCGATCCGTCAACGATCCGGCGCGAATAGACCAGATAGACAAGTGTGTCGGCATCAGCATCATATATGCGCCGAACCGTCAGTTTCTTGAAAATGATGGACTGGCTTTGGCGGAAGACTTCTTCGCCTTTGCGTCTTGTCTCGATATCGCCAATGATGATCGGGCCGGTGACGCCGCAATCAATAGATCCGTTGGACGGATTTTCGAACCAGTCACCCTTGCGCAGCCTGTCAATCACGCCGCGATCAAAATGGGCCATATGACAGACGACGCCTTGGACCTTCTCATCTTGCAGCGACTCGATCTTGATCTCGTTTCCGGTCCAGTCATTGTTGATTTCGGCGACTTCGGATCCCTGTCCGCCACAGGCTGTCAGCATGGCTGCAGCCAGACTGACGATGGTCAGCTGTGCTGCGCGGGCGCGGCGACTTGATTTGTAGCTTGTCATCACGAGGTAAGGCCATCTTAAGAATGCTTAAGAGGTAGTTACGCGTGTCAGGTCTGAAGGGTTCCTGAAAAGCGAAAGTTTTTTCGGAACAGATTAGCAAGTTGCTACGTTGTGTTGGTGGAAGGCCGTAATGAATGACGTGAAAGACAGATCGAAAAGGGTCATCATCGTTGAAGATGATGCTCTGATTGCACTCGACATCGAGGATATTCTCCTCGGCGCGGGGCTTGACGTTATTGGCTGTTTCCACACTGTTTCAGCAGCTATGGATCAGATCGATCGCGATGTGCCGGATCTGGCGCTGCTCGATTACAATCTCGGCAGCGAGACCTCGATCCCGATTGCGGAGCGTCTGAAGGAACTCAATGTCCCATTCCTTTTCATCTCCGGCCAGACACAACGTGTTGTCCTGTCCGACATGAAAACGACCCATAAAGTTATCGGCAAGCCGTTTCAGCCGAAGCGGCTGGTCTCAGAAGTCATCAGCATGACATCTGAGCGCTAGACGCGCCGACTTGATTGACCCTAGATTGTGTAAGGTGGACCGCCCTTGAGGCGGTCTTTTTGTGCGCGTCCCATCGTCGACTCCGAAATTGCAGCATGCAGCGCATCGATCTGGCGCTGAAGGGATGGTCTCGTAACGTCGCTTGACCGATTGAGAAGGTGGTAAAGCACCTGCAGCGTCTCTCGCGCGCCATTTTCATCCGCAGAAATATATTGCCGGGTCTGACCGAACAGAACGCTGCAGAGCGCGTCGAACTCGACGGACCGGGTCCAGATGCGCGGCGTTCCCTGTTCGTCCAGCAGGCAGGCAGGCGCATTGGGGGCATCCATCATGGCCAGACAGATATCGCCAAACCAGTGAATGCAGTTGATCGCTGTGAACGGATCATTGACTCCCGGAGAGAGAGCGCGCGCGGCGATCTCAACAAGTTCTTCGCCCAGGAACAGTAGATTCTGATGTTCAGTCCGTTCCCGACCCAGAGCCAGGAAGGTCAGAAGCTTGGGCGCGATCGTTTCCGAAAAAAGATCGCGATCAAAATCTTTCTGCGTATCGTCTGCAATCACGTCCATAATCGCATCGCCCATCATGATGAACTCACCAGGAATATGGTGCAGACGTACGCGCATGTCATTTTCCTGGGACCATTCGACAAGACCGCGCAGCGAGATCGCCTGAATATAACCTGAAGCCGTGCTGCGAACGGTCTGGGTCAGGTCGGAGTCGAACGGATCGCCGAGGCGGTCGCACTGTGTCGCGTCGATCTTGCTGCTATTTGGGTATCGTCCCGTTTCGATCTGACTGATCAGTTTGGTTGAAAGCCGTCCGGTCATCGACCCGGCATTGAGCGTTTCCGGTATGTGATGGACGAAGAAGATCAGAACCCCAACACTGATCAAGGTCAGCAAGAGTGCGACAAGCACTGACAGGCTCGGTGTAAGCCCGACCGTGCTCTGAGCATCGATCGCGATTTCTTCCGACACGGATTTCAGGACAACGATACAGTAGAGAAAGGTCGAAACGAATGTGCCGAGCGTGACCTGATTGGCGCGGTCGCGCATGAAATTGCCGATCAGGCGCGGGCCATATTGCCCTGCTGCCGTCGTCACAGCGACCATGGTCAGCGAAAAGGTAACGGCCGCGACGCTGATCATCGATGCGGCGATCGTCGTCAGAACGGACCGCGCACTGAGGACTGTCGAGGCGAAAAACCAGCCCAGAAGATCGCGGATTTCCGACTGGTAACGCAGATCGATAATGGTCGTCAGCAGGCCTAGCAAAACGGCCCCAAAGCCCATGAGGGCCGGAATGAAATAGTAGCTGGACTGAAGTCGCAGCCAGGACTGGATGATCCAGGCTCTCATGAGATGCTTTCTTTAGGTCGGCGACTTCACATCGTCGGCTGTGTCGCGGGCGTCAAGCTGCGCAGTTTCGTCGCCGCCCGGTCTGACGCTGACCAGATGCGGGAACGGGATGTCAATACCGGCCTTGTCGAGCGCGATCTTGACGCCGCGAACGGCAAGACCGCGAATGCGGACCTGCTCCGCCTTTTCAGCCCGCGTCCACCAGCGGGCCAGTATGTTGACGCTGCTGTCGCCGAGTTCCCACGTATGGGCTTCCGGGGCGGGATCGTCCACGACCTCTTCGATCTTGGATAATTCCGATCTGATTAGATTCAGCACCTCGTCAATATCCGCATCGTAGGATACGCCGATCATATATTCCCCGCGGCTAATGCTGGTCTTGGTCTTCACGAGAACGGAATTGGTATAAAGTTCGGCGTTCGGAATGATGGCATGCTCGCCATTATAGGTTTTGAGAATGGTCGCCCGGGTTTCGATCGACTCAACCGTGCCTTCGAACCCGGCGGCTTCGATCTGGTCGCCGATCTTGAAGGGCTGACGGATGAGGATCAGCAGTCCCGAGAGCCAGTTCTGCAGAATGTCCTTGAAGGCAAAACCGATCGCGACTGAACCGACGCCGAGCGACCCAATCAGGGTGCTCAGTTTGATCGATGGCGCAATGATTGCGAGGGCAATGGCACAGCCAGCAATGATGACGGCAATTTTGGCCAGACGGCCCAGCGCCATGCCCAAACTGGGACGCTCATGATCCCGGAACCGTTTGATCAGCTGGCTTTTGACGAAGGCCGACAGGAACCAGAATCCCATCAGGAGAATGAAAGCGATCCCGATATTTGGCAGAAGGCTGACGAAACCGTCTATCCAGCTGTCGATCCGGTTGAACGCTTCGCCAGGATCGAAATCGACAGACGCGCCCTCGGCGTCTGTCTGTGAATTTTGATCATCTTGCGGGGTCTGCACGAACCTATGCCTTACTGACTTCGGAATGCGACTTCAGCACCCGGTTGCCATCGTCTTGCTCAATCATGTAGGCGGGTTCGTCCGGCGATGCTTTGCGGGTGACATCATTGCCCTTGATCGTGCGGGTGACATCATCGGTGAAACGTTCTGTGATCTTACCAGTTCCGGTCCCGTTTCCCCAATTCCATTCGACTTTCGTCCCTTTATCGTAACCGCTCATAATAACGCTCCATTGCAGTCTCATTCACAGGCGCAACGGCGGACGCGCAGACCGGTTCCAATCATCGCATTCGGTGCGACATTATGATCGCAAGGGGCAAACATCCTGTCCGGATGCGGGAACCGAATGGCCCACTGTCGCATTGATTAGGGGAACAAAGGACCTCTAACCATGCTACGCCTGCTTTTCTGTACCGCCGCCATTCTGCCGATCGCGATCATCCCCTGGATGACCTCCGAAGCTGAAACGCTGGACCCAGTCATGGGCGAAGCCAGCTATACGGAACTGGTGACCGATCCCAATCTCGATGCGCTCAATGACTGTCGTGTAGGTGAACTGCCGGTCTTCTTTCACGACGCACTGATCACGACCCACAGCGCGGAAGCGATCAATGCCGGCATGAAATCAGCAGAAGCGTGCGGCGACGTAACAGTGACTGTTATTCCGGTTCTGCCCGCCTATGCGGATAGTCAGGATCTCAACCAGTCGGACCGACGCACGACGGAACTTGTAGCCTATGTCGACGCCGCCGCCAAAACCGTCAACGCATCAATGGATATCGAGATTGTTGATCGTCCGGTAGAGGATGACATATCGACCTTGTATATCAATGGGCGGGCTGCCATTCTGCGTATCGACCCCAACGCCGACGCTGGATAGCTTATCTTTTCCGTCCCGTCCCGCTTCGACGTCTGAGGTAGCCCTGCCGGGCGGGAGTACCAGTTGGAACAGTTTGTCCGCAGGATAAAACACTATGTGGATGTCGGCGATGCCGACCTGCACGTGTTGAAAAATCTACGTAGCACTACAGAAGTCTACCAGCCTGGCCAGACGATCGTTTCTCTCAACGAACCTGTCGACAAGCTCTATATTGTCACGGAAGGCTGGGTCTTACGGGCGCGATACCTGGATGACGGACGCAGACAGATCATCAATTTCCTGCTGCCGGGCGACTATTTCGATCTGATGTCCATTGTCGGTGCGCGGTCCGATCATTCCATCGTCGCCGCAACGACTGTCAGGCTCACAGTGTTCGATGCTCAGGACTTCCTGCGGGCGACGCAAGGGTCGCATCGGTTAGCCTCGGCCTTCTGGTGGGTAACGGTCCAGGAAGAAACCATCCTGCGGCAACAGATTGTTCGCGTGGGCCGTCTCAGTGCCCGCGAACGGATTGCCAACTTTATTCTGGAGTTGAACCGCCGACAGGCCATTTCGTCAGGACGCCATGAAGATTTTGTTCCGTTGCCCGTACCGCAAGCATTTCTTGCGGACGCACTCGGCCTGTCGATCGTGCACGTGTCACGGTCGCTGACCTCTCTGAAATCGAAAGATCTGCTGCAGACAAGTCGGAAAGGGATCGAGATTCTGGACCGTCAACGGTTGATCGAACTGGCAGAGTATAATCCCGCCTTGTTCGAGCCCCATCCCGTTGCCTTGGCCGCGCAATAGGCGCGGGCCGCGTCTGCTATTGCTGATCTTTGGTGAAGGCAGGTTGCGAGCAGCCCCGACTCAGTCGTGGAAGAAAAGTGCCTGGCTGATCGCCGCTTTGACATTGGACGGCTTGAACGGCTTGGAAATCAGGTAGGCGGGTTCCGGTTTATCACCAGTGAGCAATCGCTCCGGAAATGCGGTGATGAAAATCACCGGAACGTCATATTCACCCAGAATATCATCAACCGCATCGATGCCTGACGATCCATCGGCAAGCTGAACATCTGCCAGCACGATGCCGGGCTTGTGCTCACGTGCCATTCTTACGGCTTCTGTATGCGTCGCGGCGATGCCATCGACCGTATGGCCGAGGCTGCCAACCAGTTCTTCGATATCGGCAGCGATGATCGGCTCATCCTCGATGATAAGGACGTTGGTACGAAGTTCTTTTTCGATATCGGCTTCGGCCTGCGCCAGCAATTCGCGCGCATCTTCTTCGGTTGCATTCATCACACCCGCTATATCTTCAACGGACAGCCCTTCCAGTGCAGACAGCAAAAAGGCCTGACGCGATTTGGGGGTCAGGCGGCGAATACGCTCCGTGGGGGAATCGTCATTCGACGCGGGGCTTTCGAGCTGAGCCCCTGTCGAGTTCCAGATCCCCAGAAACATGCGATAAAGAGCCGTGCGCGCTGGCAGCGTGTCGTCGATCGCGGCATCGCCGGCGACAAGGGCTTCCAGCGCTGTGCGAACATAACGGTCGCCTTCGGCCTGAGATCCCGTCAATGCCCGTGAAAAACGACGCAGATAGGGCAAGTAGGGTGCATAGGTATCGACAAGGCTCACAGCTTATCCCCTTAAAAGACTTAGCAAATATGGACGAGGCGTTGCTGCGTCTGGCAGTAACACCGCATCTGTTCAAGACATTTAAACTGATTGGAACCCTTTTGGTTCCCACGCGTAAGCAATCTGATATATTTCAGGGGAACACACGGCCTTTTCACAATGACTGACAAGAAAACACCACCACCCGGCAGCAAATCCGGCGCTTTCGATAAGAAACCGCTACCGGACAAGATCGGGTCATCGCTGCGCCAGCTCTATGATGATGTGCTGAGTGAGGATGTGCCGGACGACTTTCTGAATCTTCTCAAGAAAGCGGACGAGGTGTCCAAGTGAGCCGCACCGTGACGGACGGTCCGGAACAGGAAGAGGTCTTGGTTCTGGATGAGGAACAGTTCCGTGAAGATCTGACGGCTCTGATCCCGCATCTGCGTGCTTTTTCGCGTTCCCTCTGCGGCAACGCCACACTGGCAGATGATGTCGCTCAGGACGCGTTGCTGAAAGCCTGGAAAGCGCGTGACAAGTTCAAACCGGGATCCAATCTAAAGGCTTGGACGTTCACGATTCTGCGCAACCAGTTCTATTCGATCAAACGCCGTTCCTGGCGCGCGACCTCGCTGGAGCCCGAAGTGGCGGAGCAGACCATCGTCGCCAATACGGATCCCGAGCAAAGCGTGCATCTGAACGAATTGCGCCGTGGTCTGGATATGCTCAAGGACGATCAGCGCGAAGCGTTGATCCTGGTCGGCGCGTCGGGCCTGTCCTACGAAGAAGCGGCCGAGATCTGTGATTGCGCCGTCGGGACAATCAAGAGCCGTGTCAGCCGGGCCCGGAAATCGCTTGAAACGATTATGAAGTCGGGTCGCTTTGATAGCGATCCGGATAAGGTTCGCGCTCTCGATGCCATGACAACCATCTTGTCAGAGGCCGATACGCTCGTTGGAAAACGGTAATCCGCGCAGCGCCTGAGTCATAAACATGTATTCGGCCAGACTTGTGTCTGGCCATTCAAATTTTGGGGCGCTAGTCACCTATGTGATGGATATGTCTTCCGGACACGCAGAAAATCACGCTTCGTCAAAGACCGCACCGCTCGCTGATACGAACGAGCCACGGTGGTGGAACAGTGTGCGTGTCCGCTTTACACTCTTACTGACATTGGCGCTTTTGCCGTGGCTGTTCCTCACAGCGTTGGAAACACTGGCGACGATCGACCGGAACCGAGACTCACAGGGACAGCTTGCTGATGTGGTTGCCGCCAATGCCGTAGGCGAGGTCGGGCGGACGCTCGAAGCCGGACGTCTGGGATTGGAGGCGGCGCCGCAACTGATTGCCGATATGGGATGTGAGGAAGGTGCGGCCGAAGTGCTGGGACGTCTCGGCGTCTATCAGGCGATGATTATCAAAGACGACAGCGATGTACCCGTTTGTCAGAGTCCGGCGTCTCTGCCGTCATTGGAGATGATCAATCCCGACCCGTTCAGAGCCCAGGATTCCTTCCGGATCGAACGAGGGCGTCTCGGCGAGACAGACGTGGTTGTTCTGCAGAAACTATTTCCCTCTTCCGGGCGCACCTACACGCTCGTTCTGCCTGAAAAGCTCGGTTTGAAGGACGTTCTGGATGTGACGTTGCGCGAAGGCGCGCGGGCGACGCTAACGAAGCCGTCAGGTCAGGCCATTGTGGGTACGAATACGTTCCCGACGCCCAATGAAGGCGCGATGGACCGGGTCAGTGATACGGAGGTCAGCCTGCTGAACTATACGAATGATCTCGGGGAAGATCGTCGCGTTGCGGTTCAGTTTTTTCGTTATCTCGATCTTTATGTGACGGTCAGTCGCGACCTGCGGCATGAACGCAAAGTCGCCTTCATGAACCCTTACACCTCGATCCTGTTGCCGATTTTTGCCTGGCTTGTCGGGTTCGGTCTCATCTGGATTGGGACGCAGACAATGTTGCTGACACCAATTGCCAAGATCAGAAGAACATCGCGGCAATTCGCATCCGGCAAATTGGGCTCTCGCGTTGATCTGTCCAACTCGGCAGCGGCGGAGGTTCAGGGGCTGGCCTATTCGCTCAACAGTATGGCGAGCCAGCTGGAGGAACGCGACAGCCGCATCGCGGACAATATGGACGAAAAAGACACATTGATGCGCGAAATTCATCACCGTGTGAAAAACAACCTTCAGATCATCATCAGCCTGCTGAACATGCAGGAACGTAAAGCCGAAACGGAAGAGGCGATTGCCACCATTTCCGAAACGCGCGCCCGCATCAACGCCATCGCGATCGTCCATCGCGGCCTCTATGAGAGCCAGGATTTGCGCGGTGTCGATCTGGAGCCTTTTGTCTCCCGCTTGGTCTCGACCCTGTCGGAAAGCCTGGCGACGGAAGAAGCCGGGATCAGCCTGACGCAGTCTGTCGAGAGTTGTATTCTGAATGCCGATAACGCCATTCCCGTTGCCTTGTTCATCGTTGAGGCGATCAGCAATGCGGCCAAGCACGGTGCGAAGCGCGGCGGGGCTATCGAGGTAATCATCACCCGACCGTCCGACGCGTCGCTGCAGATCGATGTTCGCGACAATGGATGTGGTGTCGGCGATCCCACCGCGATGCGGGGAATCGGAACGCGCCTGATGCGCGGTTTCGCACGACAGCTATCGGGGACGCTGGACTATCTGGACAATGCGCCGGGGCTGACGGCCCGTCTGACCATGCCTCTGATCGATAATGAAGCCCAGCCCTTCCAAGTGAGTCGCAAGGGTCGCTAGCCCCAAACGCTTGGGACGTCGCCCTGTCAAAAACCACATGGTCGAAAAAGATAAGCCCGGACGCCGTGCAGGGGAGA
The DNA here is from genome assembly GCF_041429795.1 of Algimonas porphyrae. Classification (NCBI taxonomy): domain Bacteria; kingdom Pseudomonadati; phylum Pseudomonadota; class Alphaproteobacteria; order Maricaulales; family Robiginitomaculaceae; genus Algimonas; species Algimonas porphyrae. The sequence goes on along the minus strand of NZ_CP163424.1, from coordinate 3,035,696 downwards.
AACGGGGTCCGGGCTTAAAAAACACCGGGATGAAGGGGAGGTACCAGGTGTTTTGTGTCTCTGTTGAAGGGAATACGTTCTAGACTGAAAAAGGGTTCCCGTCGGTTGGACGTTTTTTCAGATTTTTTTCATTCCCGTCTGATGCTGCGTTCCTGCGCCGCGGGACGATTATTCCTCTTCATCGGCGAGACGGGGATTTTCCCCAAAGATTTCCTTTGCCATATGTGATGCCTGCGGGAAGTCGGCGTCTTCCAGACTGGCCTTCAATTCCGCCGGGCTTGGGTTTTCTGGGACGGCGACATTGCCCTGTTCGGTATTGCCCTGTTCGGTATTGGCTGTGCGAGGGTGTTCGGTTCTGGTCATCTTGAAATCCTTATCAGAATGGGCTGGCCGTCGGAGCGCCGTCATAGCCATGTGCTGATGGTTACAATGCCTGACGCAGACATCCCGTTCCGCATATCGTGACGGATGTACTGACTGGGCTTTTTGCGGAACAAATTCGGTCTGTGCGCCGTTGAACAGATGAACGCGCGTCGTGAGGATGCGCCCGCAATTAAGACTTCTCACTGGAAGGATAGAATAATGGCCACTGCCAAGACACCCACCTCTAAAACCAAAACGACGCGCGCAAAGCGTCCATCCGTCACGACCGAAACGAGCGACAATGTCGTGCCTATGAATACGGAAATCAGCCAGCAGCTGGAAATCCTGCGCACGGACCTCAAGACACTGGCGCAGACCGTCAAGGATCAGGCCCTGTCCAAAGTCGAAGGTCGCAAGGAAACCGTGAAAACCGTCGCGACCGAGCAAAAGGACGCTGCGATGGCCCGTTACGACGAACTGTCGACCAAGGCTGAAACACAGATCCGCGAAAAGCCTCTGTCGTCCATGGCCATTGCCGTGGGTGCCGGTCTGGTACTCGGCGCGATCCTGCGAGGCTAAGTCCGACGCCCGACAATCCATAGGACCCGGCGCGTCACGACGCGTCGGGTTTTTCCGTTATTTACAAGGAGGTGCGCGTGCTTCGATATGTGACACTTATCGCGCCGCTACTGATGCGGAAAGGAACGCCAAACCCTGTCAGAGTGCTGACAGGTTATATGGGCGCTTTCTTCCTGACCGGATTTGCCGCAATCTTTCTGCTCGCCGCACTCTTTACATGGATCACCAAGACATATGGTCTTGATATTGCGTTCCTGAGCCTCGGCGTCATTTTCGCGATTATCGCGATCGGATTGACGATCATGGCGCGTGTGTCTCAGACGATACAGCTCAAAAAGGCCGAAGACCGTCATGCGCGCATTAAGGGTATGCTGGCCGCCAAAGACGATCCGCTGGCGGCGCATGTGCCAGACGACGTTCTGACCCATCCGATCAGCCAGAAGATACTGGCCCAGGTCGAAGACAAGCCCCTTGTGGCGGGCGTAACGGCTGTCGGGCTCGGCGTGCTGTTGTCGCGGCAACTGATCGACGCATCCGAATAACAGACCGCGAGTAAGCGCGGAACGACGATAGAAAGGAACTGAGATATGACCGATTTTCATACAGACGATCACCCTGCCGAGCTTGACAATGTCGAAGCCCAATCCGGACGCCGTTCGCCGAAGTTCTGGTGGATGTTCGTGATCTCGACGACGCTGGTCGTCATTGCCATGATTGCCGTATTCATGTTTACGGCGGCCTGATCGGCGCCGTTTACAACGACCCTACGGGGAAGCGATAAGTACAGTGACGCCCGGAACTCCAAAGGGAGGCCGGGCGTTTCTTTTATATGAAACCTGGAAACATAAACCCCCGACATGTCATCTGCTTGACAACTGCTTGCGCCTTTGCACTGGGTGCCGCTCAGGCCTACGCCAATGATGCTCCCAACAATAGTGTGGCTCCTGCCTCTGTATCTGCCAGTCCAGTCGCGCTGACCCCGACAGCGACAGAATCTCGCATCTGGATGTATGAGAAGACAGCGGTCAGCGAAAACCCTCCCATTGCACGCGCATACCATCCCTCTGTGACCGTCGTGCGGGCCGATGAACCTCTGCCGCAGCTCGTTGTGCCACTGAATATCGATATGCGCATGACCAGCCGGTCTGTGCCGGATCTCAACGACAAGCAGGCATATGAGCGCGACGTCAGTCTGCGTGAAATTGATCTGATCGAGGACAGCCCGCTCTTTATCGGGGCACAGGGCGCAACGGAGTTCGATACGCGTGACGCCATGAAGACGCGCGCGGCCTATCCGAAGTCCATCGAAATCGACCCGCTCTACACGCTCGCAGGTGCAGGTGTCGAAACGTCCTTCTAGGACAGCTTAGAACATCATTTGAAAAGGCCAGCTCCCGACAAAGGAGCTGGCCTTATTATTGGCGTATCGTCAAAGCCCCGACGTGAATGACGCGTATGAAAAAACCGGACCGATGACAGATCCGGTTTTCTCACTGGTCATGTGGCTCGTAGCTGAAGCTCAGCCAAGATCGATAGACTGGGTCATCTGGCCTCGGGGAAGAGCAAAGCGCGTTTCCTTCCATTCCGGTGCGCTGAAAGGATCCGACGCATTGTTGGAAAAACCATAAGGTTCGGACGGGATGCCCATAAAATCCTTGTCAAGGGACCCGTCCGTATCTTGGTCGTGGAAGACTTTGATGGCGTAGCGACCGACCGGTAGGTCGTCGAAAATGATCCGCATGGTCGATCCTGTGACAGGGACGGTCTGGCCTCTCAACTCGCGATCGTCTTCGAATCCGGTTTCGCTGTCATAGAGGCCGATGCGAAGCTGGCCTTCTGTCTTGTCGATATTTTCGACCTTGACGATCAGGTCGGCACTTGCGGCGCCGCCTTGGCTTTGTGCGGCAAAGAATTCGGACGCCTTGACGGCCCCACCCAATGGCAGAGCGAGCGAAACGGCCAGTGCGCTGGCAACGGTGATAAATCTTTTGGTGTTCATGATCTGTCCTGTTCAATCGTTACTCAACCCGAAGGCCGAGGGGCGACATCAGTCGCCCGATAAAACCCTTCAGATAGTCAACGTGAAGCGATCATTTCGGTTCCCCAAAGGGGTATAAAAAGTGATATTTATCAGTGTTTTAGAGTATATCGTATTGAGCAGACATCGCGCCCGTCATATGGCGGTCGCGACTGGATGGGGCAGATGGAACCGGCAAATGCCGAAATGGGAATGCCGTTATCTGCCGGCTCTGATAAGTTAAGTCCTGGGCCCGCATTTGGTTCCAGCGACAGGCGATATATCAGCCTCGATCGTCAGGGTTCATCCTGCGTAAAATCTTTTGATCAGGCGATATGGTGGTCAGGCGATATGATGGTCAGGCAACCAGAGCTTCCGGCTCGTCCTGTTCGTCCTGTGCCAGAATATCGTCAGCCGTCGCAAACAGACCCATCTGGCGTAAACGCCTGATCTGCGCGACGCGGTCTGGAATAGCCGCATAGGCTTTGGCTTGGGAAATATTGATCAGTCGATTGAAGAAAGCCTCTCGAATGATCGGGTCCAGTCGGGTCAGGGTCAGAATGTCACGCACGCACTGCCGGGACAGATGATAGGTGTCTGCGAGTGTATCGAGGTTGGTCCCAGCCTGCATCTGTTCCGAAATCGCGTCATATAGCTCGCGATTATGGATGAGCATCGACCGATGGGGCGCGGCTTCGGACGCTATCAGATAGGGGATGCGGACCAGGGAGCGGGGCAGGCGACCCTGGAAGGAAAGGCGGCGGATCGCTGCCAATCGTTTCCGGCCATCGACAACAACGAGCGTGGCGGCCCGCCTGACAACGATGATGGGGGAGAGCAGACCGAAGCGTGCAATGCTTTCCTGCAGACTCTTGACATCCCGCAAGTGGGCACCGCCGAGCAGTTTACCCCGAAGCAGTCTGAATTCGTCCACAGTCGCATGTTGAACAGTTTGTGTGTCGGATGTGCACAACATCATCTTGTCTCCAACCGTCATGGTTAACAAAGACAATACGCGTCGCAGGCTTACAGGGTTCCGTATTTACGGTTAAATTACCGCTATACTGGTTAACGGCCATTAACTCTTTTCGTTCCGAGAAAGGTTAACAAACCTCAGAAGCAGGCCATAGCTTCATATTCATCGCCACTATCCACAGCCTGTTGACAAGCTTCACAATGCTACATGTCCGTCGGCTTTGTCGCGACCGTCACATAGTTGATAGATAGATCGTCCCCGACGGACCAGCGTTCGGTCAGCGGATTGAGGCTCATGCCCTGAACGCGGTCAACCGACAGCCCGGCTGCGCGCAGATGGGCCTGCAATTCGGTCGGTTTGACCAGTTTCTCATATTGATGTGTGCCGCGTGGAAGCCAGCGCAGGACGTATTCAGCGCCGACGATCGCAAAGGCGAAAGCCTTGAGGGTCCGGTTGATGGTCGAACACATCATTAGCCCGCCCGGGCGGACCATGGCGGCGCAGTCGGCAATAAAGTCACGCGGATTGGCGACATGTTCGATCACTTCCATGTTCAAGACGACGTCGAAGGGCTGCTCGCCCGCTTCGACCATCTGCTCGATGGTGCCGTGTCGGTAATCGACTTCCAGTCCGACCGATTGCGCGTGGGTTTTGGCCGTCTTGACGTTCTTCTCCAGCGCATCGACGCCGGTCACCGTTGCGCCCAGTCGGACCATGGGTTCGCAGAGCAGACCACCGCCGCAACCAATATCGAGCAGGCGCAATCCGTCGAGCGGCTTCTCCAGATCCGGATCCCGCAGGAAATGATCGCAAATGGCGTCCTTGATCAGCGCCAGCCGCGCCCCGTTCATCACATGTAGCGGTCGGAACATGCCGTCCGGATTCCACCAGTCATGTGCCATTCGCGAAAAACTCTCCATTTCGCGCGGGTCGACGGAAACGGAACGTAGATGTTCGGGTGCGGTCTCAGCGTGGGCCATGTCCCTTCATACGCGACAGGATCGTATTCGGAACCGCAAAGCGCTCCAAGTCGTTCTTTTAATGCAGAAGCGCGTCACCCCTGTCGCGCCAGATAAAAGGAAAAATCATGGAAAGCGAACATATCAAAGCTGGCTACAACAAGACTGTCGGCAAGGCGAAAGAAGAAATCGGCGAAGCGACCGATGACAAGTCCCTGGAAGCCAAGGGTCATGCGCAACAGGCGAAAGCCAAGGTGCAGGACGCCATTGGCGATGCCAAGGACGCTGTCGAGTAGTCTCAGCGACAATTCGAAAGATGCCCGCCCGGTTCGCGCCGCGGCGGGTTTTTCTTTGGTCTATGGGTGCAGTCGGTGCGTCGGAACCACGTCGCCGCATGCCAACTGTCGAAAGACAGCCGAGTCTTGACGATTTGTCCCTTTCTCTTTGCGTCGTTTCCAGCCTTCGCCTACAGCCCGGAGCCGTAATTGCAGGAGCCCAGACCCATGGGTCGCATCGTCATGAAATTCGGCGGCACATCCGTCGCCGATCTCGACCGCATACGCGCGGTGTCGAAACTGGTCGCGGCCGAAGTTGCTGCAGGGCATGAAATCGCCGTCGTCGTTTCGGCAATGAGCGGCGAAACCAACCGCCTCGTTGCACTTGTTGATGCTCTGGATGCGGACATGGCGCCGTCCGGGGAAAAGTCCGGTGGCGCGGTTGAGGATGAATATGACTCGATCGTCGCTTCTGGCGAACAAGTCACGTCCGGCCTGCTGGCCATTGCATTGCGTCGACGCGGCATACCCGCCCGATCCTGGCTCGGCTGGCAGATCCCGCTCAGGACCGACATGGCCCACAGCAAGGCCCGGATCGCCGAAATCGAGAGCTCTGCGATTGGTCCGAGCCTGGCGAACGGCCACGTCGCAGTAGTGGCGGGCTTTCAGGGCATCAATGATGAAGGTCGTATTTCGACTCTGGGGCGGGGTGGCTCCGATACATCGGCGGTTGCGCTGGCCGTCGCCTTGAAAGCGGATCGTTGCGATATCTATACCGATGTGGACGGCGTCTACACGACTGACCCCCGAATCGTTCCCGAAGCCCGCCGTCTGAACCGCATCGCCTTTGAGGAAATGCTGGAATTGGCCAGCCTCGGAGCCAAGGTTCTACAGGTCCGCTCGGTCGAGCTGGCCATGAACAATGATTTGCCTATCCGCGTGCTGACCTCCATGGCCGAAGCGGGCCAGGACAATCCCGGCACGCTCGTCTGTCATGAGGATCAAACCATGGAAGAACGCGTCGTTTCCGGTGTCGCCTATAGTCGCGATGAAGCCCAGATCACCCTGTTGCGTCTGGCCGATGAACCCGGTGTTGTCGCTCGTGTCTGCAAGGCCATGAGCGACGCCAACGTCATCGTCGATATGATCGTGCAGGGGATATCGCGCTCGGACAATACCGCCAATCTGACCTTTACAGTGGGCGAACGGGATCTGGATACTGCGCTGGAAGCGTTGGAACAGGCGCGTCAGGAGATCGGTTTCGAAGCTCTGAAACATGACCGCGACGTGACCAAGGTCTCGGTGGTCGGCATCGGCATGCGGTCGCACACAGGTGTGGCACAGACCATGTTCGAAGCGCTGGCGGCCAAGGGGATCAACATCGAAGTGATCGCCACGTCGGAGATCAAGATTAGCGTGCTGATCGATAGCGAATATACCGAACTTGCCGTGCGCGCGCTGCATAGCGCTTTCGATCTGCACGAAACGCCCGCACCTCCCGTCACAGCTCCCTGACCGGAATTGATCCGCCACGTAGCGCGGGCCTGCTCAGCCTGGCGTGACTGCGATTCATGTGAAGACTTCGTTTAGCAACACATTTAGGACTCAATTAGGACGAAAAGGACAGGGTGAGGGCAGGAATTCCCGGGCTGGGGCCGGACCTGCAGGGGAGACGACTTCATGGGCGCAGTGTTTTTCAAGGCCGCCAGCCGCCATCTGGCGATCCTTTCGACCGCAATCATAATTGCCGCCTGTGGCGGCGGAGGGGGCGGTGGTCCGGTCGCTGATCCAACGGGCGGGACGCCTCCACCCCCACCGCCCCCTCCGCCGGTTCTGAACAGCGCGCTTGAAACCAAGGTCGAGGCGGCTCAGTTTCTGCAACTCGCAGGTCTGGGGCTTGACGGCGACGAGGTCGATGCGCTGACCGGAACGAATGCCGCAGCGTGGGTCAGTGCCGAGCTGGCCAAGCCAGCCTTTGGCTATGAAGACTTCATGCGCTCGCGCGTCGCGGCTGATGAGGTTTCTCGCCGTCAGTCGTCACAAGCCATGTGGGAAGCGATGATCACATCGGATGCCCAGCTTCGAGCGCGCATGACATTCGCTTTGTCGCAGCTTTTCGTCATCAGCAATGCGCAATTCAGCAGCAAGGTTCGCTACGGTCTCGGCAGCTATCTCGATATTCTCGACCGAAATGCGTTCGGCAATTACCGCGATTTGATGCAGGAGGTCACCTATTCCCCGATCATGGGCGAGTATCTGACCTATATCTATAATCGCAAGGGTGATCCATCCAAGGGCCGTCAGCCGGATGAGAATTATGCGCGCGAGATTTTACAATTGTTCACCATCGGGCTGGTCGAGCTGAACATGGACGGCACACCGCGGCTGGATGGCAGTGGTCAGGAAATCGAAACCTATACGAATGAAGACGTGGTCGGTCTGGCGCGCGTCTTCACAGGTCTGGCCCATGCCGGAACCGATTTTCGCTCAGGCAGACGTGGTCCTGATGGCTATGAGGTCCCGATGGAAATGGTCGACCGGGAGCATTCCGAACTGGAGAAGACCTTCCTCGGTACGACCATTCCGGCCGGCACACCGGGCGATACGTCGATCACTCAGGCTCTCGACGCCATCTTCGCCCATCCCAATATGGCCCCGTTCGTTTCGCGGCAGCTCATTCAGCGGTTTACGGCCAGCCATCCCGAACCCACTTATGTCGAACGTGTCGCCAACGCGTTCGAGACTGGACGGTACGCGGCTGAGGACGGAAGTAATTTCGGTACGGGACAACGCGGCGATCTATCGGCCACACTGGCTGCAATCCTGCTGGACGAAACGTTGTTCGATGATGTCCGCGGTGCCACTGAAGGCAAGCTGCGCGAACCGGTTCTGAAATTTGTCCAGCTGGCGCGGACCTATGCCAAGCCCGCTTCGACACAGATCACGATCCAGGCTTTTAACAGTTTCGCCGATACGTCAAACCCGCTCACCTCGCTCGGCCAGTCGCCGTTGAAGAGCCCGTCCGTCTTCAATTTCTACCGACCTGGTTATATCGCCCCGTCGACCGAGACAGGCGATGCGGGATTGACCGCGCCGGAGCTGCAGATCGTCAATCAGGCGGCGGCTCTGGGCTATCTGAACTTCATGTCCCGCTTCATCACGCAGGGAGATACGGACAGGATCGGCATTCTGGTACCGGATCTGAGCGAAGAGCTGGCCTTGGGCGATGATGCGACCGCGCTGGTCGATCTGCTCGACCTGAAACTTCTCGCCGGTCGCATGGGCGAGACGACGCGGACGCGTATTATCGAAGCCGTCGAAGCCCTGCCGGTCCGGGAGGGCAATAGTCGCGACACCGACATCCGGTCGCGTGTTCGCATTGCCATGCTGATGACGGTCGCGTCCGCCGACTATGTTGCGCTGAACTAGGGAGACGGGATCATGGCTTATTATAACAGACGTCTCTTTCTGCAGGCTTCCGCAGCCGGTTTTCTGGGCGCTACCGGGGCGCTGGCGGGGCTGGGTCGTCAGCAGGCTTTCGCGGCCGATACGGGCGGTTACAAGGCATTGGTCGGCGTGTTTCTCAAGGGCGGCGCGGATATGTTCGATGCCGTCCTGCCCAGCGATCAGCCGAGCTATGACAGCTTTCTGGGGCTGCGTCCCGGGATCGTGAACCGCTATGGGGACGGTTCCCGTGCGCGCGAGAACCTGCTGGCCCTGACATCGTCGGGACCGGATGGATTTGGTGGGCGCACTTTCGGTCTGGTTCCGGAACTCGCATCTTTCAAGGCCATGTTCGATAGCGGCGAAGGCGCCATGGTCGGCGCGGTCGGCCCATTGCTGACCCCGACATCCAAAACCGGCATGAATACCGGCGTAGACGCACTGCCTCGTAAACTCTTCTCCCATAATGACCAGCAATCGACCTGGATGGCGATGGAAACCGAAGGTGTGCGTCGGGGCTGGGGCGGCAGTTTCATGGATGAGATGATCCGGGATGGTGGGATCGGCAATGCCGACTTCTCTCTGATCACGGGCGGCAGTAGCGACATCTTCTTGGCGGCGGAACGCACGAACCAGTTCAAGGCACCCTCCAATCCCAGCTCGCTCGGAATCGACATGTCGGTCCGCAGCTTCCTGACTTCCGGCTCACATGGCCAAGACGCTCGCGACCTGATGGATGCATTTCTGCGGGATACGAGCCACGGGTCGGACAATCTGTTTGCCCGCGATGTCGTTGCCGGCCAAGCGCGCGGGATCGAGAATATGCGCAGTTACCGCGAGGCGTTCGCACAGGCCTCTGGCCTGAATACCGTCTTTCCTGATACGAAGCTGGGAAAGCAGCTGCTGGCTGTTGCCAATGCGATCAACTTGCGCGGCGTATTGGGTATGAATCGTCAGATTTTCTATACCGATACGGGTGGCTTCGACACGCACAATAATCAATCCGGCAGCATGCCGGGACGGCTGAGCGAAGTTGCCGACGCCATCAGTGCCTTCCGCGATGCCATGATCGAGATGGGCGTCTGGAACGATGTGACCCTGTTCACCATGAGCGATTTCGGGCGCACCCTGACCGATAATGGTGACGGCACCGATCATGGCTGGGGCAGTCATCAATTCGTCTTTGGCGGGTCGGTTCAGGGACAGCGCATCTATGGCGACATGCCCGAGCTGGATCCGGACAGCGAACGGTTCACGCGTAGCCGTGCGCGCATGATCCCGTCCATCTCCGTCGATCAGTATGCTGCAACGCTGGGCGGCTGGTTCGGTCTGGATCGAGACGAAATCGACAGGGTTCTGCCGAATCTCGACCGCTTCGCGACCCGTGATCTGGGCTTTATGAGTGGAGGCTCCGCCTAGAGGTCCAGCGCCATGAAGCGAGAGTCCATCGGATTGTCGTAATAGCGGGGCACGTCGCTGAAGCCGAGCGCCTCATAAATGGCGTTGGCGTGATTCAAGCCGCGATCTGTATCCAACAGCAGGCGTGTGTAACGGTGCGCGCGGGCCCCTGCGATGCAAGCTTTGCAAAGACGCTGACCGAATGCGTGACCCCGCGCGTCGGGTGAAACCCAGAGACGCTTCAACTCCGCTGTCTGGTCGGCAAATGGTTTGAGCCCGACCGCCCCGACAGGTTTACCGTTCAGCTCAGCCAGCCACAGCGCATCATAAGTGTGAGGGAAGTCGGCAAACTCCCGCTCCGTGCCCTGAAAGGACAGAGACTGGCCAAGATAATCTTCGATGAAACGCAGATAATCGGTAAACAGAGATTTGACGGCGGCAATGTCATCAGGGCGGGTGGCGAGCCGGATCGTCATGACGTCCATATAAACGGATCGGGATCACGAGTCCCGAATGGATTAGGATAAAGCCATGAGCGCAGGCGTTATCTATTATGCAATCGGCGATATTCATGGCGAGCTGGATCGCTTGCAGCAATTGCACAAGGATGTTTTCCGGCATCATCGGGAACACCATTCCTGGCAGGATTACAGGCTTGTCCATCTTGGTGACTATGTCGACCGGGGTCCGGATAGTGCAGGCGTCGTCAATTATCTGATGGCTCTGGATGCGCGGGAAGAGGACCGCGTGATGTGTCTGAAGGGCAATCACGAAGCCATGATGGTGGATGCGCTCCGTCATTCGATCAATCCGGACTGGTGGTGTGATCATGGCGGGACCGAAACGTTGGACAGTTACCGGGCGCGGGGGATGGACCATCCGCCGGAAGCGCATCTGGACTGGCTGGATCGACGACCGACACACTACCATGATCCGGATCGCCGGCTCGTCTTTGTCCACGCAGCGATCAATATCGACCTGTTTCCGGATCCTGATGAACGGCAGCATCTCTGGGGCCGGACACACGCCTTTTTCGACAGTCCGTCATGGAGTAACCCTGCGCTATCAGACTATTGCGTGATCCACGGGCATACACCGACCGATGGTCATAAACCTGATGTCAGCGATGACAAACGCAGGATCAATGTCGATACGGGTGCGGTTTATGGCGGGGTATTGACAGCGGTCGGGCTGGCGCCGGACCGGCCTCCCATATTTCTGAGCGCCTGAAATGTCTGTGTCAGGCTCCGCCAGCCTGGGACAGGCGATTAAGTAGCGCGGCATTGACGTTGCCCGTTTCCGTCAGGCCGTTCTCACGCTGGAAACGGCGAATGGCGGTGCGGGTCCGCTCACCCATCAGACCGTCCGGCGTGCCGACCTGATAGCCCAGAGCGGCAAGACGGGCTTGGGCTGTACGGATCTGGTCACGGGTTGCGGGCGCGTTCGCCTGAACCCAGGGTAGATTGGTGAAAATCCCGTTGGCGGCCTCGTCGATCTCGCGCGGCTGGAAGGCGTCAAGGCGCGTCTGAATGGCGCTCAGTGTCGCCGCGTCAAACGTATTGCGAAGCGCATCCCGACGCTGAATGGCGAATTGATCCCCCTGTCGTGCAGCGATCGAATACCAGAAAAAGGCTTCCTGCGTGTCCGGTTCTGCGCCTGTGTCAGGACTTTCGGACAGGACAGCCAGATTATATTGCGAGTCGACCACGTCGCGACGGGCGGCCTGTTCGAACCAGGCCTTGGCGGTCAGCATGTTCATCTCCACGCCGCCTCGACCTTCGGCATAGTAAAGCCCCAGATCATGCATGGCGATCCGGTTGCCGCCGCGCGCCGCGCGCTCGATCAGCTGACGTGCCAGCGTGTCGTCACGCGGCACGCCTTCGCCGGCCTCATAGAGTTTGGCGAGACGGTATAGAGCGGCGGGCTGATTGGCACTGGCGGCTTCCCGGACAAGGGCCGCCCCATCTTCGGTCTCGCCGGCATCCAGTTTGGCGAGTCCCATCTGGAACTGTGCGATCGGGTTTCCAGCTTCGACGGCGGCGTCCAGCGTGTCGAGTTCGGCATCGATGAAGGTGACGGGCTGCGTTTCGACATAATCGCCGATCGGCGCGTTTTGCGTATCGACGCCGCCCGGCAGGCCGGAAAGAGCCGGGTCCGACTGAGGCAGTGCCGTACCATCCGGCGCAGTGCCCGTCGGCAGCGTGTAGCCCTGCATCGGCATTTGCGTCGTGGTGACAGCCGGTTGCGTCTGTACGGCGGCAGGCGGCACATTTTGCGGATCGCTGCTGGACAGGCTGCCCGTTCCCAAGATCATGCGTCCGGCGAGAAAGGCGATAATGACGACCCCGCCTGCTAGCAAAGCGATGCGAAGCGGCGGAGAGGATAGCGGTAAAGACGGTAAGTTCAGTTTGCGGCGCGGCGCCCGGTTTTCCCCGGCGACCCGAATGGCCATGGGCGAATCCATGACGCCGGTTGCAGGCGTATTGCCATCATCGGCATAGGCCGGATTGGCGTAGACGGCTTCCGGCAGGGGAGCGGATTCGAAGTCGGGCGTATTATAGCCTTGTCCGGCGGTTGGCATCTGGAACGGTGGCAGCGGCGGTCCATCCGGTTTCAGGCTGGGGGCGGGAGGGACCGGAACCGGGAAGGCAACGACCGGTGATCCGGGGTCTTGCGCCTCGAAAGGAGAAGGAAGCGGTTCGAACGGTGCGGCTGGCACAGCGAGACCCCGCCCACCGGATGCGGCACTGGCTCCGAGCGCGGCGGCATAGGGGTTGGCGGCCTGTGTCTGATCCAGCGCTGCTGGAGCAAGGGTCGCAGGTTCGTCAGACGGCTTGCGGAACGATGTCAGACGGTCGCGCAGTGACTGGGACTCATCTTTTTCTGCCGCCTGGACGACTTCGGCTTCGGGCGTGACCTCTTTAGGTTGCGTGGCCAATACGGGTGCCGGCAGGGCTGGCATCTCGACGGGACGGCGTTCCAGTTCGGCCAATCGCGATTTTAAGGCGTTGATTTTCTCGTCCAGTTCCTGATTGACGCGTTCGATCGCCCGTTCCGCAACGCCTGTTCCGACGGCAATGTGACGGGCTTCCATCTCCTCGAAGCGCTGTTCGACGCGGGATTGATAGGCATCGAAACCCGACTGGGTCTGTGCGGCCAGTTCGGCGATGCGTTCGCCAATACCGTCTTCCGATGCGGAGCGGCGCTGCTCGACCTTGCGGTGAAGCTGCTCCATTGTCTCGCCGATCTTGTCGAAAGCCCGGGCACTGTCGCGCTCGATAATGGAAATACGGTCCGTGATCTTTGCCGTCGCACCGGACACAGTCTCGATAATGCGCGTGTCGATCGTGGCCATCTCGGCCTGGCGGGCGTCGCTTTCGTCCTTCAGGCGCGCATCGACGGCGCGCGCAATATCGGCCAGATGGCGATTGACGCGGGTGATCGCGGCCGCTTGCGATATTTCGGCTTCGTCCATGCGCTCGGTCGCGCGCGACAGGGCTGCATCCAGCGCATCGACGCCCCCGGTCGATCCTGCTCCGGCCAGCGCATCGCGAAGTTCACGCCGGATCAGCGCTTTGGTATCGTCCACTTGCGCGTCCAGGCGACGGGTCAGACGGTTGACGTGTTTGGTGAGTTGCCCCTTTTGCGTCGACTGCGCCGTTTTCAGACTGGCCTGCAATGTCGTGACCACGGTTTCCAGCGACTCCACGCTTTTGCGAGTCACGCTGTCAGCGCGTTTCAGGCGGGCTTCCAGCTTGTCGAGATCCGCCTGAAGGTCAGCCTTGGAACGGGTCGCAGTCTTTTTTGCGGCTTTACGGGGCGCAGCCTTGCGTCGGGGTGTGGAATTCGGGTTGGGGTTATCGCTCATGGATGATGATGGGGCATCGGGATCAGGCCCGGCCGTCGCGCCCTCGGCCTCTTCTGGATTTTCAGATACCTTGCCGACCATGACGGGGCATCCCCTGCATCTTGCATCATACGAATCAGTGACCCGCACTGCGGACGTCCGGCCCGCATAAGGTACCCCTTCGCCCGACTATGGTTAAGGCGCGGTTAAACCGTTAACGGAACAATTTCATCTTTACCTTGACGTTAACGTAAAGGTCTGTCATGGACGACACGTGCTTACGGAATCACACACAAATCCACCGCGAAAAGACGCGCAGACGGATTCGGGCAAATCCTCGTGGACCATCCGCGAATTCGCCGACATGTTCGGCGTCACGCCCCGGACCGTGCGCTTCTATGAAGATAAAGGTCTGCTCAGCCCCGAACGGACCGGCCAGAGCCGGACGTTTCATCGTCGCGACCATGCCCGGTTCGAACGCATTCTGCGCGGTAAGCGGCTCGGCTTTTCGCTCGATGACATCCGCGCCGTTTTCGACGTGCTTGAGGGCCGGATCAGCGACGCAAAGGAATTGCGCCGCCGTCGCGACAATTTTCAGGCCGTCATCGATGGTCTGGCCGACCGCCGCCGTGACGTGGCGCTGCTCGAGCGCGACATGACCGAAATCGTGTCCGTGATCGATGACTATCTGACCCAGAATTCCGACGACCAGACACAGGACGTCTCCAACCTTGCCGACCGTTACCAGGCGGCTTTCAAAAAACATCTCATTGCCCAACAAGGATCAATCTAATGCCCAGCTACAAGGCTCCCGTCCGGGATATGCAATTCCTGCTTCACGAAGTTCTCGGTTTCGAAGACCTGACGCAGTATGAAGCGTTCTCGGAGGTCGACCGCGATCTGGCCGATGCCATTCTCGGCGAAGCGTCCAAATTCTCAGAAGAAGTCCTCGCGCCGCTCAACGTGGTTGGCGACCATGAAGGCTGTACCCGGAATGCGGACGGCAGTGTCACCACACCGACAGGCTTCAAGGACGCCTATAAGCAGATGACAGAAAATGGCTGGACGTCACTCTCTATGGATCCGACCTATGGCGGTCAGGGCATGCCCGGCATGTTGCAGATTGCTGCCTCGGAAATGTGGACATCCTCCAACATGGCCTTTGCCATGTATCCCGGCCTGACGGGCGGCGCGATCAAGGCGATCCAGGTCGGCGGGTCCGATGAGCAGAAGCAGACCTATCTGCCCAAAATGATGTCCGGCGAATGGACCGGCACGATGAACCTGACCGAGCCACATTGCGGCACAGACCTTGGTATGCTGAAAACGAAAGCCGTCCCGCAAGCCGATGGCAGCTACAAGATTTCCGGCCAGAAGATTTTCATCTCCGCCGGTGAGCACGATATGAGCGACAACATCGTCCACCTCGTTCTGGCGCGCATCGAAGGTGCACCCGCGGGTACAAAGGGGATTTCGCTCTTCATCGTGCCGAAGTTCAAACTGGACGAGAATGAAGATCCGGGCGAGCGTAATGCCGTCTCCTGCGGCTCCATCGAAGAGAAGATGGGCATTCACGGCAACTCGACCTGCGTCATGAATTACGACGAAGCGGAAGGCTATCTGATCGGCGAAGAGAATAAGGGTCTGCGCGTCATGTTCGTCATGATGAACGAAGCCCGCATCGGCGTTGGCCTGCAAGGGCTTGGTCAGTCGGAAGTCGCCTATCAGAATGCGGCCATCTACGCCAAAGACCGCATTCAGGGCCGCGCCCTGACGGGTCCGCAGAACGAAGAGAAGCCCGCCGATCCCATCATCGTCCATCCCGACGTTCGCCGGATGCTGATGGAAACCAAGGCCTTCAACGAAGCCGGTCGCGCGCTCCTCTACTGGGCGGCCAAGCACGAAGATATTGAGAAGCATACGGAAGACGAAAAACTCGCCGAAAAGTGCGATGATTATCTCGGCCTGCTGACGCCTGTCGTAAAAGGCTACCTGACCGATATGTCGATGAAAACGACGATCGACTGCCAGCAGATCTTCGGCGGACACGGTTTTGTCGAAGAGTGGGGCATGAGCCAGTTCGTCCGCGATAACCGCATCGCCTTGATCTATGAAGGTGCGAACGGCGTACAGGCGCTCGATCTCGTTGGCCGTAAGCTTGCCCGCAATGGGGGTCGCGCGCTGATGACGCTTAATGCCGAGATCGATCAGTTTGTGAAGGACAATGCTGGCAACGACGCCATATCCGAATTCATGGACGGTCTGAGCGGTGCCAAGACCAAGCTCACGGAAGCCACCATGTGGCTGATGCAGAACGGCATGAAGGACCCCAATAATGCCGGGGCAGGATCGACCGACTACATGCACATGCTGGGCCTGGCGACGCTGGCCTATATGTGGGCCAAAATGGCTGTCGTGGCGCAAGCCAAGATCGATGACGGCTCGAATGAGGATTTCTATCCGAACAAGCTGATCACGGGTCGCTACTTCATGCTGCGTATGCTCCCCATGCTCGATAGCCACTTGGCCAAGATCAAGACGGGTGCCGAGCCTCTGATGGCGCTGGAAGCTGCGGCGTTCTGATTAAGGCTGGCCCTACAGGTTTGCGTCCCCGGTAGGGGTCCAAGGACGCTGAAAGCGTCCGACGCAAACCTCCACGCCAGCGGCGCTTCCCCAAAGGACGCGAAGGGGACCCTTCTTCATAAGCACAGTGGCACAATAGCACAGTCAAGCGCGCCTCCGGGCGCGCTTTTTTTTGGCGCCGGATCAGTTTGCCCTCGATACGGACCGGGAGAAGTTTTTAATTGCAGCAACAGATAGGATGGTACATATATACTAAATGACTAAGATAACACGTGTCCAAACGGGTATCCGGATCGAAAAGCGCCTTCTCAAAGTGCTGAAGGGGCTTGCAGAGCATTTGGACATGTCGGTCGGGGACCTTGTGGAAGGTGTCATGCTGCATGCTTTCGAAGGGAAGACACCGTTCTCGGAGGCAACAGTCACCAAAATCGGACAGTTGAAAGACGTCTATGATCTCGATTGGCAAGCGAGTGACAGCCATACATTCAAAGAGGGAGACAGGTGACGTCGCCTGCCCAGCAATGGTGGCGTTCCCTGTTCCCCACGGAAGCCGTCGACGCGCGCCAATTCGGCCACCGTGACCACGTCCGGCTGGCTTACCGACTATTGTCGCAAAACGATTTCATTGATGCAGCTGCGGCTTATGCCCGTGGAATACAGGAACTTGCCACGGAAGCCGGGGCTCCTGAGAAATTCAATCTGACAATCACCTACGCGTTCATGAGCGTGATTGCGGAGCGGATGGCGCGCAAAGAATCGACCGATGTCGATGAATTTCTGTCCGCAAATCCGGACCTTCTGAACAAGAATTTTCTTATCCAGCTCTATCCGGATGATCGCCTTCAGTCGGATCTTGCAAGGCAGTCATTTCTTCTGCCCAGTCTTGCTGCGTCCTAGATTGACGCGACAACTCTGCAGGGGGTCTCGGCGTGTGAAGCAGGCATGTTCGAAGGTCGGCCTCGATATCGTTCAGGCCCACATCCGACCACATGCATGATAAGCGTCATCCATGCGGATATTGCGTCGTGGGCTGATGCATTTTTCTGTTATGGGGCCTCTAGTTTCATCTCTTACAGGACCCTGACCATGAGCGCCGTTCTCGATTTCAAAAACCCCGACTGGTACGAAGAAGAAGACATCAACATGTTCCGGGATGCGACCTATCGCTTCTACAAGAACGAGATGGCGCCGCATTCGGAAAGCTTCCGCAAGAACAAGATGGTCGACCGGAAGTTCTGGGACGAGGCTGGCTCCTACGGTCTGCTCTGCCCGTCCATGCCGGAAGAATATGGCGGCGCTGGCGGCGATTATCGCCACGAAATGATCATTATGGAAGAGTTGGTCCGTGCGGGCGTCGATGGGTTTGGCCTGTCATTGCACAATGCGATCGTCGCGCCTTATATCCTGCATTTTGGTACAGAAGAGCAGAAGCGCAAATATCTGCCGAAAATGGCCTCAGGCGAACTGGTTGGCGCGATTGCGATGACAGAACCGGGCACAGGGTCGGACCTGCAAGGGATCAAGACGAACGCCAAGAAGGACGGTAATGGCTGGATCCTGAACGGGTCCAAGACGTTCATCACCAATGGCGGGACGGCCAATCTGATCGTCGTCGTGGCGGATACGGGCGGCGAGGGCAAACACGCCAAATCGCTCTTCCTGCTGGAAACGGACGAGGTTGAAGGCTTCCGCCGCGGTCGCATTCTCGACAAGGTCGGTATGGAAGCCCAGGACACAGCCGAGCTGTTCTTTGACGATATCAAATTGCCTGCGGACGCGCTTCTGGGCGAGCAGGAAGGCATGGGCTTTATTCAGCTCATGACTGAGCTTCCACAGGAACGGCTGAACATTGCCGTGCAGAACGTTGCGGCTATGGAAGAAGCGCTTCGTGAGACCATCGACTACGTCAAGCAGCGCAAAGCCTTCGGCAAACGCATCCTGGATTTCCAGAACACGCAGTTTGAACTGGCCGAGTGCAAGACCATCACACAGGTGACCAAGACGTTCGTCTATGACTGTGCGGACAAGCATCTGCGCGGCGAACTGGACACCGTCACGGCGTCCATGGCGAAATATTGGGCGTCTGATCGCTTGAACGAAGTCGTCGACCGCTGTTTGCAGCTGTTTGGTGGCTACGGTTATATGAACGAATATAAGATCGGCCGCATGTATCGCGACGTCCGCGTCGAGCGCATCTATGGCGGCACGAATGAGATCATGAAGATGGTGATTGCGCGCTCACTCTAGCCCCACAGATTGGCGTCCGCATCAGGGGTCTAAGATTGCCAATCGCAATCATTGTAAATCCCGCCGCAGGCGATCATCCCAAAAGATGATAAGGGGGAATGTCTGATGCAATCTGAACGCCTCAAATGCGCCGAGCACGAACAAAACAATAGGCGAAAAGGCGGCGCTTTGGCGTCGCTTTAATTTTGCTCTGAAAATCCCATGGCTCATTCGACAGATCGGCCTGTCGCCCATATAGGGTGGGAGGCGAGGATCTTTGGCGATGAATAATGGGGCATCCACATGCACACTATCAGCAAAATTCTGATCGGGCTCGTCGCGCTCATTCATGCCTATATTCTCGTCTTCGAGATGTTCCTGTGGGAGAGCCGGGGGCCGAAGGTTTTTACCACGATTCCGTCGGATCTGTTCACGCCGACCAAGGTTCTGGCCGCCAATCAGGGGCTCTATAATGGCTTCCTGGCAGCGGGACTGATCTGGGCACTGTTTCTCATCAAGGACGTGAACTGGAAACGTAATGTCGCTTACTTTTTCCTGGCCTGTGTCGCAGTCGCAGGTGTCTTTGGCGCGGTGACGGCATCCATGAATATCATTTTCGTCCAGACGGTTCCGGCGGGTCTCGCCATTCTCAGCCTGATGGTTCTGAAAGCCAGATCATGATTGTTGTAACCGGTTCAGTCATTGCCAAGCCCGGGCAGGCGGACGCAGTGCGCGCATTGAGCCTGACCCATGTGAAGCGCTCACAATCTGAGCCGGGCTGCATTGCGCATAATGTCTCGGTCGATTGCGAAAACGCGTCGCGTTTCGTGTTCGTCGAACTTTGGCAGGACATGTCAGCCTTAATGACGCATTTCCAGTTGGATGCGTCACGGGCCTTCGTCCGTGATCTGCGACCGCTCCTGTCAGAAGAGCCAATCATGACGATTTTCGATGCGAATGAGATCGACCCTCGCGGATAGGGCAGGTCAGTCGTGTCCGGGCCAGACATTATATCGGAGAAGGGGACCAACATGGCGACAACACCGGAACAGCAATTGGCGACAATGCTGGCCAATATTCCCGAGAAGACGGGCAAGACACTGGATGAGTGGACCCGGCTCGTCGCTGCGGAAGGGCTGGAAAAACATGGTCAGATCGTCGGCTTTCTCAAGACCGAACATGGTGTGACGCATGGCTTTGCCAATCTGATTTCGGCGAAGATCCGCGACACCGGAGAGACCGAAGATCTGATCGCGGCGCAATATTCCGGTGCCAAGGCGGGTTTGAAACCTCTTCATGACGCCATTGTCGCCTTTGCGAAAACGCTCGGTGAGGATGTCGAGTTCGCGCCGAAGAAAGCGTCCCATAGTCTGCGCCGCAAGAAGCAGTTCGCGCTCATCACGCCAGCCACGAAGAGCCGGATCGATCTAGGTTTGGCCCTCAAGGGTGATCCCGCCGAAGGGCGACTCGAGACTTACAACGCCATGTGCTCCCATCGGGTGCGACTCGAAACGGCGGCGGATTTCGATGATGCCGTGAAAGGCTGGATGGCGGAGGCTTACAGCCGCGCAGGCTGAATGCTGCGGTCTTGCGTTTGCGTCCTGCGATGATGTCGAACATCCCGCTTGCGACTCGCTTGCCACGCCCGTAACAGACGGCAATTTGCTTCCTCGCCGTCACGGACCGCGCTGCCATGCCAAAAAGAACCGACATCTCTTCCATCCTCATCATCGGGGCGGGGCCGATCATTATCGGGCAGGCGTGCGAGTTCGACTATTCCGGCGTGCAGGCGGTCAAGGCGCTGAAGGAAGAGGGCTATCGGGTCGTCCTGGTCAATTCCAATCCCGCCACTATCATGACAGATCCAGGGCTGGCAGACGCGACCTATGTCGAGCCGATCACGCCGGACATGGTCGAAAAGATTATTGCGATCGAGAAGCCCGACGCGCTGCTGCCGACCATGGGCGGACAGACGGCGCTGAACTGTGCGCTCGCGCTGGAGCAGATGGGCGTTCTGGAAAAATATGGCGTGGAGATGATCGGCGCCAAGGCCGACGTGATCGACAAGGCGGAGAACCGCGAGCGCTTCGCCGAGGCCATGACGAAGATCGGGCTGGAAAATCCGCGCGCGACCATCGTCACTGCGCCGACCCGCGATGACGGGGAAGTGGATTACGCCGCCGGTGTCGCCAAGGCGATGGACGCGCTCGATTTCACCGGATTGCCCGCCATCATCCGTCCCGCCTTCACCATGGGCGGCACGGGCGGCGGGGTCGCCTATAACCGCGATGAGTATCAGGAAATCATCCGGTCCGGCCTGTCGGCATCCCCGACCAATCAGGTGCTGGTCGATGAATCGCTCCTCGGCTGGAAGGAATATGAGATGGAGGTCGTTCGCGACCGGGCGGATAATTGTATCATCGTGTGTGCCATCGAGAATATCGACCCGATGGGTGTGCATACGGGCGACAGCATCACCGTCGCGCCCGCCCTGACACTGACCGACAAGGAATATCAGCGCATGCGGGATGCTTCGATCGCAGTCCTGCGCGAGATCGGCGTGGAGACAGGTGGATCGAACGTGCAGTTCGGGATGAACCCGGCGGATGGCCGAATGGTCGTGATCGAGATGAACCCGCGCGTGTCCCGCTCCTCGGCCCTCGCGTCCAAAGCGACCGGCTTTCCGATCGCCAAGATCGCGGCGAAGCTTGCCGTTGGCTACACGCTGGATGAGCTCGACAACGACATTACCGGGGCCACCCCCGCCGCCTTTGAGCCGACCATCGACTATGTCGTGACCAAATGTCCGCGCTTCGCCTTCGAAAAATTTCCGGGCGCCAAGCCCGTACTGACGACGGCGATGCGGTCCGTCGGTGAAGCCATGTCTATCGGCCGGACATTCGCCGAGAGCTTTCAGAAAGCCCTGCGCAGCCTTGAGACCGGATTGACGGGGCTAAACGAAATCCATTTCGCGGAAACCGATCCTGAAGCGCTCGACGGCGCGATCAAGGCGCGCCTCTCCATTCTGGCGCCCGATCGGCTGCTGGTCGTGGCCCAGGCCTTCCGGCACGGGCTGAGCGTCGACAAGGTCTATACCTATACCTCCATCGACAAATGGTTTCTGCGCCAGATCGAAACCATCGTGAAAGCCGAAAACTGGCTGCGCGAAAACGGCCTGCCCGGCACACCGGAACAATGGCGGGCGATCAAGTCCGAAGGCTTTTCGGACGCGCGCATCGGCGAACTGACCGGGACTAAAGAGAAGAAGGTCCGCAAGGCGCGCCATAAGGCAGGCGTCCGTCCCGTCTATAAACGGGTCGATACATGCGCCGCTGAGTTCCAGGCCAAGACACCTTATATGTATTCGACCTATGAAGCGCCGTCATTTGGCGGCACGGTCGAAAACGAAGCCCGCGTGTCGTCTGCCAGGAAAGTCGTCATTCTCGGCGGCGGTCCCAATCGCATCGGGCAGGGGATCGAATTCGACTATTGCTGCGTCCACGCGGCATACGCCATGGCCGATCTCGGCATTGAGTCCATCATGGTCAATTGCAATCCGGAAACCGTGTCGACCGATTACGACACGTCCGACCGTCTCTATTTCGAACCGCTGACCGAAGAAGACGTGCTGGAACTGATCCATGGCGAGATGCAGAGCGGCGAACTGCTGGGTGTCATCGTGCAGTTCGGCGGACAGACACCGTTGAAACTGGCGGGCGCGCTGGAAGCCAATGGCATTCCATTGCTCGGCACCAAATCGGATGCACTGGACCGCGCCGAGGACCGGGAGCGCTTCAAGACGCTGGTCGAGAAACTCGGTCTGCGACAGCCCAACAATGCCATCGCGAAGACGGCGAAAGAAGCGAAGGAAGCCGCCAAGACGGTCGGCTATCCGCTTGTCCTGCGTCCGTCCAATGTGCTGGGCGGTCGCGGCATGGAGATTGTCGACAATGACGCGGAGATGGAACGCTATATCACTGAGGCGGTGAAAGTGTCCGGCAAGTCGCCGCTGCTGATCGATCAATATCTGCGCGACGCGGTGGAAGTCGATGTCGATGCGATCTGTGACGGCGATGACGTCTTTATCGCCGGCATCATGGAACATATCGAAGAAGCCGGGGTCCATTCCGGGGATAGCGCCTGTTCGCTCCCGCCCTATACGCTCTCAGCGGACATTCAGGACGAAATGCGCCGTCAGGCGCGGTTGCTGGCGCTGGAACTGGGCGTGATCGGGCTGATGAATATCCAGTTCGCCGTGAAGCCGAATGAAGTGGGGGAGGAATTGGTCTATCTGATCGAAGTGAATCCGCGCGCCTCCCGGACGGTGCCCTTCGTGGCCAAGGCGATCGGCCTTCCGGTTGCCAATATCGCGGCCAAGGTCATGGCGGGCGAAAAACTGTCACAGTTCGATCTGGTAACGCGCCCGCAGAAATACATCGCCGTGAAGGAAGCCGTCTTCCCCTTTGCGCGCTTTCCCGGGGTCGATACGATCCTGGGGCCGGAAATGCGCTCGACCGGTGAAGTGATGGGGCTGGCTGACAGTTTCGGGGTCGCCTTCGCGAAAAGCCAGCTTGGCGGCGGTGTGATCCTGCCTGCCAAGGGACGCGTTTTCATCAGCGTCCGGGACGCGCACAAACCACTCATGGCGGATCTGGCGCGCGAGCTGATTGGTATGGGCTTCGGCATTGTCGCCACGGGCGGCACGACCAAATTCCTGCGTGATCGGGGTCTCACGGTCGATTATGTCAAGAAAGCCCATGAAGGCCGTCCCAACATCGTCGATGAAATGAAGAATGGCGATATTCAGATGGTCTTTAACACGACTGCGGGGAAACAGGCGCTGGAAGATTCCAAATCGCTACGCCGGACTGCGCTGGAACAGAAGATTCCCTATTTCACGACCGCCGCCGCGAGCCGCGCCACTGTCGAAAGCATCCGCGCTCTCAAGTCTGGCGGTTATGAGGTGGAAAGCCTGCAGAGCATCGCGGAAGGCTGAGACCCGAAGGGCTAAAGGCGTATCGCGTCAGTCGGGGTCGAGGATTGCATATCCCGTCAGCGAATAATCAGGAAAAATGCGACCTTCCCGGTCGATCTGCAAATGGACAGGGTCGACGCTACCGTCTGACGACAATAATTTTATGCCAATTCCGCCATTTCGGTTGAGACACCCGACGGACAAATCATGCGACGTATGACTTTCCGTCAGATACGCGGAACCGACATCAAAAAATCTGTGAGCATTACGTCTTTCGCCATTACGGATAAGTAGCGTCGCCATGATATTTGGGGGCTTGTTGACTTGGTGAGATACTAGAATGTTCCCGGTCATGCCATCGCAAGCGACTTTCAGAAACTGATTTCCGCCATGCGATTTGTCGCTAGTTCCAGCCTCAGTCATTGTCTTGATCGGCGAAGCCTGGGCGGCGACCGCAATCATAATCAGGGAGGCGCTGCAGATGATTTTCGAGAAAATCCGATTGGATGAAAAAAGCATGATATTCATTCCCACCGTCATTCTTAGCCTCTTTGCTGATAAAATGAAAATGGCGGCATTCAGATCGTCTTCAAAACGACCGCCGCCGCGAGCCGCGCCACCGTCGAAAGCATCCGCGCTCTCAAGTCTGGCGGTTATGAGGTGGAAAGCCTGCAGAGCATCGCGGGTGAATAGGATCGAAATACTAGCGTTTGGGGGACTTTCTTGGCCCGGACATTACTTCGCCTGTGTCTATATCGACATAGACTCTGCCGATATGGGTTGCGAAAGGAGTGCCACTCCCCTGGTCCAGATGTATCGTGATCGAAAGCTGGCTGTTTACACAATTATAGTGAAGAGCCACATCGGTTTGAAATTGCGCAGTATTTATGCTCTCAACAAATTGTGCAAGATCGATTTTTTGTCCATCAAGCTCAGAGTCAATGTCTACATTGAAGAACCAGTTGTCGGGCGATATTTCACGCCGTATTGTCATTGAGGTTTCCAGAAGGTGGCTGCCGCAATAATAACTGTCAGTTGTTTTACGCGACAAGCTCGTATCATAAAGCTCACGCGGACTGCTTAAAACAGTCAATTCTTCAGGCCCTCGGCTTTGATCAACGTAACTTATTCCGGTATCGGGGCCGCTACACGCTTGGAGTGCAACGGAGAAAATAAGGGGAATGACGTAATATCTATTCATTGCAGACACTCTGTGCATCTCTTGCGTTTTCAGCGTTTCCATCGGCGTTGCCTTCACGTCTAGGAGTGTCAGTTGCATCATATTCGTATAAGGTTCTATCACTATAGCTTAAAATGTAGTGCGCTCCTCCATCCGGCGTAGTTTGAACCTGCTCTAATCTTGCCCAGTCTGCGATCAATCATACGATCGGGCTGTCGGATGCGAACGGTGCGCTGCCAACGAACTTTAAAGCATGATATCGACCAGACGCTTCGCGAAACATGTCACACCCAAGAACGTGGTCCCGCCATGTCATTATCGGACTGACGCGTTATACCAGGAACGATCAGGGGCCGAACAGACGTGCGATATCGAGTGGTGAGGCTGACGTGATGCGATGTGCCTCCAAATCGATAAGATAGGTGGCGTCGCCGGACGCCATATTGTCATTGGCATGATGGCCACTCGACACTTTGAAAATGATGACATTCGTCTCGCAGAAAAAAGTGGTCGTCTCTTTTGTATAGGGTGAGGACGCGAAGGTCCGCGATAAAGACCTTGGCAGCTCTAGGGGGATGCCGTTGAGCTCGATATCGATCTGGGCGGACCGTAACTGGCCATTGTCCCACAGACTTACGTGATGGCTCATGAGCGTATGTCCGGAACAGGAAAAAGAGTCCGTCACGGAAAAGGATCGTGAGCTATTTACGGTTTCCCTGTCGGTTCCCATCATGATGCAGTCAGATGCAGGAGAGCCACAGTCAGGATCACCTGTTTCCCGCGTAACAAGGGGACCATCAGTTTGGGCGATCCGCGCTATGTCCGGTTCAGAAACAATCTGCGACACGGCAGACGCTGGCGAAAAAAGCGAAATTATGAGGAGTACAAGACTAGAAAGACGATGTCCATCAGAGTTTCCAATCGCGTCTGCACCATGGCCTGGTCCGAACTCTACCCGGGCATCAATGAATGGCTATTTCATCAAAAACGATTGCTTCACTGTCCATATATGCCTGGCATCAACGATCCGGAACTGAGATTGATGTAAATCGTATTCACCTTTTGATGTCTTGGATTTGGAATCGTATCGTATATTAAAACATCAATTGCCAGGCTGTTATTGGCACAGATCATGTCAAACCCAACATTGGATAGTTTTAAAACATCCAAGACTTTTCGTTCAATGTCGATCGTGTCAACAACTTCCCCATTGTACTTTATATTCAAGTCGAAGGTTTGGAAGTCCGCGTTACGGTCAGCATCGTATCGCATAGTCATATCCAAATCGACGCGGTTTCCTTCACAGTAAAATGTTTCTGATAATTTCGTGAGTCTTGTGGAGGGGGTCATCTTGATCGAAGGGCCCGAACTCACAATGAAGTCGCCTGATTTTGAATTTGTGTCCTGATTATCGGGGGCGGTATCCGAGGTCGTAGAGGCAAAACATGCCGTGGTGAGCAGGCCCATTATCAATGTAGCGATGAACGGCTTTTTAATCATTGCATTCTCCTTTTGCGTCATCACTATGGGTTGCGGTTCCAAATCCTAGGCCATCTCCTCTGGGGCGATCAGTATTATCATATTCGTAAAATTGACCATCATCGTGATTTAGAATGTAATGTGCGATAGTCGAATTATCTGCATAACCAGCATCTATGATTGTATCAATGGAACTCCAATCTCCAGGGGAGGGAATGCTGTACGATCCGGGTGTGTGGCTGTGGACAAGTGCTACGACATCTCCAATGCTAGTAGAAATGGTGAAATCGACATTATCGATAGTTCCTCTATCTAAAGCGTCGCGGGAAAAGCTACTCCCATCCCAATATATTACAGCGCCATATTCCACTTGATCCCAATCCCCAAGGGATTTGATCTCATCAGCAATCTCATCAGCAATCTCATTGGCCAACCTATCCCGCTCACTTTCAATCGCCTGCTCGACTTCGCAGACTTCGGGATCGAGCTCAGCATCTTCATCGCCGTCTTGAGGCGCACCTTCGCACGGGCCCGACCCGCAGGATGCGTTCAGATTGGCAAGATATTCAGACCCGTCACTGCTGTTTGGAATCCCGACCTCACATGTTGTGATCTCACTTCCGGGAATCCAGCCATAACCAGGCTGATAAATCTGGGTTGTTTCACAGTTCTGCTGGCCCAACGGAATTCGGGCCAAGGCCTGATCATAATTGAACCCCTGTAGGCTATAGGCTGGAATTGCCAAAAGTACGGAGCATACCGTCAACTTGAGACGTTGACCCGTAAGTGGTGACTTCATGTTCCCGAACCTCCCGTTTCACAGGAGTACTCAGCGACATGATTGGCGTCAACGCAATTATAAAAAACGCAACTGCAAATATAGTTTCGCGATCCAGCGTTTCGCGTGTCGACGGATCGCGTTTTATCGCACACCCAGGAACATGGTCCGGCCATTGCGTTCGACGACGAGGGCGTAGGGGCCGTCATTATCTGACAGGAAATCTTCGAATTCGTCGAGATCGGCAATCGGCGTGCGGTTGATGCGACGGATGATATCCCCGCGCTGCAGGCCCGCCCGCGCGGCGCGGCTATTGCGCCGGACGGTCGAGATGAAGACGCCGTCATCGCCGTCCCGCAGGTCCAGATCGTCTGGAATATCCGTAATTGTCGCGCCGGAGAAGCTCTCCATGGACGGGATGTCATCGGTCGCGGACGCGTCCAGTTCATCCCGGTCCTCTTCGACGACTTCGACCGTGATGCGGGTCGTGCGGCGTTTTCCGTCGCGCAGATAGGTGATGTCGGCGGACGTGCCGGGCGTGAGCAGGCCGACCGCATTGCGCAGATCAGAGCTATCGTCCAGCTCTTCGCCATTGAAGGCAATCACCACGTCGCCCGGTTCCAGCCCGGCCTTATCGGCGGCACCGTCTTCGACGACTTCCGAAATTAGCGCGCCGCGCAAGCTCGGCAGGTCGAGCCCTTCGCGCAGTTCCGGATCGAGATCACGGATCAGCACGCCGATGCGACCGCGCCGGACTTCGCCAAATTCCATCAGTTGCGCCATCACGTTACGGATCGTCCGCGTCGGCACGGCAAAGCCGATCCCGGCACTGGAGCCTGAGCGAGAGACAATGGCCGTGTTGATGCCGATCAGTTCGCCTTTGGAATTGACAAGCGCGCCGCCACTATTGCCGGGATTGATAGCAGCGTCGGTCTGGATATAATCTTCATAACGGTCGCCGCCGCGGGGATTTTCGCGGCCCAGTGCCGAAACGATTCCGCTGGTCACGGTCGATGACAGGCCGAATGGGTTGCCCACGGCGATGACATAGTCACCGACCATGATGTCGTCCGTTTCGGCAATATCGAGGGCACTCAGGCGCGGCGCATCGATCCTGAGCAGAGCCAGATCGGTTTGCGGGTCGGTGCCGACGACGTCCGCCATGAATTCACGCCGGTCTTCCAGCGTGATCTGGATTTCGTCGGCCCCGTCGACCACGTGATTATTGGTCAGGATCAGGCCTTCATTGGCATCGACCACGACACCGGAGCCCAGCCCGGCGCGCGGTCCGCGATTGCGCGGGCTCTGACCGAAGAAGCGTTCGAACATTTCCATCTGATCGTCGGTCAGATCGGGCGTACCGCTTTCTGTAACCGTATTGATCGAGACGACGGCGGGGGTGACCCGTTCGAGCAGAGGGGCCATGGTGATGACGCCGCGACGGCGATCAAAGGTCATAGAGTCATTGCCGCCAAGCAGCTGCACGGGCTGAAACAGCGGGGCATCGGGTTGCGGCGTGTCCTGAATGACCTGCGACATGGCCAGCGGTGCGGCGACAAGTCCGACTGCGGCTGTCGTCAGGATGAGGGCTTTTTTCACGTCTGGGCTCCTTGATGAAACGAAATCGAAAAAGACGGTTCGTAATCTTTTAGAAAGATATGAAGTCTGTACCGGTTCCCGCAAGGCACTGCGGCAGAATGTGACCGAGGTTTAAGATAGGTGAACTGAGCGTGAGCCATTGGTGAGGTGCCGATGGGCCGTTCACAGCATGGCGCGGCCCAGATAGGTGTAAAGCTCTGCCATCAGCTCCGGACTGCCGCAGGCGACGAGGCGCGGGCCGTCCTTGGGCGTGCCGCCATGCCAGTCCGTGATGACGCCGCCTGCGCCGATTACGACTGGCATCAGGGCGCGCACGTCGCAGGGCTTCATCCCGCCTTCGATGATCAGGTCCATCCGCCCTTGCGCCAGCAGCACATAGCCGAACGCATCCAGCCCGAGGCGGGAGAAGGCAACGCCGCTCTGAATGATCTTATAGGCCGCGAGTTCGCCCGGTCCGAACATGCCGAAGGGCTGCGTGCAGCCCAGGCGGGCGTCCGACAAACTGTCGATCGTACGGACGTGCAGCGGTCCCTGTGTCCCGTCATCATGGATCAGATGGGCGGACGGGTTACCGGACAGATCGCCAAAGGCGCGCTGGCCGAGAGCGGGCAGGTCGATCAGGCCGAGAACGGGTTCTCCGTGCTGCGAACAGGCGATCAGCGTGCTCCAGACCGGCACGCCGGCGACGAAGGCCCGGGTGCCGTCGATGGGATCCAGCGTCCAGGAAAAGTCGTTCGTCCCGACATGATCGGGTAGCTCTTCGCCTTCGATGGAGTCGTTCGGAAAACGTTCGCGGATCAGGGCGCGCAAGACCCGCTCAGCCTCGATATCGGCCTGGGTGACGGGGTCGTAGCCGGATGGGGCCTTGTTCTCGGCGACGATGCCCGACCGGAAGAGCGGCAGGGTGATGGCGCGCGCCGCTGTAGACAACTCATCGAAAAAAGCGCGGCGAGCTGCAATCGGGTCGGTCATGCGAGCGGCCATAACGGACCGCGGCGACTTTGTCCCCGGCATTTATTGCCGGAAACAGTACAGGTTCAGGGCGCGACCAGTCGAAGCGCGGGCTTGGTCGCTCCTTCGAGCGATTTGGCCAGGTCGAGCAGATGTTTGCGCGGCGCTTCGCCCATCGCATAATAGGCGCGGACCAGATCCATCGTTTCCTTCTTGGACAGCACGTCCGGAGCGATATTGTCTGTATCGTCCGGGGCGAAGGCATCGCGTTCCGACAAGCCTTCATAGAAATACTGCACCGGGACCGACAGAGCCTCGCTGAGTTCGAACAGGCGGGCTGCGGAGACGCGATTGGCGCCGCATTCATATTTCTGGATTTGCTGGAAGCGGATGCCGACCTGTTCGGCCAGCGCCTGCTGAGTCAGGCCGAGCAGGCGGCGACGGCGGCGCAGACGTTTGCCGACATGAAGGTCGATATGGCTGGTCATGGGTCCTCACGCAAATGGATCGAATGATCGTCTCGCCTGAGAAGGGAGCAATCGTCGTGCCAAGCTGCCGTGAGTTGTTCCCCTGTGGGTTGTTCGCGTCAAAAGGGAGGGAATCCAGCGCTCTGGGCTCGCCTCTATGGTTAATCAGTCATGAATTCCGGATCCGGGCGGCGTTTGCGCTGTCCCGTATTCGCACAGTCTCAAGCTCTCAACGGCGCGGGCCTTTAACGTCCGATCTACTGCGCCGCAATGGCTTGCGGTCGTCTCTGATCGATCAGGGTCTGCACCACCTGCGCCATGCGCCCAGCCAGATCATCATAGCTGCGTTTGGGCGCCAGCGTGACGGGATTGAGGTAGAGATCGCGATTGATCTCGATCTGCAGGGTTTCGATGCCGCTATCGGGCCGTCCGTAATGGTCCGTCACATAGCCGCCAGCATAGGGGTAGTTCACGGCAACAGAGAAGCCCGCATCTTGCAGTACCTGCCGCACCTGCAGCAGCGTGTCAGCATGGCAGGCGCGCCCGAACCGGTCGCCCAGCACGATGTCCGGCCGCCGCGATCCCATCGGCGCGAAACCGGGCATGGAATGACAATCGATCAGCAGCGCCTGTCCGAAGCGGGCGCAGGATTGACCGATCAGGGCCTGCAAGGCCGCGTGATAGGGGTGATAGAGCGCCGCAATCCGCGCCTCCACATCAGCGCGGCTCGGAATGCGGCGATAGATCGGCGCCCTGTCGCCAATGTGGGTCGGCACGACACCGATCCCGGCCTGCGCTCGCGCGGACGGATCGATCGGCCTGTCGGACCAGCTCTGCGGCAGATCGTCCGGCGCGCGGTTCACATCGACATAGCAACGCGGAAAATGCGCACACAGACGCGGCGCGCCCGCCGGAACCGCGGCTGCGATCAGCCGATCGACGAACATGTCCTCATTCCGGCGCAGCTGCGCCTTGCCGAGGAGGGCGCGTTCGCGAAAGGCCTGCGGATAGATCGAACCGGAATGCGGCGAGGCGAACAGGATCGGCGCGACCCAGGCATCCGGATGATCGACCGTATGACCCGGTGTCATGGCGCGCAGGCTCTCGACCTCTGCCGGGCTTAGTCTGTCCGTCCTGCGTGTAAAACCGGTGCGCATGGATCGTCTTCTAGCGCAAAAAGCCGGTGGCTGGTCAGGGTTTTTTAAGTCGCACCCCGCTAGGCACATCTGAATGGCGTGATTCTCGCATAGGACGAGACGGCAGGGCCGGTCGATCCAGTCTGGCGCGACGCACGCGTAGCGATTATAGCGGTTTTGTCCTGACAGGGCGGGGCCGAAGCGGGTTTGGACAGATTATGGCGACGATACTTTATGCCGAAGACGATGCGGACATGCGCCGCTTCTTCGAAAAAGCCCTCGAAAAGGCGGGCCATAACGTTATTGCCTGCTCGGACGGCGAACGCGCGCTGCGCGCGCTCAAATTCGCGGATGGAGCGTTCGATCTGCTGCTGACCGATATTATGATGCCCGGTGTGGACGGGATCGAACTGGCCAAACAGGCCGAAACCCTCTCCCCCGGCATCAAGGTCATGTTCATCACTGGCTTCGCCGCCGTCGCCATGAGCGACGCCAAAGCGTCAGAACAGACCGTTTTGAGCAAGCCCGTCCACCTGCGCCAGCTGGTCAGTGAAGTGGACCGGCTGATTGCGGCGTGACGTGGTATAGTTTGACTGCACTGTCAGCATCTGTTCGGACGAAATTATATCGTCGATCAGGTTTCAGCTTGTAAATTTTTGGTTCCACAGGTGGTTGGCAGACAATTCTCGGATCACATGTCTCCGAGTTGAAAATGGTCCTCTTTGCGCCAGATTCAACGGAGAACAATGATGGGCTGCTGTTTTGTTCTTGCAGGACGGCGCACTGAAGTGTCGGTTCCGAACTGTTTATGTTATGGTAATTTCCGACCTCAGGAATCGTTTATGGTGAAGCTGAGGCGCTCACAACGCTGAAAAAATAATTGTTAGGATAACGGTAGATTTAATTGTCATCGGATTTCTCTGGACTTTTTTTGACTCACCCAGCAGCTACCCTGCTATCGTTCCAAAAAAAGCGACTATGGGTGCGATCTGCGATGTCGAATATGCGCTAATACAACCAGTAGCGTTCCGATAACCAAAACAATAATAACATATACTCTAAGAACGAATTCAGTAACCTTCCCGTCTTTTACAAGAAGGTAAAATGTGGTGAGTGCCACAAGCCTTAAAAATGATAGCAATTGATAAGGTAAATTCGCCGGCAAGGCGAAGTGACACGTCCTTTATATCGTCATAGTGTCTTCTGGCGTGATATCTTGCGGTTCTCCTACCTCAAACTTTGATACATCTATCGGTTCGCTTGTCTCAGTCATGAGATCGGCCGTCTATTCTTTATTGATTGTCTCAGCAGTTCGGAACGCCCAGAATTTCGCAACCTTTTTCAAGTCCGACTTTGGGAAGGATCGCTGAAATGTCGACACTGAACATGACGGCGACCTCCGGCCCGTCGTCCCAATCGCGTCCGACGACCGACACATCGATATTACGAAATACATTGTCGACTTTCAGACCGAAGCCGAAATCATCCGTTGTCTCACTGGGATTATAGGCGACGATCGCAGATACTCCCATGGGTTTGACACGCTCACCTTTATCATTCCACTCGCGCCACCATTTCACACCGAAGACTTCAATCAATCCTGCGAAGTCGACATTCTCACCTTTGGAGTTGTAGGCCGTCACACCCAAACTGGGGCGAAGTGCCACAAATTGGTGGGTTTTCGGTTCGACAAAGCCCAGATCGTTACCATTCGGAGTAACGAGCCATTCGTTCAGAGCCGCCTCCCAGATTGTCATGCCTGATATCTTGTCGTCCCCTAGGACGTAGGTTCGCCAGATTGCGGAATTTCTCTCGGCTTCTTGGGCAAAGACGGCGCCAACCTGCGGTTTTGCGGCAAGCGTGGCCATATCGATCATGGTAGGTATCAGTGCCAGCGCACTATTTTTTCTGCGATTGCACTGTGCGTCACAGGGAACCTGCAGCGCGTCGATGTTCTGGCAGGAACCTGTCTCTCGTGTGGAGCCATTGCGAAGGAATTCGCCACAGAGAAAGATAGGTTTGATTACGGCATCCCGGCCGATGACGAGTGAGGCCCGGTAGCTTTCGTTCATCCTGAAATCGGATAGATAGCTTTGACGGTCAATCTGTCGCGTCATAAAGTCTTCGGTCAGGTAAGTGGCGCGATCACTCAGACGTCGATACAGTTCACAGCCGTCCTCTAACCCGGTTGCGCACAATTGCGCTTCCGACCGGATAATCGAGGTCTTGATGCGTTCAAGGGCATTCTTGGCATAGATGACGTTGTCAACATCATCGCCTGGATTCATGATCGCATCCATATCCTGGTAGCAGACTCGTAACTGCCGAATGGCGTCAAGCTGCGTAGTGACGTCATTTTCGATACTGGTCTGGCAATTGGGCGTGTCTTCTGCTGCAGCAGTGCTTCCAAGTAGCACCCAGAATAGCAAGATGGCGAAGATCGGTCTCATACGAACGCTCCTTCCAGAATCTGGAAGGCCTTGCGCCAATATTCGAGCAGCCTTTCATCATCCTGTTCCTTGAGTTCCTTCACGACCAGATTATCGAGAAGGTCGGTGATGGCTTGACGTTGCTTGGTTGCAGTCTTTTCCTCGTACGCCATGAAGAGCTCGGTTTTTTCCTTGCTACTAAGCATCAGGCCCGAATCCATGGCGCTAAAGATCGGCAAGTGAACCTTGGGATTTGAGAAGTAATGACCAAAGGAATGGGGGATCAGGGCATCGAAACTTCCTAACTTCCCATTGTCCAGGATCAGGTCAGGACGATAGTGATTCAAAGTCGGGAGGTAGGTAAACGGGCCGTCTCCGCCGCCGGCGTGACCATTGCCGAGAAGGTCATTCCACGCTTCGCCCTCGAAAGGTACAGCTTGTGTGAGCGGATCCAGGCGGTGCGCTGCGCTAAGATAATTGTAGGTAGCCGAAAACGGCCCTGCCGGCTTCATATGGTCATTATAGGGTGGCGCGAACTTGTCCGAGGCGAGCGGCGCGATCACGTTGGCGATCATGGCAATCATGCTGGCGGGTTGAAGCGCTTTTGCATAACCGCTTTTCAGGGCTTCTTCCTGGATGGCCGAAACAGCGTCATGCGCAACGATGCTTCCCATTGAGTGTGCGATCAGCGTCCAACGGCGAGGCTTGGAATAGGGCTTGTCCTGTGGCCCCAAAGTCTCTCGCAATATCTTGGCGATTACATGTGACTTGATGCTACGCCTTGCTGTCTTGAGAAACTTGTAGAGGAGTACGTCGACAATATGGGTCCAGAAAAAATTGTCTTCGATTTCCTTCGACTTCGCGAACAGTTTCGTCAGGTCACTCGGGACGGTTTTCGGAAGCATGAACGATAAATCGCGCACCGCATCCGCCGTATTGGTCAGAAGGGCATCGAAATACTCGTCATAATTGATGTTTACGAACCGATAGCGATCATCAAAGTCGCGACCCTTCAGATAGGGGTAGAGGTCGTAAGCCTCTTTGATCGTCTTTTGCGCGCTGTCGAACCACTGATTGTCATCGACGCGCTTGGCAGGGTCACCGTCAGATGCCTTGCGGTAGACGCCCATCCCGTGAACGAGAAAAATCACATGCTTTGCAGCAGCCATCGATACCCCCCCCTGAAGGATGCGCTCCCCATCCGCTGACCCTTCGATGCAATCAAAGAGTGTAGTTCTATTTATCATAGTTAATTTGATTTGCAAATATCAAACAGGCGTTCCCAATTTTACGCCTTTTGGTTGTCTTGAAGATGATAAGGAGAAGGTGGAAAGCAGAATGGGATTGGGTGCAAACGATGTGTTGGTTGGGCGTCAGTATGATATCAGCCGCACTTGCAACTCACCCGCAAACAAATCCTCTACCTGCGGCTAATCCAACCTTGCCGCAACCTTTCCGCAGCCTTATCCGTAGCCAGTAGCACAGGCGGGCTGGGGCGTAGCGTTTCCGGGTCGTCCCACAACAGACGCAACCGGAGTTCCCATGTCATCCGAATGGAATGATCCGCGGCCCATGTCGCCGCATTTGCAGGTCTGGCGCTGGCACGGCGCGATGCTGAGCTCGATCCTTCACAGGGCGAGCGCAATCATCTGTTATGTGGCGCTGGTGATCGTGGCGCTCGGGCTTGTGGCTGTCGCGCTGACCGGCGCGCTGCCGCTGGCGGGATTGCTGTTCAGTCCGCTGGGCGCGATCGGCTTGTTCGTCTTCCTGTTCGCCTTTTTCTTCATGGCGCTGGCACAATTGCGCCATGCGGTCTGGAACCGCGGCGAATTGTTCGATCCGCAGCTCAATAACAGGCTGTCCTTCGTGATGATCCTGATCGCTGTCGCCCTGGCCGCGATCTTGACCTATGCGGGAGCCTCCTCATGAGCGCGACATCGAAAGGGCACGGCACGACGCATTTCAAGATGCACAGCCTGGCGGGCTGGGGCGTGATCATTGGTCTGCCCTTTGCGGCGCTGCATGCGGTGATGACAATCCGCGTCGGGCCGGAGGCGGTGCTGAACTGGCTGGGAACGGCGCATGGCGCGCTCGGTATGATCGCGTTCCTGTCTGCCGCCATTCTCTATGCCAAGCTGGAGATGGACGAAGTGATCATGGATTACTTTAGCGGCGGCCTGCGCGCATTTGGCCTCTGGAAGAACCGGGCGGTCGCGCTCATCCTGTGGCTGGCCAGCGTCGCCGGCCTTGTCATGCATGCATTCGTCTGAGGATCCGTAAGATGACCACTTTCATCGATCACGAATATGACGTCGTCGTCGTGGGTGCGGGCGGCTCGGGCCTGCGCGCAGCGCTCGGCGCGGCGCAAGCGGGGCTCAAGACGGCCTGCGTGACCAAGGTCTTCCCGACGCGCAGCCACACGGTCGCGGCACAGGGCGGGATCGCCGCGAGCCTCGGCAATATGAGCCCGGATGACTGGCGCTGGCACATGTACGATACGGTCAAGGGCTCGGACTGGCTCGGCGATCAGGACAGTATCGAATATCTCTGCCGCAACGCGCCGGACGCGGTCTATGAGCTCGAACATTGGGGCATGCCGTTCTCGCGCACGGACGAGGGCAAGATCTATCAGCGTCCCTTTGGCGGCATGATGCAGAATATGGGCCAGGGCCCGGAAGCGCAGCGGACCTGCGCGGCCGCCGACCGGACCGGTCACGCCATGCTGCACACGCTCTACGGCCAGTCGCTGCGCCACAAGACCGAATTCTTCATCGAATATTTCGCCCTCGACCTGATCATGGAAGACGGGGCGTGCCGCGGCATCACGGCGTGGAAGCTGGATGACGGCACGCTGCACCGCTTCAAGGCGCAGACGGTGATCCTCGCCACCGGCGGCTATGGCCGCGTCTTCTTCTCGGCTACATCCGCGCATACCTGTACGGGCGACGGCAATGCGATGGTGCTGCGCGCGGGGCTGCCACTGCAGGATATGGAGTTCATCCAGTTCCACCCGACCGGCATTTACGGCGCGGGCTGCCTGATTACCGAAGGCTCACGCGGGGAGGGTGGCTACCTGACCAACAGCGAGGGCGAACGGTTCATGGAACGCTACGCGCCGAGCGCAAAGGACCTCGCGTCGCGCGATGTGGTGTCCCGCGCGATGACCATCGAGATCCGCGAAGGCCGCGGAGTCGGCCCGAACAAGGATCACATCTATCTGCATCTGGATCATCTCGATCCGGCGGTGCTGGCCGAACGCCTGCCGGGTATTTCAGAGACCGCGAAGATTTTCGCGGGCGTGGACGTGACCAAGGAACCCATCCCGGTCCTGCCGACCTGCCACTATAATATGGGCGGCATCCCGACCAATTATCACGGCGAGGTAGTGACCAAAAAGGGCAAGAACCCGGACCATGTGGTGCCGGGCCTGATGGCGGTGGGCGAAGCGGCCTGCGTGTCCGTTCACGGCGCCAACCGCCTCGGTTCCAACTCCCTGATCGATCTGGTCGTGTTTGGCCGGGCCGCGGGTCTGCGCTGCGGCGAAGTCCTCACGGCTGGTGCGGACGACAAGCCGCTCGCCGCAAATGCGGGCGAGCACAGCGTCGCCCGGCTCGAAAAGTTCAAGGCCGCCGCAGGCACCAGAGGCACAGCCGAAATCCGGCTCGACCTGCAACGCGCCATGCAGGAACATTGCGCCGTCTTCCGCACGGAAGAGAGCCTGTCCCAAGGCGTCGCCAAAGTCACGACCATCGCGGACAGCCTGTCCGACGTGGCCGTCGCGGACAAGACCATGGTCTGGAATACGGATTTGATGGAAACGCTGGAACTCGACAACCTCGTCGCCCAGGCCCGCGTCACCATCGCCTCAGCCGATAACCGCAAGGAAAGCCGCGGCGCCCACGCCCACGAAGACTATCCCGACCGCCTCGACGACCAATGGATGAAACACACACTCGCCTGGTACGACGCGGACAAGAATGCGGTCACGATTGATTACAGGCCGGTGCATGACTATACCATGACCGACGGCATAGAGTATATTGAGCCTAAGAAGCGGGTTTATTAACCCGCTTCGCGCGTTTGCAAGCTCCCCTCTCCCACGGCTGCTCTTCCCAATCGGGTCTCCGACGAAGCTGGAAGATCAGCTCGGTTGCGAGTCCAGAAGCCTGCGCCGACAGACGCATTCTCTCAAGGTGATCACCCATTGACTATGGAATCGATTTTATGTCTGAGAACAGCCTATCCTGAGATGAAAATATATGGATGATCGTCTGATGACAAACACGTTCATACGAGACTTTTTCAATGATCATACTAATCAATGGAAAGCAGATGAGGGGGCAGTGTTTGTGGAAGGCGCTTGGGGCGTCGGCAAGACGACGTTCCTAAAAGCAACGCTGCCAAAAGAAGCGATTTTCATATCTTTGGCAGGGAAAGATAGCCGAGAAAATGTGTTAGAGGAAATTTATTTCAGATGTTCTCCTAATAAGAGTTTCTTTTATCGGATGTTTTCAAAAGCGCAAGATGTCGGTCCAAAGATTTCTAAATATGCAGCCGTATTACAATTCATTCCGATATCTGTGAGATTGACCTCGGAGGATGTTCAGGAAAAAATTATAGTTCTAGATGATTTCGCAAGGAGCGTTATGGACTCCTCCGAATTAGTAGGGCTTGTAATATACTTGACTGAAACATTGAGGGCGAAAGTTATACTATCAGCCGATATTGAGAAACTTCCAGAAGATTTCTTGCCTCTGCGCGAGAAAGTGATTTTCCGTAGTTTTAAAATTTCGCCACCTACATCTCACGTATTTGACGAAATCGTCAAAGAGAAAAGAAATGTTGAAAAGTTAGGTGATTTGGTGGCCGATGCTAAGTCGGATATCCTTCGAATATTCAGTCGAGCAGATACATCTTCACTTAGAGTATTGAAACGTTCACTTCGCTCCTCTTTCAGACTTCTGTCGTCTGCGGCTACGAGAGAGGGTGTTCATGATAGTATTCTCATCGAGGCATTTAAGCAAGTTTTTCTATTCGGTCTTATCAAATACTCAGGGGAAAGTGATTTAGGTTTCCTACATGTCAGTGAAAGTTCTGACGACCATAGTGATGGAAAGTATGATTTATCTCAGAAATTTGGTTCAGAGGTCTATATTTCGCATGTTTCTGACGGAACTATGAGGTCGGCATTCGTTGATGGTGACTTTTTACCGGAAGTGGTATCAGATGAGTTATATCTCCAGTCGCGAAAGGCTATTGGGGAAAAGATTGGCTATGTTCAATGGAGGGTAATTTCTTCGCATGACACAGTGAGTGATGAAGAGATACTTCGTGCAATTTATGATGTCGAAGTTTTGATGAGTAATAATGAAATTATTGATGCTGGAGTCATAGCTCATTTGGCTTCAGTATTCATGCTTATGTATAGAATTGGTCTTTACGACGCCAATTATGAGGAAATTGTTGAAAAATTTGGAACATATATAGATGGTATCTGCGGCTCCGATGATCTTCGTGGTGGAGGCGCGCTGAGAGGCTCAGTTCAACGTGGAACTGGATGGGGTGGTTGGAGCTTTTATGTTTTGGATGAATATAGAGAGCACTTTGCTGAGGTAATTTCAAAAATTGTTGATAGTTCTCGTGGGCAAGAAGCTATTGGTAGTTCTAAAGATATATGCGACTTGTTAGACAGGTCGAAGACCGCGCGCGAATTTGTTTCTGGAATCGATGGATTGAGCAAAAAGCATAACAAGGCAAATGGGGATTTGTTGCTTTTGGTTGATCCAAGGGAGTTTGTAGAATGGTTGATGTCATTATCTAGAGAAGAGCTTGGCAAGATATTCGCTCAAGAGAACTTTGAGCTTAACTCTTGGAAATCCGGCGATGATTTGAATGTTTGGCGCGATGAGGTTCTAGAGTGCCTTCGTCAGCTTCATCAGGATGCAGATGGATCTTCGAAATACACCATGGAGAGATTTAGTAGATTTATCTTGAAAAAAGAAATCTAAAAATAGCGGCAGTATCTATGAGTTTTACTGGTTAGCCCCTCAAAACCTTCTCCATCGCCTTCCCCTTCGCCAGCTCGTCCACGAGCTTGTCCAGATACCGCACCTTCCGTGTCAGCTCCGTCTCGAGCGCTTCGATCCGATAGCCGCAGATCACGCCCTTGATCTGGTCAGCCTTGGGGTGAAGTGTGGCGCGGTCGAAAAATTCGGCGAAGCTGAGGTTGTCGTCGATGGTCTGCTGCATCTCGGCCTGTGAAAAGCCGGTCAGCCAGCGAATGACTTCGTCCAGTTCGTCCTTGGTGCGGCCCTTCTTTCCGACCTTGCTGACATACATGGGATAGACCTTGGCGAAGGTCATTTTCGCGATCTGGGCGTCATGTTCGGGTGTGGTGGTCGTCTTAGCTGGCATGGGGCTTAAGGGTAGGCGGATGCGGAGTGGAGTCAATGTCGCGGGCTAAGGGGCGGCCATCCCCGCTAACGCCCTTCCACACCCCGCCACCATCCCCGCCTAAACCTCCGGTCCTACCGCCTATCCGGTAAACCTATCCCCGCGACATCAAGTTTCAGGCGGATTCAATCCACCCCTTCCCACCCCATGCCATACTGCCCCCACTCGCAGCAGACACGAGGGGGAGCCTGTCCTCGGTGCTGGGGGTGGTGGAGTGCGGTGTCCGGCTGGGCGTCACGAGCCGCCGGGCCGTCAGTCGCGCGGGGGAAGGTCCCGCCGCTGACGATCCGGAACAGCTGGAGATGGGATCGCGGCAGCAAAGGCTGGCTGTGCGTCGATCCCCGAGCCGCGCACATGGACGACAGAGACGGGACGACCCGTCGGCAGAGCGTGCGCCTTTGAGCCTCGCCCCGGTTTCGTGACCGGGACGGGGGGAGACCGTTCCAGCCGATATACCGATCCTCCAATCTTTCCGTCCCAGGTGCGCCAGCACATTCCACCCGCGCGGACTTCTGTTCGTCGTAAATTGGTGTGTCTTTGCTTTCATCCTTCGACGGATGGGGGTCCGCGCCTCGTGTCCCTTTCGGGGGATGATTGGAATTTGGCCGACGCTGGATCGTTGGCAGAACGTGGGCGGCTGCCTGACAGCTTCAATGCCGCTCAGGCCGACTTGTTAGCCTGCCCCGGACCTGATCCGGGGGCCTGCCCATCGTCCGACCCTTTCGGCCAGATGAAACGGCAGGCGTTGGGCTTGCCGGTCAAGCCGGCGAGAGCGGACAGCTAAAAAAGGAAACCACCATGCGCGCACCCAGAACCCCGGACGGCAAGCCGCGAGCCTATAATGCCGAGCTCTGCCGCGCGACGCGGCGGCTGCGGACACGGCTGAGCGAGGCGGAGGCGCGGATCGACGCGCTCGACGCGCAGCTCAGAGCCGAGCGGGCGGCGATTGCGGATGAACGGGCGGCGCTGGTCGCGCACATGGAGAGCCCGGAGGCCGAGCGCGATGTCATGCTGCTGGCGCAGGACCTGCTACGCTCCTAAGTCATGGCGGCGGCGACCCGGCGGGAGATTTGCACAAGCTGCGGCGGGCTCGGCCATGGCATGACGCAGGGGCTGCTCTCGGACCGGATCGCGTCCCACTGCAAGGCGCATGATCTGCCGTTGGCGCGCGATCCGGACGCGGTTGCCGCCTGGCCGCAGGTCGGGGCGGGATATTATCGCAAGCCCGACTGGCTGCGCGATCCGCCATGGCGGAGCGGAGGGCAGAGCGGGGGGCAGAGGCGGCGTGAGGCGGCGATCTGGTGAGACAAGAGGGCCGGTCCGAGCGGCCCGGATGCGGCCCGGATGCGAGCCGGGGCCCGCGCCGGAAAAAGGATGAATTCACGACAGGCGCGGTCTAAGCCGGATGGATGACCTCTCTCTTCGAGTCCGCGGGCCTGTCCGACGGCGCGCCCCTGCCGCTGGCGGAACGGCTGCGGCCACAGACGCTGGACGATGTGATCGGGCAGGATCATCTGCTGGGGCCTGAGGGTCCGATCGGGCGGATGCTGGCGCAGGACCGGCTGTCCTCCTGCATTCTCTGGGGGCCGCCGGGCGTCGGCAAGACGACGATTGCGCGGCTGCTGGCAGGGCGCGCGGGACTGGAATTCGTGGCGCTCTCAGCCGTCTTTTCGGGCGTCGGGGATTTGCGCAAAGTGTTCGACGCGGCGAAGGCCCGGCGCGAAACCGGGCAGGGCACGCTGCTGTTCGTCGACGAAATTCATCGGTTCAACAAGGCGCAGCAGGATGGGTTTCTGCCCTTTGTCGAAGCGGGCACGGTCACGCTCGTCGGGGCGACGACGGAAAATCCGTCATTCGAGCTGAATGCGGCGCTGCTGTCGCGGTGTCAGGTTTTCGTGCTGAACAGGCTGGACGCAGATGCGCTGGACGGGCTGCTGGCGCGGGCGGAAAAAGAGCTGGGGCGTGCGCTGCCTTTGACACAGGATGCGCGGGCGCAGCTGGTGGATTTTGCGGATGGCGACGGGCGCTATCTGCTGACACTGGCGGATGAAGTGTTTGCGCAAAAGGCGGAACTGGATGCGGCGTCTCTGTCTAAGCTCTTGCAGAAGCGCGCGCCGGTCTATGACAAGTCGGGCGAGGCGCATTACAATCTGATTTCGGCGCTGCACAAATCGATGCGAGGCAGCGATCCGGATGCGGCGCTTTACTGGCTCGCGCGCATGATCGCTGGCGGCGAAGATCCGCGTTATATTGCGCGGCGGGTCATACGCTTTGCATCGGAAGATATCGGCGCGGCCGATCCGGTGGCGCTGATGATCAGTATGGAAGCGGCGCGCAGCTATGAGCGACTGGGCTCGCCGGAAGGGGAGCTGGCGATCGCACAGGCGGTGCTACACTGTGCAAGCGCGCCGAAAAGCAATGCAGTCTACACAGCCTGGAAAGCGGCGCTGCGACTGGCGAAAGAAACGGGTTCGGTCGCGCCGCCGAAGAACATATTGAACGCGCCGACAAAGATGATGAAGTCGCTCGGCTACGGTGCGGGCTACGAATATGATCACGACAGTGATGACGGATTTTCCGGCGCGGACTACTGGCCGGATGAGATGGATCGCGTCACGCTCTATGCGCCGAAGGACGCGGGTCGCGAACGCGCAATCGCGGAGCGCATGGCACGCTGGGCGGATTTGCGGGCGGCAAAGCGCGGGAATTGATCTTCGCTTATGCGGGCGGTGCGATCACGTGAAAACGCCGCTTCCTGGGAGGGGGCAGGCAGCGGCGTCGTCACGTTTGCTGATCGGGGTCGCTAGGCGGCTTTCCGGGCGTCGGCGGGCGTCCAGGCATTGGGCTGGAAGGCGGCGTCGAGCGGGGTCGTCGCAACGTGGTTGGTGTAGTTGGACAGGACTTTGAAGGCGGTGCCGAGAATGACTTCGAGCACTTGCTGCTGCGCGTAGCCGGCTGCGAAGAAGGCATCGAGATCGGCTTGTATCGGCCAGCCGCGGGTTTCGTTCACGGTGACGGCAAACTGGCGCAACGCTTCGAGCTTGCTGTCAGCGATCGGTGTGCCGGTACGCAGGGCCTCGATGACGTCGGCGGGAACGCCGGAGCCCTGGCTGATCGTCGTGTGGGCGGCCATACAATAGTCGCAGCCATTCAGACGGTTATTGGTCATCAACACGACTTGCAGCTCGGTCGCGCTGAAGGAGGATTTGTTCAGAAGTTCGCCGAGCTGGGCGTAGGCGCTCAGCAAGGACGGGGCTTCTGCCATGGTGGCGTAGAGGTTGGGGACGAAGCCGAGAGCTTTCTGC
This sequence comes from Algimonas porphyrae, assembly GCF_041429795.1. Taxonomy (NCBI): domain Bacteria; kingdom Pseudomonadati; phylum Pseudomonadota; class Alphaproteobacteria; order Maricaulales; family Robiginitomaculaceae; genus Algimonas; species Algimonas porphyrae. Next base: position 2,992,277 of record NZ_CP163424.1, on the reverse strand, counting down.
GCGCCTTCGAGAATAGGTTTGGCGGCGGTAGGGGCGGTGTCTGCTGTGTGACGGGTAAAGTCGGTCATGGGTCTGTCTTTCTGCTCATGAGGAGCGATGCTCGAAAGGAGCGATAAGTTAAGTGACGCTGTGGTCGACTCTTATTTGGACCGAATGGTTCAGTAATGCTAATCACAGAGTTTCACGGCTGCGTGAAGCCGGGATTTTGCAACAGGCCCTGGACGACTTCCTCGTTGAAGGCCGCACCGCCGGGCGCGTTGGTCAGAGATATGACGATACGCTCGCCTATCGGCTCCGCGCTGAACAGAGCGCGATACCCGGCATTCAGGCCGCTATGTCTGACCAACACGACATGGTCTTGCGCATCGACGCGCAAGGCGACGCCGAGTCCGTACATCAGATCGGCATCGCCGAAATTGGTGGCGGCGACCGGTGTCAGCATGGCCTTGGCGATACGGGGCGAAAGGGGGCTGGGTCGGCCGCTTGCGGCGTCGAGCAGGGCATCAACAAAGCGCGCATAATCAGTGGACGTGGTCCAGAGCCCGGCTGCAGCCTGTTCGGGATAATCGAACCAGTCATTCTCGAGCGGACGGAACAGGCCTTCACGGATGCGGCGGGGGCTGTCTGCAGGAATAATCGTCAGCGGCGCAACGGCGTCTGGATCGATGGGCTGCATGAAGGTGCTGGCAGTCATGCCGAGCGGATCGAGAATCATGGTCCGCATCAATTCGGCGAAAGGCTGACCGGAAATGTCCTCGGCAAGGACTTGCGCGATCTGGTAGCCGCCGCCCGCATAACTGAACTCGCCTCTTGGCAATGACAATTCGACTGCGGACACGACGCGGCTGGGCGGATCCGTGATGATCGCCGTGCTACTCGGCAAATCCGAGCCTCGGCGGTAGCCGGGATAGCCACTCTGCGTCGCCCCGGCTGTATGAGACAAAAGCGCGCGCATACTCAGCGGCTGATCGCCGCCAGGAATGAGCCCAATCTCTATGGTGTCGAAAAGGCTGCGAATATCGGCATCAATGTCGATCCCTTCGCGTTCCATGAGTGTCAGGATTCCGGCGGCGGCGACAGCCTTGGACAGAGATGCGGCTTGCATCAGGCCCTGCGTCTGCGTTTGCGCCTCGCCAATACGGTAGGTGCGAGCGGGCGCGCTACCGGAAAGAACGGTAATCGATGCAGCGGTGACCGCGTGATGATCTGCGCGCTCGGACAGAATCGCTTCGACCCTGTCCAGTTTCGCGGTCGCGATCCGCTCCGTCGCCACGGGATCCGGCTCTGAAGGGCCGCTGCAGGCACTCAGCATGGACGCGGCCAGAAAGGCCGTCAGACGCTTGATTGCAGATATGCTCATGACCGTGTCCCCTGTCCGAAAAGGAATGGCACAGGCTCTTGGACTGGTCCAGATGCCGGTCTCTCGAGAAAGCCAAGAGGACGATGGACGGCGTCGTATCCGCTGCGCTAGCCTGTCGCAAAGAGGAGATATTATGCCTGAACAGATTGTTCTGTGCGAACGAGACACTGAGGTCGGGTCCGTCGCGATCGTGACGATGAACCGACCGGAGGCGATGAACAGTTTCAACAATGCGGTCTTTCGCCGGATGCTGGGCGTGTTCGACGCGCTGGAGCGCGATGACAGCGTTCGGGTGATCATTCTGACAGGGCAGGGTCGCGCCTTTTGTGCAGGCGCCGACATCTCCGACGGCTTCGGCTCGGCGGGGCTCGATATCGAAGCGGAGCGTGTCGACGGCGTGCCGCGCGATTCCGGCGGTGTGCTGAATCTCGCCATTGCGGCTCTGGATACGCCTGTGATCGCAGCGATTAACGGGGCGGCTGTCGGAATCGGTCTGACGATGACGCTACCCTGTGACATCCGGATAGCGGCAAAAAAGGCGAAATATGCCTTCCCCTTCGTACGCCGCGGCATCGTGTTCGACGGGGCGGCCAGCTTCTATCTACCAAAGCTGGTCGGCTTTTCGAAAGCAGCACAATGGTCGCTGACAGGGGGGTACATCGATCCGGAAGACGGGCTGCAATCGGGCTTGTTCAGCGCGCTATATGACAATGTGGATGTGTTGCCGCGGGCGCTGGAAATGGCGCGCGACATGGCGGTGAATTGCTCCCCAGAGGCGATGGCGCAAAATAAGCGGCTGTTGCGACGCACGATGCTGGGTCACGGCGTACTGGAGACGGAAGGCTTCACGGCGCACATGGAAGAGTCGGCCTTGCTGGAAAAAGCGTTTGTCTCGCACGACTGCGAGGAAGGTGTCCGCGCGTTTCTGGAAAAGCGCGCCCCGGACTTCCGCGACCGTGACACTGGCTGAGGCAAGGCGGATGCCCGAGCCAAGACAAATAGCCGAGCCATGACAAATATCCGAGCTAAGCCAAATGGCTGGACCAAGACAAGTCAGGGCCGTTTGTGATAGGCCCTTATCAGAGATGACATACGTAACCGTCAGTTGAACCAAGGATTGTAACCATGCTGGATCGTCGAACCCTGATCGTAGCCCTCGGGGCACTCCCTCTGACAGCTTGCGAAACGCTGGATCCGGCCATCCTGGAGCAAGTGCTGGGTTCGGGTGCGCTGACGCAGGGCGAAGCCGCAATGGGGATTCGCGCCGCTCTCGACAATGGTGTCGGTAATGCGCTGACCAATCTGGGAAGGGTCGATGGATTTCTGGGCAATCCTGTCGTGCGTATTCCGCTGCCAGATGTGCTGCAGGATCTGCAATCCTATCTCGCTCCGATCGGGGCGGATCGCTTATTGGTGGAATTGCAGCAACAACTCAATCGCGGCGCCGAAAAGGCGGCTCCGGTCGCGCGGGACATTTTCATCGATGCGGTGCGCGGTCTGACCATTCAGGACGCGATCAACATCGTTCGCGGTCCTGATACGGCAGCGACTGACTATCTGCGGGACCGCACAACGCAAAGCCTGACCGGTCTGTTCTCGCCGATCATGGAAGATGCGCTGGCCGATACGGGGGCGCTGCGTTTAGTGGACGAAGTCGACCGGCAAGTACCTGTCGGATTGCTGACAGGATCTGGCGCTGATCTGAAAAGTCAGTTGATCGCGCACGGCGTTGACTATGGCCTGCGCGGCGTGTTCCACTTCATCGCGAAAGAAGAACAGGCCATTCGCCGTGACCCCGCAGCCCGTACGTCGGCCATATTGCGGCGCGTTTTCGGCTGATTTTTCCCGGAATCGGCGAAAAAAGCAGCGTTAACAAAAGATTCACTTTCCTCAGTGGGGATTCTCTGGTTGTTTATTCTGACCGGGACGGGGAGCGTCCGGGCCAGTGGGGCGGTTTTGGGGAAAACCATGGATCTATCGGGCAACACGGTGCCGTTTGCGGCGCATTCCGGCGAGGATTGCGATCTGTATGCAATTCATGCTGCGGCTGAGATCGCGGATATGACGGATGCGACACTTTTCGTCGCCAGCGGTCTCCGTGCGGCTCGCGGCGCGCCGACAATCCATCGACGCCTGATCCTGACAGATCTGGCTCAGGTCCTTGGGTGCAATCCGGGCGAGCTGGATTTCCTGTTCATGGAACCGACGATCGCAGCCAATGACAGTGACCCGGTTGGCATGCCCGATTTCCGCGCCTCTCTGCTCGCCGCCAGGCATTAAGCGCCACGACAAGACCTGCAAGTCGCCCGATTTGCGTCGGGATTGGCCACGCTCTTGCCGTTAGTCAGGGTCAATGCACGGCGCAAATTCCCTGTTAGGATTGCGCCATGACCTATACGCCACAACCCACATCGCGATCGCTCGGCTTGAAGCTGATCGTCATTCTTGCCCTGATCGTCCTGATGGCGATTCCGGTCATGTTCATCTCCTTTATCAGCTTCGATCGATCATCGCGTGCCGATGAGGTCACGCGAGAGGTTAGCCGGACTTATGGCGGTCAGCAGCGATTATTGGGACCGGTCTTGGTCGTACCGTACCGGGAAACGCTCGCAAATGGCGGCGTGCGCGAAGGTGATTATGTCGTCTCCGCCCTGCAGGGAGAGGCCGCGTTTGCGGACATCACGGTCGAGGAAAAAAGCCGCTCACTCTATAAGGTGCCAGTCTACACGGCCGATGGGGCGTTGACGGCGACACTGCCGTCGCTTGACGCGCTGCCGGAAGCGGGTGGTCTGATGTTCGATCGATCGCAGGCCCGGATCGTCGTCGGGATCGGAGATGTGACGGGCTTGCAGGCGGACATTACCCTGAACGCGGACGGTCAGACGCTCACTTTCGAGCCCTTCTCACGCACGACCCGTTACCGCAGCGATCGCATGATGCGCGACATCGATGTCGACATCGAACCCGCTCTCGAGCTTGCCGTTGAACCTGCCATTGGACTCGCAAGAGATCCCGCACGTACAGTCGAGGTGCTGACGGACCGGTTGCAAGGGGGCGGCCTGACGCTGCTCTCCGTTCCGGCGACGGACTTGCTCCTGGCCGGTGAAAGAGATGTGTCCGTGTCGTTGCGTGTGACGGGCGCGCAGTCGCTATCCGTTATTCCCTTCGCCAGAAGCACGCGGGTCAGCCTGACATCTGACTGGCCGCATCCGGGTTTCGAAGGACGGTTCCCGCCGGGCGACCGCAGCATCTCCGAAGACGGGTTTTCAGCCGACTGGTCAGTCCCCTTCTTGCGTCGCGGCATTCCAGCCGATGGCCGCGCCATGGATATGACGGATTTGATCCATACGGGGCCGAACGCCATGCAGGTCAATTTCGTCAGCCCGCTCAACCCCTATCAGACCGTCAATCGCGCGTTGAAATATGCGGTGCTGTTCATCGGTCTGGTCTTTCTGGCCTATTTCCTGATGGAGACGCTGCTGGGCGTGCGGGTTCACCCGGCGCAATATCTACTGATCGGGATCGCACAGGCGATCTTCTATCTCCTGCTGCTGGCATTTGCCGAACATGTCGGCTTCACGATAGCCTTCCTGATAAGCGCTGTGGCGACGGTCGCTCTGACCGCCGGTTATGCCGGGGCCGTGTTCGGACGCAATAAGATGAGCATTGCTGCCTTTGTCTTCGCGTCCGTCTATGCGCTGCTATTCGTGCTGATGCGGATACAGGATTTTGCCCTGATGGTCGGTGCGCTGGTCAGTTTCATCGCCATCGCCGCGACGCTCTATCTGACGCGAAACTTGAACTGGTATGGCGACAAAATGTCGGACCCTGAAAGTTGAAACCAACTGACTAAGCGCTTCGTTTCTCCTGTAATTCCCGCTATAGGGCCGGAATTACAGGCAAGAGGATCACTTCATGGTTCAGCTGACGCTGCCCAAAAATTCCAAGATTGGCAAAGGCAAGGTCTTCGAGACCGACGCAACGGGCGCCAATGTCCGGACCTTCAAGATCTATCGTTACGATCCTTCTGACGGTGGGCTGCCGCGCTGGGACAGCTACCGGATCGATCTGGATGAATGCGGTCCGATGGTTCTGGATGCGCTGTTCAAGATCAAGAACGAGATTGATCCCACACTCGCCTTCCGTCGGTCCTGCCGGGAAGGGGTCTGCGGGTCATGCGCCATGAATATTGGCGGGCGAAACACGCTCGCCTGTACCCGCGCGATCGAAGATGCCGGCAATGGCGACATCACGATTTCGCCGTTGCCGCATCTGCCGGTCGTCCGCGATCTGGTTCCGGACCTGTCGCAATTCTACGCGCAATATGCGTCGATCGAACCCTGGCTGCACACACATGAGGCCGAGCCGAAAGAAGAATTCCGCCAGACGCCGGAAGACCGAGAGAAGCTGGACGGCTATTATGAGTGCATTCTCTGCGCGTCCTGTTCGACATCCTGCCCGTCTTATTGGTGGAATGGCGATCGCTATCTTGGCCCGGCGGCGCTGCTGCAGGCCTATCGCTGGCTGGTCGATAGTCGCGACGATGCCAAGACGGACCGGCTTGACGCGCTGGAAGACCCGTTCAAGCTCTATCGCTGCCACACGATCATGAATTGCGCCAATGTCTGCCCCAAAGGGTTGAACCCTGCTAAGGCGATCGCCGAGATCAAGAAGATGATGGTGGAGCGCGCCTAGATCGCTCTTCAGGATTTGCTGACGCGGCGGCTCCCCGGCCTAGGCGATGGCGGCGACGCCTGCGTCGGCGACGGGTAATTGCAGGGTGAAATGAAACGTCGTGCCTGTGCCGACGACACTCTGAAGCTGCAGCGTTCCGCCCATCATTTCAGTCAGTTCACGACAGATGGAAAGACCCAATCCTGTTCCTTTGGTCAGGGACGTCTTGGCCGAGGCCGATTGTGTGAAACGGTCGAAGACCGCAGCCTGCTCGCCCTCGGCGATCCCGACGCCCGTGTCCTGGACATAGAACTGGATAGCCGCGACTCCCCGCTCAAGGGCGACAGGACGCGCCCCGATCCGCACGCCGCCGGCATGGGTGAACTTGATGGCGTTACCGAGCAGATTGCTCAGGATCTGACGCAGATGCGCTTCGTCGCCGATCAGGATTTGCGGCAGTGACGCGGGTAGATCCGCGCCGACCCACAGCCCTTTTTCCGACGCCTTGACGGCAAACAGATCGCATAAATCCTGAATCAGCGGGTACGGATCGAATGGCTCAGCGGCAATCTGCAGTTCGCCGTCTTCCAGTTTTGCCATGTCGAGCACTTCGTCGATAATGTGCATGAGATTGCCGGCGCTCGTATAAATCAGTTCGACAGGGCGGACCTGTTCATCAGGCAATCTGGCCCGTGTCAGCATGTCCGAAAGGCCAATGATCCCATGCAGCGGCGTCCGGATTTCGTGGCTCATTTTCGCCAGAAAATCGGTTCGTGCGGCTTCGGCTTTTCTGGCACGGTCTGCCGCGGCTTCGAGCTTGCGCAAGGCGCGATACGCCATACGCGACAGGGCATAGGCCGTGACTCCGATCAGGGCGACAACCAGGAGAATCTGCATCATGCGTCGTTCGATAATTACGACGGCGTCCGCAGAGGGCGTGATGGACGTAGAGAGCGCACCGAGATGGAAAACCAGCGCCCCGACGGCCAGCGCATAGACCGCGATAGTCCAGCGGGCGCCGATCATGGCGACCATGAGAACCCCGAGGCACAGAAGCGGCAATGAGGGCGTGTTGATACCGCCGCCCATCGCCATGGATATATCGGTCGAGGTGCTCGATGTGGCCGACGCGAAAACCGAGGCAATCGGCAATGCAGTGGCAAAGAGACCATAGACGGACGGCGACTTCGTCCAGCGCAACCCCACGATCGCCGTGCAGATGATGACGCAAAGGGCCGCAAGAATGCCTGCGCTGAGCGAAAGCGCATGGTACCGAATGGCAAAGAAGAGAACGTTGACGATCAGCAGGCCGAGATAGGCCAGGCAGCAAAGATAGGTGATCCGTGCGCGTAGGCGATCTTCTGCGTGGATCGACCGGTCGATCCGGAGAAACCGTTCGAAGGCGTCAATATATCGGCTCACCCCACCTTTCATCAGGTCTAGATAGAAGATAAATGTTAAGCTGCCGTCACAATCCGGTCGTCAAGCCCGCCGGTCAGGTTCAGGCCAGAAGTCTTTCCGGCGCAGCGTCTGTCATTGGAAAGGCGAGGGTGAAATGAAAGGTCGTTCCCTGACCGGGCACACTGTGAAGCTGTAGTGTGCCGCCCATAATTTCTGTCAGTTCGCGACAAATGGACAGGCCGAGGCCCGTCCCTTTTTCCTTGGTCATTTTGGCAGACGACGTCTGCGAGAACCGTTCGAAGATATGGGCCTGCTCACTTTCCGGTATACCGACTCCCGTATCCTGGACAAAGAACTGGGTGATGGCGACCCCGGACTGAACGGAGACAAGCCTTGCGCCAATCTGGACGCCCCCTTCTGCCGTGAATTTCAAAGCATTACCGACCAGATTGCTGAGGATTTGGCGTAAATGGGGAGCGTCGCCAATCAGAAACTCTGGCATGCCGTTCGTCTTGGTGCCGAGCCAGAGACCCTTATGGGCAGCCTTGATGGAAAACAGATCGCAGACATCCTGCAGCATTTCTGCGGGTGAAAACGGATCCTGCGCGATCGTGACCGTTCCGTCTTCGAGCTTGGCCATGTCCAGGACTTCATTGATGATTTCCATCAGGCTGTTGGCACTGACCTGGACCAGCTTGGCATAACGCTTTTCCGTGTCTGGTATATCCGCCTCGGCGAGCATGTCGGACATGCCCATAATGCCATTCAGCGGGGTTCGGATTTCATGGCTCATCATGGCCAGGAAACCGGCGCGTGCGCTCTCGGCGGCGCGGGCGCGTTTCACGGCCCGATCCAGATGTTCGAGATTTGTGAAAAGCAGATGTGCAATCACGATGCAGATCGGTCCGACCAGGATTAGCCCGATTAAGGCTTGTGTTGCGCGATCCCAGGCGATGATAGTCATTGCCGCGTCCGCACCATAGCCAAGCGTGACGTTGAGTAGAGCGGCAATCACGCCGAAACTGGCCGCGATATAGAGAAGTGCCGTCCAGCGCGTTCCGATAAACGCGATCAGAGCTGATACGCCGCAAAGTACCGGCAGCAAGGCCGTGTTAATCCCGGGGGGCGGGTAGTTGGGAACAGAACTGATCATGGCCGATCCGCCGATGGCGATCAGGCAGGCGATCCCATAGCCGAGGCCGAAAAATGTGGCAGATTTCGTAAACCGCAGCATCGCTGTCATGGCGAGGGCAAAAACAGATGCGATCAACGGAATCGCCTGCTGCCCTGTCCATCCGCCGGTAACGGCATGCATCGAAATCACGTTGATGATCTGGACGAGAATGAAAATCAGCCCGGTCGCATAGATAATGCGCGCCCGCGCCCGCGTCCGGACATCCAGATGCGCATCGATCCTGAGCGTCCGCTCGAGGGTGGTTATGGATTGTCCGAAGATTGACCCCATGCGGCGGGCCTAGGCAAACAAGGTTGCTGTTTCATAAAGATGAATCACGCGCCGGATTGCACGCCCAGAGGCTCTGCGGTAGCCTGGGTTTGCTTAGCGGTTAGTGGCAGAGCGAGCGTGAAGTGGAAGGTCGTTCCCTGTCCGACCTGACTGTGTAGCGCCAGTGTCCCACCCATTTTTTCAGTCAGTTCACGACAGATGGACAGGCCAAGCCCGGTCCCTTTCTCCTTGGTCGTCTTCGCCGAAGACGTTTGGGAAAAGCGATCGAAAATATTCGTTTGTTCTTCGGCTGCGATGCCGACGCCGGTGTCCTGAACGAAAAACTGTATCATGGCCGTCCCGGACTGGACGCTGACCAGCTTTGCGCCGGCCCGGACACCGCCTTCCGGCGTGAACTTCAGTGCATTCCCGACAAGGTTACTCATGATCTGCCGCAGATGCGGCGCATCGCCGATCAACTGCCCCGGCAGACCGCCCACTTCACTGCCGATCCACAGATCCTTCTCCGCCGCTCTGACAGCGAACAGATCGCAGACATCCTGTATGACCTCTGCAGGCGAGAATGGATCCTGCGCGATTTTGACCGTTCCGTCTTCCAGCTTGGCCATATCTAGCACTTCATTGATGATTTCCATCAGCCCGTTGGCGCTGACCTGGACCAGCTTGGCATAACGCTTTTCCGTATCTGGAATATCCGCTTTGGCGAGCATGTCCGACATGCCCAGAATACCATTGAGCGGCGTCCGGATTTCATGACTCATCGTCGCCAAGAAGCCGGACCGGGTTTCCTCGGCTGCGCGCGCGCGATCCCGCGCATCTTCGACATCGTCCAGCGTGCGGTAGATCATCTGACTGACAGGCGCCATGATGGCGAGCGTCAGAAGAATGGCTGAGCTTCGCAGGACAAGGCTCAGCCGGTTCTGCGTCAAAAGGCCGACGTCAAACCCCAGTGCGACAGTCATTGCGTAGAATCCGATCAGGGTCATCACACACAGGCCAGCATAGAAGATGGCCACCTGACGATTGCCGAGAAGGCAAACAATGACGAGGATGGCGACCATATAGGGCGAATAGGCGAGGCCGATGCCCGTGATTTCAGTCGCGGCCGCATAATCGATATAGGCTGACAACCAGCCGCCAAGCGTCGAAGCGATCGCAAAGCCCCAGCTCAAAGCGATCGGGTCCTTGAAGCGCCGTAAGAGCAGTAGGAAGATCCCGCCGGAGCTGGCCATGAAGAACGAGACGAGATGGTGCGGCGTCGAAATGCCGAAGGCCCAGCTCAGCCCGAAAAAATTGAAAAGGGCGACCAGAATGAAACTGAGGCTCGCAATGCAGAAGAGTCGCGCGCGAATCCGGTTCGCCGCCGGCATGTCCTCCGGCAGGTCCATCCAGTCGATCAGACCGAGGATCAGCGTGTTAATGTGCCCCCACATCCGCACAGCTTAGGGAATAAGGTTTAGAAGATGCTTAATGGTAGATCGGACGCCGATACGCCCATCCGGGTCTAAAGATTGAGAACGACCCGGCGGAGATAATCCGTCGCTGTTTCGGCATTGTCGGGGAGGACGTCCGGAGGAATGACGTCACCAAAGGTCAGACGGAACAGGCGATGCTTCTTATTCAACATCTCCCGGAACAGGGTGATATCCCGCAATTCCGCGTTCAGTCGCGATACGGCATAGTAGAAATTGGAATTACGGGCCTGAATGCGTAGTGGCACGACAGGAACCTTGTACTTTTTGGCGACCATGGCGGCAGAGCTTTCCCAGCTTTGGTCTATCAGGCCATGCCAGCTCATCCGGGCGAGCCTTCCGGACGGGAAGATGACAATGCATTTTCCAGCTTTGATCGCCTGCCGCATTTTCAGAAGCGTGTCGCGGGTCTTGGCCAGGCTGCGTTTTTCCTTCACCCATTCGACCGGAATGATGATGTCCTCGCCCTGGGGAATGACGCGCAAAGCATCGGCATTGGCTAGAAAGACATGATCGGGGCGGCGTTCCCTGATCGCCTGGAAAACGGCCAGTCCGTCCGCCAGCCCGGTCGGGTGGTTGGCGATGATGATGCAGCCACCCTTGCGCGGAATATTCTGAAGCCCCTCGACCGCGACGCGCGGAGAAATATGCCGGGCCACCATGCGGAACGCCGCATGGCCCCGCATCGGCTTGACGGCATTGGCGAGGAATACTGCGGCGTCATAGGCGAGCAGCCTGTAAAGGAGCGGTCTGATAGCCCGCCACAGCCGCGGACGCCCCACCAGTTTGGGTGCGCGCTCCCGGATCAGTTCCTCGACAATATGCACGGCTCGCGTCTTGACCGCCCGATGCCGCCTTGGCAAGCGCCGCGCCATGACGCCTGTGCCCTATACTGTGTTGTTTCTCTGTACGGGCAATTCGGCCAGAAGCATCCTGTCCGAAGCACTTCTGACCGATCTGGGCGGTTCCCGGTTCCGGGCTCTGAGTGCCGGGTCGCAGCCCTCCGCGACGACGCATCCGGATGGGTTGGCAGAACTGAGGGCTCACGGACACGCGACGCGCGGTTACAGTTCCAAGAGCTGGGATGTTTTTACCGAAGCGGATGCACCGCAAATCGATCTGGTCGTAACCGTTTGCGACAGTGCGGCAGCAGAAAGTTGCCCGGTCTATCACGGTGCTGCCTTACGGGTCCACTGGCCTGCGCCAGACCCGGCACATATTGCCGATGAGAATACACGCCGACAGGCTTTCGCCGATGTCTACGCATTGTGCCGATCCCGGATCGAAGCGTTGATCGCGCTATCGGATTCAGAGTTGCGGGACAGCCAGACGCTACAGATGCTTCAGGCGATCGGGCACGAAAAAGCCGCCCCGAAGGGCGGCTGATCAGGGCGTATTAGGCGCGATCAGACCTTAGGCGGGGTCTTGCGGCGCGGAGTCGGTTTCGCAGCGGTTTTCTTGACCGGTGTGTTGCCCATTTCCTTGGGCGGGAACATTCTCTGCAGAACTTCACCGGCCCACTCGCGACCGCCAATACCGAAGGCCAAGGCACCGGCAACGGCTGCGCCGATCACAAGAGCGCCGAAGGCAGTCGGGATGATGTCGCCGGCAGGATCCAGAGAGGACAGGCCGAGGAAAACGAAGATCAGCACGGCGACATAGCGGAACAGTTCCGCGATGCGTGGGCTGATGACGCCGGCCATGATCCGGGCGATGAAATTCGCCAGGAAGACGCCGATCATGATCAGCACGGCCGCGCGCAGCAGCTGTCCGCCGAATGCGACGATGTCGTTGAAGGTCGCCGACAGGAACTCGTTTCCGAGAATGTCGAGCGCTGCCGTCAGGCCCAGGACGGTTATGATCAGAAAGGCCAGCGTGCCTGCCACGGAGGAAGGCTGAACGCGCAGTCCTTCGCCGTCATCGATCGACATCAACGTATTGACGCTATTGTCGAAGCCAAGGGTTGGCAGGAAACCTTTCAGGAAGTTGGACACAAAACGCCCGATAAAGATTGCCAGTCCAAGAACGAGAACAGCGCCGAAGATCGATGGGATGATATCGAGGAAGTCCTGCAGCATATTGCTCAGCGGTCCCGACACGCCGTCAATGTTCAGAATGCCCAATGCGCCGATCGCGACGGGTACAATGACCAGAATGAAGACCAGCGTGCCAATGGCGTTGGCCAGCGACCCGGTTGAACCCGTTGCCGATGCGACACCGAACCGGTTCATCAGATTGTCGATCTGCATGGCCCGCAGGGTCGTTGTGGTCGCGTTCTGAGCGATTTTGGCGATGAAATAGCCGATCCCGAAGAGAAGCGCCGCGCCGATTAGGTTCGGCAGGAACGCCGCAATGTTCCGGAACAGATCATCGATCGGTTGCGAATATTCGCCCAGATTGAGGAAACCGAGGAAAGGCGGTACAAAGAAGAGCAGGGTCAGCCAGAAACCGGCACGGCCCAGCGCGCTACCGAGATTGCCGCCTGTTGTCTTGGCCTTCGCTCCGAAGCGCGTCTTGTTGACGATCGTCGTGATAACGGAACGGATGATGAAAGCGATGATGAGCGCGGCAATGGCCGTGAGGATGGCGGCCAGCCATCCCGGCATCGTCGCCATGAAGTCGTTGATCTGGTCCATCGAAAGGGTCCCTCCAAATTTGATCGTGATACAGCGTATCGCGAAAGCAGGGCGTGAGTCGCCCGACATGCCATCTTACATTAACAGAAATTAAACGTAGCATGAACGGCGGAGTTCCCGCTTCTGGATGCTGTGGACGAGAAAATGTTGACGATGGGGCTGGCACGGGGAAAAGCGGAACTGTGACATCCCCTGAAAATCCCAACGAATCGATCGACACGCTGCCGCCAATCAGGCGGCCAATCTTGTTCTATGCGACCGTCACGATTGCCTTTTCGCTGCTGGGTTTGTCCGTGCTGGTTCTTCTAGCATGAGTGCATGGGCGGAGAGCGTCGGTGATTGGCTGGCAACCAAGGTGGAGGCAGGGGACCTGACGCCGGATCCCGTGCAGGAGCGTGCCGCAGCGACCCTCGACACGATGCTGCATCGACTTCGCGACTATGATCCGGGCTCCGGCTTTCTCGGTCTGTTCGGGCGGGACGACATCCCGAAAGGCCTCTATCTGTGGGGCGGCGTCGGTCGGGGTAAATCCATGCTGATGGATGTCTTCTTCCGCCTTGCGCCCGTAAGGTCGAAGCAGCGTGTTCATTTTCACGCCTTCATGATCGACGTGCATGCGCGCATCCATGCCTGGCGACAGCTGGACCGAAGCGGACGCCGCGCCAGCCCGCACCATAAGCGTGGCGACGGCGATGATCCGATCCCGCCGGTCGCGCGGTCCATCGCAGCCGAGGCGCAACTGCTTTGTTTCGACGAATTTCACGTGACGGACATTACCGACGCCATGATCCTCGCCCGCCTGTTCGAGGCACTCTGGGAGGAAGGGGTGATTGTGGTCGCGACGTCGAACCGGGCTCCGGAAGATCTTTACCGAAATGGTTTGAACCGCGCTTTATTCGAGCCGTTCATCGCCATGATGCCGGATCATCTGGAAATTTTCGATTTTGACGGCGAGATGGATCATCGCCTGCGCCAGCTGACAGCTGCGCCGGTTTATTATGCTCCGTTGGGCCCGGACACGGACCTCGCCATGAATGCCGCTTGGTCACGGATTACAGGCGGTGCCAAAATGCGCGCGACAACGCTGATGATTAGCGGACGCGAACTGACGCTGGAGCAGACCGGTTCGGGTGCCGTGCGGGCGGACTTTGACCGGCTGTGCAATCGTGCGCTCGGGGCCGCAGACTATCTGGCGATTGCGGCAACCTTCCATACGCTGATGTTGGATAACGTGCCGCAAATGGAACGGGATATGCGCAATCAGGCGAAACGGTTCGTGGCGCTCATCGACGCACTTTACGAAACCCGGACCAAACTTGTCATGAGCGCCGAAGCGGAGCCGGCCGCGCTTTATCCGGACGGAGACGGCGCTTTCGAATTCGAACGCACTGTGTCACGTCTGATGGAAATGCGGTCGGAAACCTATTTGGCAAAGGCGCGAAAGCTACAGTCGGACTAGGCATCCGTCAGAGATTGCGACGTCCTTGGCGATCGCTAATCCCAGTAAGCGGCTTTCTTTTTGGATCGCCGGGCCTTGCCCCAATCCTTGCCTTTCGGGCGTTTGGTTTTGGGAGCTTGTAAGTCGTCCATACCTATTTCGACGATCGGATCGTCGAACATCTGGTTCTTGCGGCGGCGCTTTGACATTTCAGTCTCCATCAAAGCTGGTGGGCCAGACCAGTAATTTAACCTGTTTTCGGTTGCGCGCCTATGCAAATTTTCGTGACTGCGACGCTTACGCAAACGTCGCCCGGAACTGATCGATAAATGCGGGTAGATCGGCGTCGGGCAGGCTATCGATGCCGGCGGCTGCGGCGCGCCCCCCGCCGCCGAATTGGTTTGCCAAAGTCGCCGCCGATCCGCTGTCTCGCCTGCGCGGGGCCCGGATCGAGACGCGATAGGCCGGCGGATCGTCCGCGATTTCCGTCAGTATGGCGAAGGCCTGTCCGGGATCCTCTGCGACGAGTGCGTTGCCGAACAGGCCGCTGATCCGATTGGATGCAGGCCCAGCCGGCAGGGACAGAACGTGTCCAGCCTCGGAAATATCCAGTTCGCGCGCTTTTTGCGCTACATCCCAATCGGACGCATATCCCGACTGCAACGTGGCGAATGCCGGATGGTCATCATCCAGAAAGGCCACGGGGCCCGGATAAGTCAACAAGATGCGATACAGCTCGGCCGGGTCAAAATGCAGATCGGACAGACTCAGCCCGTAAGCATTATAATTCACCAGTTCGCCCAACTCGCGCAATCGCCCCAAAGGTAGGTTCATTCCGTGCCGCTCTGCGATGGCTTGAGCCAGTGACTGGAAATTGTCGCCATAGGCACCGCAGACCGCCCAAGCCGCCTTCGCACCGTCGAGATGACGGTCGATCAGGTTGGCTGTGCAGGTTTCCCTGGACATGTCGGTGAGGGCGAACAGGGCTGGATCATCCGGGATATCGCCAGTCTGGTGATGGTCAGCATAAAAGATGTCTGCGCCTGCCGTGAGCGCCTTGTGAAGGCCGTCCATATTCTTGGCCATGCTGATGTCGAGCGCGGTGATGCGGTCTCCCACCTGCACCCGGTCGGCGATACGCGGGAACAGTCTGATGTCGCGTTTAACACCCGTCACCAGCAAGGCCTCGAGCCGTGGCTCGACCTGCCTGAGCTGCACCAGGGAAAAGATGCCATCCGCATCGCCATTGAACAGGTCGTAATCGGCCATCAGATGCCTCCGCCGTCGCGCATCTGTCCAGATGGATCGTCCAGTCGTCCGCGTGAGCGGAGAAGATCCAGAACGGCGTCCGCCGCTTCCTCTGGCGAAAGTGCTGTCGTGTCGATCCGCAAATCAGGCTGCTCCGGTGGTTGATATTCGGAATCGATCCCGGTGAAGTTCTTGATCTCGCCAGCGCGGGCGCGTTTGTAGAGGCCTTTGACGTCACGCTTCTCGGCGATTTCCAGCGGCGTATCGACGAAGATTTCGAAAAACTCGTCCTCGCCCAACATGTCGCGCACCATGTCCCGTTCCGCGCGGTAGGGGCTGATAAAGCTGCACATCACGATCAACCCGGCATTGCCCATCAGCTTGGCGACTTCGCCGATGCGACGGATATTCTCGATCCGGTCTTCCTTGGTAAAGCCGAGATCGCGGTTCAGGCCATGACGAACATTGTCGCCGTCCAGCGTATAGGTATGGTGCCCCCGTTCGAAGAGTGCTTCATCGACCAGATTGGCGATGGTCGACTTGCCGGAGCCCGACAGGCCCGTGAACCAGAGAATGGCGGGTTGCTGGCCTTTCTGGGCCGCCCGCGCAGTCCGGTTTACGACCAGATCCTGGCGCACGATGTTCTTGGCGCGTCGCAGGGCGAAATCGATCATACCGGCGCCGACAGTATGATTAGTCAGACGGTCGACGACGATAAAAGCGCCGGTCTTGCGGTTATTGCCATAGGCATCGAAGGGGATCGAGCGCGACAGAGACAGGGTGATGACGCCGATTTCGTTGAGCTCCAGCGTCTTGGCCGCGGCTTCGGAAAAATCGTCCACGTCGATGCGATATTTCAGAGCAGTGACCGAGCCGGAGACCGTCATATTGGCCGTGCGAATAATATATTGCCGTCCCGGAAACAGTTTGGCCTCGTCCATCCAGATCAGATGCGCCTGGAACTGATCCGCGACATCCGCCGGATGGTCCGTACTGCAGAGCATATCGCCGCGCGAAATATCGATTTCGTCTTCGAGCGTCAGTGTCACCGCCTGATCCTGCCGCGCATGCTCCAGATGATCCTTGTAGAGGATGATATCCTTGACCCGCGACCGTTTGCCGGACGGCAGAGCGATAATTTCTTGTCCCTTGGAGACTGTGCCGGACGCGATCGTGCCGGAAAATCCGCGAAAGTCGAGATTGGGCCGGTTGACCCATTGCACGGGCAGACGAAAGGGCGCTTCCAGCGATTGCCGGTCGACATCGACGGTTTCCAAGAAGTCGAGCAATGTCGGTCCCTTATACCAATCGGCTCTGTCCGATGGCGTCGTCACATTATCGCCGTCCAATGCGCTAACCGGGATCGTCATAATGTCCGCGAAATGCAGATCGCTTGCGAACTGACGGAAGGAGACATCAATATCGTTGAAGCTCTGCTGATCGAAATCGACCAGATCCATCTTGTTTACAGCAACCACGACCTGAGGGATGCCCAGCAGGCTGGCGATGAAGGCATGACGGCGCGTCTGCTCGACCACACCGTACCGGGCGTCGATCAGCAGAACCGCGACATCTGCCGTCGACGCGCCAGTCGCCATGTTGCGCGTATACTGCACATGACCGGGTGTATCGGCGATGATGAATTTGCGGCTGTCGGTCGAAAAGAAGCGGTAGGCGACATCAATAGTGATGCCTTGCTCGCGCTCTGCCGCCAGCCCGTCCACCAGCAAGGCGAGATCAGGTTTCTCGCCCGTAGTTCCGGACGTTCTGGAATCTTTCTCGATCGCGGCCATCTGATCTTCGTAAATCAGCTTGGAATCATAGAGCAGCCGCCCGATCAGGGTCGACTTGCCGTCGTCGACCGATCCGCAGGTGAAGACGCGCAGAAAACTCTTGCGCTCCTGAGCGGACAGATAGGCCGAAATATCTTCGGCAATGAGGGGGTCATGGTGGGCCATCAGAAATACCCCTCCTCTTTCTTCTGCTCCATCGATGCGCCCGAATCCGAGTCGATGACCCGGCCCTGGCGCTCGGACGTGGTCGCCAGTAGCGTTTCCTGAATGACCTGTTCGAGTGTTACGGCTTCGCTCTCGACCGCGCCGGTCAGCGGGTAGCACCCTAATGTGCGAAATCGTACGGATCGCATCTCGGGCGTTTCTCCCGGTTCCAGCGGCATACGGTCATCATCGCGCATGAACCATATGCCATCGCGCTGCACGACGGGTCGCTCGGCGGACAGATAGAGATCCGGGATCTGGATGTTCTCGCGGTGAATATATTGCCAGATGTCGAGTTCGGTCCAGTTGGAGATCGGAAACACCCGCATGCTTTCGCCCGGCTTCACGCGCGCATTGTAAATGTCCCACAATTCAGGGCGCTGGTTCTTCGCATCCCAGCGATGATGAGCATTGCGGAAGGAGAAGATGCGCTCCTTGGCCCGGCTTTTTTCCTCATCGCGTCGCGCCCCGCCAAAAGCGGCATCAAACTGACCGGCGTCGAGGGCCTGTTTCAGACCGATCGTTTTGGTGATGTGCGTATGTTCAGCCGATCCGTTTCTGAACGGGCCGACATCGTCGCGAACGGCGTCGGGATTGACATGGACAATAAGGTCCATGCCGACTTCACGGGCGCGCCGATCACGGAACTCGTACATCTCCTTGAACTTCCAGCGCGTGTCCACATGCAGAAGGGGAAAAGGTGGAGGCGACGGATAGAACGCCTTCACGGCCAGTTCCAGCATGACGGAACTATCCTTTCCGACGGAATAGAGCATAACCGGGTTATCGCACTGCGCCACGACTTCGCGGATAATGTGAATGCTCTCGGCTTCCAGTCGGTCAAGATGGGTCATGTCAAGCCCCAACGGTCCCGCCAGTTCGCGCTCAAGCTCTGCCAACCGCATCTGCGCCCGGTCCAATGTGCGCGGCGTCAGCTGTCCACCGTCGCGCAAACGCGCAACCGTTTTCCCGTCATTGAACAGCTTGCGCGAGACGGTTGAGATGGACTGACCAGAGCGAACGGAAAAGTCGTCGAGCGCAGTAAGAAGTGTATGTGTATCCATGTGGGATAAATCCCACGATTAGATTGGTGCGTCAATCACCGATCTGTCGAGACCGCATCACGGATTTGCGATTGTCCCGCCATGCTCTTCACGGAATGTTTCGACAGTTCTTGATAGCCCCGCCTCAAGGGAAATGGACGGTGCCCAGCCCAGCGCGTTGAGTTTTGATCCATCCATCAGCTTACGGGGCGTACCGTCCGGCTTCGAGCGGTCATGGGTGATGACGCCCTCGAAACCGACTGCTGCCATCACCGCGCGTGTCAGTTCCAGAATCGTTACGTCGGAGCCAGAACCGATATTGATTGGGGCCGCATTGGAGTAATGTGTCAGCACGTGAATGGCCGCGTCGGCAAGGTCGTCCACATGCATGAATTCGCGTCGTGCGGACCCCGTGCCCCAGATTTCCATTGTTTCGGCACCGTTGAGACGGGCCGCTTCGGCCTTGCGTATCAGGGCCGGAATGACGTGCGAGGTGGTCAGGTCATAATTATCGCCCGGGCCATAGAGATTGGTCGGCATGGCGGAAATGAAATCACAACCATGCTGCGCCCGATAGGCCTGACACAATTTCACGCCTGCGATCTTTGCAATCGCGTACCACTCATTGGTCGGTTCCAGCGGACCGGTCATCAGAGAGTCTTCGCGGATCGGCTGTTCGGCGAATTTGGGATAGATGCATGACGAACCAAGAAAGAGAAGCTTCTTCACACCGGCACGGTAGGCCGCATGGATTGCGTGGCTGGCAATCATCAGATTTTCATACAGAAAATCCGCCGGGGCATCCCGGTTGGCGACAATCCCGCCGACTTTGGCAGCCGCGATAATAGCGACATCGGGCGACTGCCCAGCAACCCAGTCTTGGACCGCGTGCTGATCGGTTAGGTCGAGCGTTTCTCGGCCGGCCGTCAGCACATCGGCGACGTCTTCGCGTTCAAGCCGCCGGAGCAGGGCCGATCCGACCATGCCGCGATGCCCTGAAACCCAGATACGCTGTCCGCTCAGATCGAAAAGAGGCTCAGGCGTGGCTGGGTCAGGCATGGCCGAATTCCGTATCGCCTGCCGCCACCGCGCGAGCCGCCAGCTTCAGGTCTGAATCCACCATGTCTTCGACCAGTGTCTGAAAGCTGGTTGTGGCTTCCCATCCCAAAACCCGCTTCGCTTTCGCTGGGTTCGACAGAAGTATATCGACTTCGGCGGGACGGAAATAGCGCGGATCGATCTGAACGCGGATTTCGCCCGTTTGCGCGTCGCGTCCGATTTCCTCGACGCCTTTGCCCGACCAGGTCAGGGGCATGCCGACCCGGTTGAATGCCAGTTCCACGACTTCACGCACAGAATGCATTTCGCCAGTACCGAGTACGAAGTCGTCGGGCGTTTCCTGTTGCACGATGCGCCACATGCCATCGACGAAATCCCGCGCATCGCCCCAGTCGCGCTGCGCCTCCAGATTGCCAAGATAGAGCGTCTCCTGCAATCCGTGCCGGATCGCAGCGGCTGCGCGTGTGATCTTCCGGGTCACGAATGTTTCGCCCCGCCGCGGGCTTTCATGATTGAACAGGATGCCGTTGGACGCATGAATGCCGTAACTCTCGCGGTAATTCACCGTGATCCAGTAAGCATACATCTTGGCGACCCCGTAAGGGCTACGCGGATGGAAGGGCGTGGCTTCGTCTTGCGGGACGGCTTGCGCCTGGCCGTACAATTCGGATGTCGACGCCTGATAGAAGCGGGTCTTGTCTTCCAATTTCAGAATGCGGATGGCTTCGAGCAATCGGAGCGTTCCGATGGCGTCCGCATTGGCCGTGTATTCCGGCGTTTCGAAACTGACCATGACATGGGATTGAGCGCCCAGATTGTAAATCTCGTCGGGTTGCGTGTCCTGAACGATCCGGATCAGGTTGGTCGAGTCGGTCAGGTCGCCATAATGAAGGAAAAAACGCGAATCCCTTTCATGCGGGTCGACATAAAGCTGGTCGATCCGTTGCGTGTTGAACGAAGAACTGCGGCGTTTAACACCATGAACCGTATAGCCTTTAGCCAATAGAAATTCTGCTAGATAGGCCCCGTCCTGTCCGGTGATGCCTGTAATCAATGCTGTCTTGCTCATTGGAAAACATATCCTTGGGTCAGGCTTGAAACGCGTTCTGGGCCGGCGGCACAGCCTATACATCTCCGGTCGGCCCGTGCAACAAGGGCGCATGAGCACAGACGACGATACGCTGTCCCATTTGCCGGCCTATGCCGATCATCCCATCTCCGAGCAGATGAAGGCGCTGGTCAGCAACATTGTCAAATTGCTGAATAAGAACGGCCCGACGGTCGGGGCCACCCTGTCCGAATGGTTCCCCGATGTTCCACCGATCGAGCTGTGGCGAGCCTGTTATGTGTCGCACAAGATCCGCATTCGGAATTGCGCGCGTTACTATCTGCGCTACGATATCAAGCGTGACAATGCGCTACGGCTGTCGCCATCGATCTTGCGCGATTTTCTGACATTCAGTCTCATCTATTTGCCCGAACAGGCAATCCCTGCGGTCGAAGCCGGGACATTGTTGGCCAACAAGTTTCGCAGCATTTCGCTACGGAAGCTCTCGCGTGCCAGACAGGCTTTGCTGGAACTGGCCCCAGACCTTCAGGCGGAGCTGAACGCGCATTGCGTCGTCTTCCTGTCCGGCGACATCGCCTATTTTCTGGCGCATGATACGCTTCGCCGTCATGCAACGCTGGAAGTGCCGGTTAACGGCTCCGATATCGATATCGTCATCGTCGCAAATAATCAGGCCGATCCAGCCAAGATCGCCGCGATCGAAGCGCAGATGCTGAAGATAAAACGGCTCTATCTGCTGATGCCGCAGGTCCGTGAGGAGCTGGATTTCATCGTCAAGCCGGTCGAAAGGATGCTGGAGCAGCTATCCTACCGGGACATCCACGAAAAGATTGCGTCGAAAATCCTTTATGAAAGCTATTTTCTGATGGGGCGTGTCGATATTTATGAAGCCCTGATGAAAGGGCTTGAGGTGAGCGGCACGCGCGACAAGATCGAAGCGGATTTCGAAACGGCCTTGATCGAGCGTCAGCAGACGATCCGCAAGATTCTATCCTTGCCGGCCACGGATAGCGTCAAGGATAGTGAGGTCGCGTCGCTCTTCTTCGCTTCGCAGGAGCGGTTGGAATTTCAGTAGCGCTCACGCCCCTTGGCTGAGCCGCATGTTGACCACATCGAGAACCTCCAGCACGGCGTCCGGAATGTTCGTGCCGGGGGGAAAGACGGCTTTGGCGCCCATTGCCTTCAACCTATCGACATCTTCGGGCGGAATGACGCCGCCGACAATGATCAGAATATCGGAGCGCCCCTGATCCGCGAGCGCATCGCGCAGGCCAGGCACGAGCGTCAGATGACCCGCCGCCAGTGACGAGGCGGCAATGATGTCCACACACTGGTCAACGCCGAGCGCAGCTGCTTCCTCCGGCGTCTGAAAAAGCGGGCCGATGACGACATCGAACCCAAGGTCGGAGAAAGCTGTCGCAACGACTTTCTGACCGCGGTCATGGCCGTCCTGTCCCATTTTGGCGATCAGGATGCGGGGCTTGCGCCCTTCCAGTTCGGCAAAGGCGCTGACGCGGGACTGCGCCTCCCGGTAGGACGGGTTGCGATCATCAAAGGCGGAGGAATAGACGCCCGACACGCCCGCAGGCTTGGCTTCATAGCGGCCATAGACCTTTTCCAGCGCGTCACTGATCTCGCCGACGGTGGCTTTCTTGCGGGCGGCGTCCACAGCCAGTTCAAGCAGGTTGCCTTCGCCGATATCCGCACTTTTCGTCAGCGCGTCGAGCGCATCGGCGACGGCTCCCGGATCGCGGTCTGCCTTAAGTTGACGCAGACGGGCAATCTGACCTTTTCGTACAGCCGCATTGTCCACCGTCAGGATCGGGATATCGCGGTCCTGGTCCGCGACGTAACGGTTGACCCCAACCACTGTCTGCGCGCCGCTGTCGATTCGGGCCTGGATACGGGCCGCCGATTCTTCGATCCGCAATTTTGGAATGCCGGCTTCGATCGCTTTTGCCATGCCGCCCAGAGCTTCCACTTCGCGGATATGGGCAAGCGCCTTGTCGGCGAGTTGTTGGGTCAGCGCCTCGACATAATAGCTCCCGCCCCATGGATCAATGGTCTGGGTATGGCCGCCTTCGGTTTGCAGAAAGATCTGCGTATTGCGGGCTATCCGGGCGGAGAAGTCCGTTGGAAGAGCCAGCGCTTCATCCAGTGAATTGGTGTGCAGGCTCTGCGTGTGGCCATCCACGGCGGCCATGGCTTCGATATGTGTGCGCCCGACATTGTTGAACACATCCTGCGCAGTCAGGGACCAGCCAGATGTCTGGCAGTGCGTACGCAACATGGTCGATTTCGGATTATCCGGACCAAACGGTTTGATCAATTGCGCCCAGAGCAGTCGCGCGGCCCGCATCTTCGCCACTTCCATGAAATAATTCATGCCAATGGCCCAGAAGAAGGACAGGCGCGGCGCGAAGCGGTCAACGTCCATTCCGGCCGCCAGACCTGTGCGAACATATTCAAGCCCGTCAGCCAGCGTGTAGCCCAGTTCAATATCGGCCGAGGCTCCCGCTTCCTGCATGTGATAACCGGAAATCGATATGGAGTTGAACTTCGGCATGTGCGCCGAGGTGTGCGCGAAGATATCACCGATAATCCGCATGCTCGGCGTGGGCGGGTAGATATAGGTATTGCGCACCATGAACTCTTTCAGAATGTCGTTCTGAATGGTCCCGGAGAGTTGCGCCTGATCCACGCCTTGTTCCTCTGCGGCTGCAATATAGAGCGCCAGAACCGGTAGAACGGCTCCGTTCATGGTCATTGAGACGCTCATCTTCCCGAGGGGAATCTGGTCGAACAGTACGCGCATATCGTAGATGGAATCGATCGCAACGCCCGCCATGCCGACATCGCCAGCAACACGCGGATGGTCCGAATCGTACCCCCGATGTGTGGCCAGATCGAAGGCGACGGACAGGCCTTTCTGGCCCGCAGCCAGATTGCGACGATAAAAGGCATTGGAATCTTCTGCCGTCGAAAAGCCCGCATATTGCCGGATCGTCCAAGGCCTTTGCACGAACATGGTCGGGTAGGGACCGCGCAGATAGGGTTCGAGACCGGGATAGGTGTTGAGATGATCTAGAGACCGGACGTCATCGGGACCGTAAGCGGCGGCAACATCGATTCCTTCCGGGGATTTCCATGCCGGACCGGACTGGCGCGTTGCCTCTGCCGTGATGGGCAGGGGCATGTCTGTGAAATCGGGAAGGCTCATGTCCGGACCTCCGGTGCAGGCACATCGTCGCTTGGATGGAGAGTTACGCCGAGAACAGGGACGTCAGCATCGGCACGCATCTGTATGGCCGCGTCGCAATCCGCCTTGAAATCTCCGCTGCTGGCATAGGCCTGGATCCCGCCTTGCGCTTCGATAGATTGGAATTTCTGCCAGGCCGATTGTGCGAGATCCTCTGTCAGTCGTTCATGGAAATAGCTGCCATAGGCCACGTCCCGGACGTGACCCAGATGGCTTTCTTCCATCATCAGCAATTGCTGGTTGCGGGCGACACGGTAGCCAAAGGGTGTGGCGTCGCCGATCCGTCGCTCATGTGGCGTGTCCGTGAACGGGCGCACAGTGATATAGTCCGCCCCGCCCGTGACGGCACCAAATCCGGCACTCATGGTGCGAAGCATGTTGGTCCAAGCGTCCTGCGCCTGCATCATGCGCAGACTGGTGATGGCATGCACCGGCAAGGTGGGTTTTTCGACGCCGAAAGCGTCGGCGATGGCGGCAAAGATATGCCGCGCGGCACGCAGTTTGATGATGTTCAGATGGGCGTCCGGGCCGACAGCCAGGAGTACGCTTATTTGTTGATGCAGAGCGGGCCCATGACGCCGAAACGCTTCGGCGGTCGTCGCGGCAAATCCGGCCAGCTCCAGAGCGTCCGTTCCGCCTGCTTCATGAATGGCCGCCGCATTAGCCGTAAAGGGCCGCCATGGGTCAGGGCAATCCGGCTTTTCCCGCAGCGGATCGAGGCCAAGGCTGACATGTGCGTCTGTCAGGTCCGGCAGGTTCAGTGCGTGTTCAGCGGCCTGGCAGT
Source organism: Algimonas porphyrae (assembly GCF_041429795.1). Lineage (NCBI taxonomy): Bacteria > Pseudomonadati > Pseudomonadota > Alphaproteobacteria > Maricaulales > Robiginitomaculaceae > Algimonas > Algimonas porphyrae. The sequence goes on along the minus strand of NZ_CP163424.1, from coordinate 2,967,372 downwards.
CGGGTGCGAACACCACCGGCACCAGATCCAGATAGACGCCTTCGAGCAGGCGTTTCAGATCGGCGCGGCGCGTCACGCCCTTGCTATCGATCCGCACAGCGCTTGCCCCGCCTTTCAGGTCAGCGAGCAGCTGTGCATTGGCAAACCCAAGATCGGGATCGGTTACGGGGGCGCAGATATGCCACGGACGCCCTTCAAGGTGAGGGGTATCAGTGCGTGATCGCGCTGTGTGCCCATCCGGGCGCCCGTCCCGGTCAAAAAGGGGGCCGCGCGTCAGCCCGTCCTCGGTCCGGCTGATCAGCGTGTCGAAATCAGCCCCGCGCAGCCCTTTTTCAGCCAAGCTGTGCCAGTCGTCACGGGTTCGGTCAGGAAAGTCGTCATGCAGTCGGAAGTCAGTCATCAAGCTCTCCATAAAGGAGGATCGGGCAGGCGTCTTGCGATAGGTCGATAAAAGTCGGGTATCAACTCTGTCGAAAACGTGATTGCCGCATAAACATTCTGTTCTATATAAAGAACAATTGTTCGTTATATCATCTATTGTCAGTCTGACCCGTCTTCGTTAGAGGCTCCGCGCCGCGAATGAAGCGCAAGCCGGATTCGTACTCTAGGAAAGTCTGTCATGTCCAATGCGCCCACGGAAGAAACCGTGCTCGAAGTCGAGCATTTTACGGATCGACTGTTCGCTTTCTCCATAACGCGTCCGTCCTCATTCCGTTTCCGCACGGGCGAGTTCATCATGATCGGCTTACCCAAGACCGAAGATCAGAAACGTCCGATCATGCGGGCCTATTCCGTCGCCAGCCCGGCTTGGGACGACAAGCTGGAATTCTATTCCATTAAAGTCCCGGATGGCCCGCTGACGTCGCGCCTGCAGATGATTGTGCCAGGCGATACGGTTCTGCTGGGCCGCAAGCCTGTAGGAACCCTCGTCCTCGATGCGCTGCTTCCCGGAAAGCGGCTCTGGATGTTTTCAACCGGGACGGGCTTTGCGCCGTTTGCGTCACTGATCCGTGATCCCGAGACCTACGATCGTTATGATGAGGTTATTGTGACCCATACATGTCGCGAAGCTGCGGAACTGCAATATTCGCAACGCCTGGTCGCGAACCTGATCAATGATCCACTGGTCGGTGAAATGGTTGTCCGTGATGACGGGACGCCCAAATTGAAACTGATCACATCGCTGACTCGCGAAGATCATCCGCTGACCGGACGGATCACGACGCTGATCGAGACGGGCAAACTCTTTGAAGTGGCTGGCACATCGCCGCTCGATCCGGAGACGGACCGGGTGATGATCTGCGGGTCGAAAGAGATGATCGACGATACAGCGGCGCTCGTCGACGGATTCGGGCTCAGTGAAGGCTCCAACTCCGAGCCGGCGCAATATGTCATCGAAAAGGCGTTTGTCGGCTAGCGGTTATCCGCCTGAATTGCGTATTGGAAAACGTTTGCTGGAAAATCTTTACTGGGACCCCACCCCACCCAGCGTTGCCAGCGTGATGCGGAAGCCGAATGACGCGTCATTCTGTATCACATCATTGTTGAAGTCCTGCTTGACGAAGAACAGCGACAAGGTGGTGCAATTATCCGTCCATGACAGATTGCCGCCCTGTGACCGGGTCACATTATCATTCAGATCGCGCACCAGATTATAGCCGATCGAAAAATTGCCAAACGGCGTCAGCGTGATGCTGCCGGACACTTCTTCCGGCGGAATGCCTGGAATGGTCGTGATGACTGCTGGAGGCGTGTTGAGTTTGAAGTAGCGACCACTCAGCGTCACATATTTCGATCTGGCCGTCAGGCGCGACTCGACCCGGGACAGCACGCTGCGATCCGGGTCATAGCGCAGACGCGTATCCGAGATCAGCTTGTTGCCGAGATTGATGCCGACATTGGCGACATAGTCGGAATTGGAATTGATCAGACCCGAACCGACAAAGAACGATCCCTGCACGCCGTCCGCAAAACTCTGTCCGCCGAAGACGGAGAATTCGCTAGGCTGGCTCCACATGTCCCACTGCGCCTTGAAACTGGCCCCGACATCGATGCGTCGACCTTCCTGGAAGAAGTCGTAACCATCGGCTTTGTTGGGTTGAAACAGAGAAATCACGTCCAGATCGGCCGAAAACCCGTCCTCATAGAGCAGGGCTCCGTTATTCGGATCGATAAACTGGCCCAGCTTGGCGTCGCCAAAGCTTTCCGTCACCTGAATGCGCGGTTCGATGACAAGATCGACGGATTTTCCGGGACGAATGAACGGGTAGCGAATATCTACACCAACCTGACCAATGGTCCGATCAAATGCGATGTCCGCATCGGTGGCTGTGACGAGGTCATAACGATCGAACCGACCCCAGGCGAAAGGTTTGACCTCCAAGCCGCCCGGCGCAATCCAGGTCTTGGAATAGTCGAGCCCGGCAGAGGCGCGCCCATAGTCATTGCCTGTTTCACGCGTCAGATAGGTGGCATCGCCGCTCAGCCGTAATCGACCGCCAATAACGGGGTCGGTGACGTAATACTCACCCGTGATCTTGGGCGCGATGATCGGCAGTAGCGAATTGTCATCTTCTGAGAGGAAAATCAGTCCGGTCGCAGGATCCCCGAAATAACCGCTGCGGACAGCCTGGAAGCCGGCGGCGAGGACAGACACCCGGAAATTGTCGCCTTGTCCGGCGACGAAAGCCTGATTGGTATTGATCAGCGGCTCTGCGGGGATCAGCCCGTTGGACTTGAACTGCTGCGACAAGCCATAACGACGCAGATAAGTGTCGTCGGATTGCAACATGGCCGTATAGCCATAGCTCCAGATGTCGGACGGCTTGAAATAGCCATCGAGGAAAAAGTGGCTGGATGTTTCCGGTCCAGTCTCGGCTTGTGAGGGAATGATAAACTGTGCTGGATCATCCAGCGGAATGCCGTCCCGGTCGAACAAGGTCCCGTGGGTGACCGATCCGGCGAAATTGATTTCGCCGGTCGCGAACTTGCGTCTGGCCTGTAGTTCCAGCAGCGGATTGACCTTGGTGTATAGATGCGGCGTGATCGTGGCTTCGGTGTAGTCGTCGATTGCCCAATAATAAGGGAGACGCGCCTGAAACCCGCGCGCGCCCGACAAGCCGATGGTCGGCGTCAACAGCCCGGACGCCCGGTCCTGGCTGGGATCGGGGTGGGCGAGGTAGGGGGTATAGAAAATCGGAATGCCGAACAGTTCCAGTACGGCATTATTATAACGGATGGTGCGGGTTTCGCTGTCCTGTTTGACCCGGCGGGCTTTCAGTCGCCAGGTCGGATTTTTGACCTCGCCTTCGGAATTTTCGCACAGTTCGCAGGCCGTGTAGGTCGCGTTGAATAGTTCGACTTCGCCCGCTTCGGAACGGTTGACGAACCGCGCGGAGGTCGTCGCCCCCGTGGCCAGTCGTGCGGTGAAATTGGCAGCCGTTCCGGCTTGCAGTTCGTCAGACAATTCCAGCTTGTCCGCATATTGAATGTCGCCCGTGGCGTCGATCAGAACCACATCGCCCGATGCGAGAACCTGCCCCGTCGTCAGATCGTAATCAACCCGGTTGGCGCGTAGGGTGCGGTCCTGATAACGCCCTTCCACTTCGCCGATCGCCGTCAGCATGCTGGCGGCTTCATCATTGATCAGCTCGTCCGCTTCCAGATAGATCGTGTCGGGGTCGCGAAAAGGGCTGTCGGCGGCCAGCTGTAGCGGGCGGTTCGTGCCGGCGGCGGTCTGCTCCAGACCGACTTGTGCCAATGCCGCGCTGCTACCCAGCAGGGCCGCCGTCAGGCCGACCGCAAGGACAGGAACAGCAGAACGCGACAGGGCACGTCGCGCGCGACGGCCGAGCCCATGCTTGCTCTGAGTATCGATTTCCGGCGATGGCATGATAATAATGGCCGCCCCTGGACGAATAGATGATGATCGACCTGTCAGCCGATTCTCAGTCTGGCCTTATCCGCAGATTGTGAGCGGGTCCAGCATGCGCGCCCATCAATCGGGCCGAAATAGCGCCTCTATCCATTAAATTTCAGACGCAAGCTGTTCAGAATAGGTTCTATATCAGGGCACCGGATAACAGCGGTTGTAATCCGCCATCCTGCCTTGGTCGCTGGTCATCGACTTGCAAGCTGCTGTATGGCAAGTCCATGGACGGGATGCTGCGGGTGCAGATCACGCGGAGAATGGGGTCAATCTATGGGCGCAGCGGCCCGAAAGACGAAGAACGGATCGGGTGATGCCCCGGATCGGACCGGCTTACGCTCGCCCGTCGGCGAAGTGCTGGCCAAGGCCCGCTCGGCTTTCGTTGGGATCGGCATATTTTCCTTTTTCGTCAATCTCCTGATGCTGACTGGCCCGATCTACATGCTGCAGGTCTATGACCGCGTGCTGATGAGCCGGTCCATGGCGACACTGATTTTCATCTCTGTCGCCATGCTGATGCTCTACGCATTTATGGGTCTGTTCGATTTCTGGCGTTCACGCGTGCTTGTCCGAGTCGCCGATGACTTCGAAGGGATCATGAATTCCCGCACCTTTGCGCCTTGGCTGCGGCGCAGTTCGCAAGGCGGAGCAGCAACACGCTCCGCGCCTCTATCCGATATTTCGACGATCCGGCAATTTCTTTCCGGCAATGCGCCCGGTGCCTTTTTCGATTTGCCTTGGGTTCCCGCCTTCATTGCGCTCATCTTCTTTTTGCACTGGACACTCGGCGTTCTGGCTATTGTCGGAACGCTGATCATTCTGATCTCGGCGATCATTTCATCCAAACGCGTGGCCAAGCCGATGGCTGAAAGCCTTAAAATGCGACGGCTGGAGCAGGCTTTTGCAGCCTCTGCGCAGCGCAATGCCGAAGCCGTGCAGGCGATGGGCATGACCGATCATATCCGGGCCCGATGGGCGCAGTTCAATTCAACTGGCTCACGCGAGACGGTCAATGCGGCAGACCGGACGGGCGGCGCGACCGCCTTCACCAAATCCTTTCGCATGTTTTTACAGTCCGCCATGCTGGGCGCTGGCGGGGCTCTGGCAATCCAGCAGATCATTACGCCGGGTGCGATGATTGCCGGCTCGATCATTCTGGGTCGCGCGCTCGCGCCCGTACAGATGGTCGTCGGCCAGTGGCGCAGCGTCGGTCAGTCCAGGGATGCTTATGAGCGTCTGAATGAATTTCATCTGGATGAAACCATCAGCCAGCCTCCGACCCAGCTGCCAGACCCAACTGGACATCTGACCGTGCAGGACGTGACGGCAGGACCGCCCGGCGCGTCCCGTGCGGTGCTCAGCGGGTTGAATTTCGAAGTCCGGCCAGGGCAGGGTCTGGGCGTGATCGGGCCGAGCGCATCCGGCAAATCGACGCTGGCCCGGCTGCTGGTCGGAGTCTGGACTCCGCAGCGGGGGTCAATCCGCATTGACGGGGCGACGTTCGATCAATGGGACCGGACCGTCATCGGACAGAAGATCGGATATCTGCCGCAGACCGTCGAGCTGTTCGACGGAACGATCGCGGAGAACATCGCCCGGTTTGATCCGCACGCGACCGACGAAGACGTCATTGCAGCCGCCCAGTGGGCGGGCGTGCATGAACTGATCCTGAAACTGCCCGACGGCTACGATTCTCTGATCGGGCCGGGTCAGACCGTCCTGTCTGGTGGTCAGACGCAACGGATCGGTCTGGCACGGGCGCTGTTCGGCACCCCAAAATTGATCGTGCTGGACGAACCCAATGCAAGCCTGGATCAGGAGGGGGATCAAGCGCTGACGCGGGCGATAGCCAAAGCGCGCGAAGACGGTGCCGCCGTCATCGTCATGGCGCACCGCCCGTCGGCGATCGCGGCTGTCGATTTGATCCTGTCATTGCGTGACGGCCAGCAGGAAGCGTTCGGCCTCAAAGAGGATGTAATGGCCCAGATGCGGGAACGGGTCGAGGCTGCAAAGGCTAGTGTCGTCCGTAAGAAGGGGGCGGGCAGAACAGCCGCGACTGATAAAACGGGAGATGCGTCCAAGCCTGCGCCTGACAGCAAGGTTGCACCTAAAACCAAAGCCCGGTCTGGAACCAAAACGCCGTCAGGGGTCAAACCTGTACCAATGCCCCGGTCTGCCGGTCCCGTCTCCGGTGCTGTTCCAATGACCCTTAAGCGACCCGGTCAGGGAGAGACGTTGTGAACGCGCCTTTGCCTGCCGAACTGGGCGCGGCCCTGGCGTCCGCCATGGCGTCGGCCTCCACTTCTGCGCCGACCGCGCCGCCGCAGCCAAGCTATCAGCGCTATTTGCGTATCGGCTATATCGGTGTGGGCCTGCTGGTCGTCGGTCTGTTCGGCTGGGCGGCTCTAGCGTCGATCAAGGGCGCCGTCGTCGCGCCGGGTTTCGTCGCTGTGGACGGCAAGCCAGCGGTGATCCAGCATCTGGACGGCGGTGTCGTCGGGGAAATCTATGTCCGGGACGGGGCGAAAGTCGCGACGGGCGATCCGCTGATTCGTCTGGACCCGACGGAAATCGATGCCAGTCGCGAGATCATCGAAGTTCAGTTCAACGAAACCCGCGCACGCGTCGAACGGCTGAAGGCCGAACGGGACGGCTTGCGGACCATTCTATTTCCTCAGGACTTGCTCGGTGCGGCGGCATCCCAGCCGCGTGTCGCGCGGGCCATCAACGGGCAGCGTGACCTGTTTGCGGCCCGCCGCGCGGCCAGCGACGGGCAGCGCGCACAATTGCGCCAGCGCATCGATCAGTCCGAAAGTCAGATTACCGGCTTGTCCGCCCTCATCCAGGCTACGCAGGACCAGCTTGAAAAAGTCCTCGAAGAGCGAGACGACAAGCAGACCATTCTCGACAAGGGCTTTATCGGTCGGCCTGCCGTTCTGGCGCTTGAACGCGAAGCCCTGCGATTGCAGGGCGATATTCAGTCGCGTCAATCCGAAGTCGACCGCCTGCGATCCCAGATCACCGAGACCCGCGCCCAGATTGATCAGCTGTCGCGCGACCGGCAGTCGGAAGTCCTGACCGAGCTGCGCCAGGCAGAGACGGAGGCCTCGGGATTCCGCGAACAGCTCATCGCCGCTTCGGCCCAATCCGACCGCATTATCATCACCTCTCCTGTCAATGGTGTCGTCCACGATCTGGCGATCACGACGACAGGCGGTGTGGTGCAGCAGGGGGCCGATCTGATGCAGATCATCCCGTCTGACGCCGCGCTTATAATCCTGACGCAGGTTCAACCCGCCGATATCGATCAGGTCTATCCCGGGCAGCCGGCGACCTTGCGCCTGTCGGCTTTTAATGCGCGCTCGACGCCGGAACTGAACGGCTTCGTCGCGCGCGTGTCGCCGGACCGTCTGGTCGATCCGACAACAGGCTTTCCTTATTACGAAGTCGAAGTCGACCTCCTGCCTGATGAGCTGAACCGGTTGCCCGACAATTTGACCTTGCTGCCTGGCATGCCTGCCGAAGCTTTCATGCAGACGGAGTCGCGCAGTGTGCTGGAATATCTGCTGAAACCCGCCACAGACGCCATGCGGCGCGCGGGTCGGGAAGAGTAGAGCGCAAGCGTGCGCTTAGCCGGTTCCGGCTTGCTCCCGCGCCATGCTCAGAACATCTTCAGAGCTTAGCCCCTGTTCGCGCAGGGCGTGAATGGTCATCGATCCGCGTCGCTTGCTCATCTTCTTCTCGCCCGTTTCCATAACCAGACCGTGATGATGATAGCGCGGCACAGGCCAGCCCATCAGCGTCTGAATCAGCACATGCACACGGGTCTTCTCGAACAAATCCTGACCGCGCGTGACATCTGTGACTCCCTGCATCCAGTCATCATGAGTGACGGCGATATGATAACTCGTCCCGATATCCCGCCGCACGACTGTCTTGTCCTCCAACTTGGTGAGATCGATTGTGACGACCCGCTCTCTTTCCATAAAGGTCAGGCGGTCCGTCCCGATCGCCTTGATCGCTGCCGGGGTCGAGAGTTTGATCGCCGGGGGGAGGTCCCGGTTTTCCTGACCGGTCCGGGTCGTGAAATCCTCATAGAGAAGGCCGCGACCCGCCAACGTGTCGATCACCGCACCGTAGTCGGACAGGTGTCGGCTTTGCACTCGGACAGGCTCCGGCCAGTCAAAGCCAAGCCAGCGCAAATCCTCATTAATTGCAGCGTAGAATTCAGGCCGTGCGCGTGTCAGGTCGATATCTTCGATCCGGAGAAGACACGGCCCACGCCCGAAGGCTTCAGCCGCGGCAAAAGCATGGCCGAGATGCAGGTAGCCGGTTGGCGAGGGGGCAAAGCGTGTTAGCATTGGCGTGACTATCGCCGCATCATTCCGCCCAATATGCCGCGAACTGCGTTGCGCATGGCGCGGCGCATGATCAGGCGGCCTTCGCGTTTCAGCTCCTTGACGATGACATTGTCCTTCTTGCGGGTCGTGCGTCGTCTGGTGGGGGCCTTGGTTTTGGCCTTCTCGCGCTCTGCTCGCTTGGCTTCGGCAGCCTCTTGCTTGGCGCGGGCTTCGGCTCTGGATTCCAGCGTCTCATAGGCGCTTTCGCGATCGATGGCCGTGTCGTACTTCGCGCCAACGGGACTATCATTCTGTACGGCCTTGCGTTCGGCCTGCGTTGCGGGGCCCAGCCGGGATGACGGGGGCCGGATCATGGTGCGCCCGACAATAGCCGGCGCACCGCGTTCATCCAGCAGACTGACCAAGGCCTCGCCGACACCTAAATCGGTGATGACGTCTTCTGTGTCGAAAGCCGGGTTTTCACGGAAGCTGCTGGCGGCGGCGCGCACGGCGCGCTGTTCCTTCGGCGTATAGGCCCGCAGCGCATGCTGGATGCGGTTGCCGAGCTGACCCAGCACGCTGTCAGGAATATCCATCGGGTTCTGGGTCACGAAATAGACGCCGACCCCCTTGGACCGGATCAGGCGGGCGACCTGCTCGATCTTCTGAATCAGCGGCTTGGGTGCGTCGTCGAACAGCAGGTGCGCTTCATCAAAGAAGAAGATCATTTTCGGCTTATCGGGATTGCCGACTTCGGGCAGTTCTTCAAACAGTTCGGATAATAACCAGAGCAGGAACGTCCCGTAGAGAGTCGGACTATTGATCAATTCGTCCGCCGCCAGAATATTGACCTTTCCCCTCTTTTTTCCATTGGGACCGTCTGCGTCGATCCGCATGAAGTCTTCGAGTTCCAATGCCGGCTCACCAAAAAACTCTTCCGCGCCAGCCCGTTCCAGCGTCAGCAGATCGCGACGGATCGCGGCGACGCTCTGCCCCGTCACATTCCCATATTCGCGGCTGACCTCAGCCCGGTTCTCCGCCAGATGGTTCAGCAGTGCATTCAGATCCTTGAGGTCCAGCAGTAACATGCCGTTATCATCGGCATATTCGAATGCGATCGTCATGATCCCTTCCTGCGTTTCCGTGAGCCCCATCAGGCGTGACAGAAGCACGGGTCCCATTTCGGAAATGGTCGTGCGCACGGGATGGCCCTTTTTACCGTAAAGGTCCCAGAAGATGGTCGGGAACGCGGTATAGCCATAATTATCCAGACCGATCTTCTCGGCCCGTTTGATCAGCTTGTCGTGCAGCTTGTGGCTTTCCGATCCGGCCTGGGACAGACCGGACAGGTCGCCTTTTACGTCGGCGGCAAAGACCGGGACGCCGTGACTGGAAAACCCTTCTGTCAGGATTTGCAAGGTGACGGTTTTGCCCGTTCCGGTCGCGCCGGCGATCAGCCCGTGACGATTGGCCTTGTCCAGGCGGAGTTCCTGCCGGACACCGTCCGTATCCGTGCCGATGAAAATCGTCTCGCTCATAGCTTCGTCTCCCTGACCGACAAAAACCGTTATGAGGGTGACGTACCGAATGCAATAAGGGGCAGGCTATGCAAACCGATACTACCATCCGATCCTCTCTCCTCGTTCTCGCTACGGTCGCCGTCTTCTGGACCTTGTTCGTAACGCGGGACCTGGTCGCACCGTTCGCGCTTGCGGTGTTTTTCTGGCTGGCGATTGATGCGCTTGCCCGCTCGATCGACGGAATTTCGAAGCGAATTCCCTACTGGTTCGCCCTGACGATTGCGGCCATCATTACGGTAGGCGCTCTCGTCGGACTGATTGTCGTGATCGCCGATACGGTTGGATCCGTGGTGGACGAAGCGCCGCGCTATCAGGCCCGTATCAATGAGATTTTTGGCTGGATCGGACGCATGACAGGTCAAGATGTGTCCTACTCTGCGCTCAATGCGCGGTTCGGTATCACGGCGTTGCTGCAGGGGGCGCTGGCCGGTTTCGCCGCCACCATTCAGGCGGTCCTGTCCGACTTCATGCTGATCGCGATTTACGTCGTCTTCCTGTTCGTGGCGCAGGCGGGCTTCCCGGCCAAGATGGACAATCTCTTTCCGGATGAGATCCGTCGGGCCCGGGCGCAGCGAATCGGATCATCCATCCGCCATTCGATCGAAGATTATATCTCGGTTCAGACCATCATCAGTCTGATCCAGACGGTGATTTCCTACATCGCCATGGTTGTGCTGGGGCTCGACAATGCGCTGTTCTGGGCTCTCGTCATCTTCATCCTGAACTATATTCCGATCGTCGGTGGCTTTGCTGCCGTCGTCATGCCGGTCCTGTTCGGTCTGGTGCAGTTCGACAGTCTGGCCAAGGTCGCCATTCTGGGCGGGGTTCTTTTCGGTGCGCAATTTGTCGTCGCCAATACGCTGCAGCCCAAAATGATGGGCGATAGCATGAATATGAGCCCGCTGGTCGTCGTCCTGTCGCTGACGCTCTGGGGCGCGCTCTGGGGCGGTGTCGGAGCGTTTCTCTCCGCGCCGATGACCGTCGTGCTGATGATCATTCTGGCGCAATTCACGACGACCCGCTGGATCGCCGTGCTGCTGTCGGCGGACGGTGATCCCGACATGGATGGCGACGGCAAGCCGGATATCGCGCCCATGCCATCGCTCTGACGGGGCCTATTGCGATTATGCATGACAGGTCTGGCGCTGCGGGTCCGATGCCCCGGGTCGCCAGCCCGGCATGAGCGCGTTATGTTATAAGGGCAAACCTCACCGCAACGTGATGCGGTCGTTCATGGCAGGTTCGGTCTGGTCTCGCTAGTCGATGTTCATGAGATCCACTTGCCTGTCTATTGCCGTGCTGAGTGCACTGGCTGCGCCTGCGCTGGCCACGACCTCGCAACCTTCCGCCGTTGTCGAGCTGTTCACGTCGCAGGGCTGTTCATCCTGTCCGCCCGCCAATGCCTTCGTTACGGAACTGGACCAGAGTCACACGGACGTGCTCGCCCTATCTTACGGCGTGACCTATTGGGATTATCTGGGCTGGAAGGATACGTTCGGTCATCCGGATTTCACCAAACGCCAGAAAGCCTATGACGCAGCGCTCGATTCGGGGGTTTACACACCCATGCTCGTCGTTGCTGGACGCCATCATGGCCCTCGCCTGACTGAGGCGACTGCAATCGGAACGTCCATCCCAGCGAGCCTGAAACTCGCCGCCCATGCTGGCATGCACTGTATTGAGGGCGACCTTCCTGTGGGGAGCAAGCTCGCCCTGGTCGAGTACAGGCCCGGTACGAAGACGGTTTCTGTTAAAAGCGGTGAAAATCATGGTCGGACGCTCACCCTGACCAATGTCGTGACTGCAGTGCGGTACAAGGACTGGTCTGGTGAGCCGATTTGCGGCCTGCAGCCGGAACAGGCTCTGGCCGTACTGGCCCATGACTCGCAGACTAGCGCGATCATCGGCGCAGCTCGCTACGAACCTTGAAAACATCCTGCGCGACGGTCGGATTCAAACCGCAGGAACGGACCGACCACCATGTGGGAGATGGTCGGCCCGCCACCCGTTCACTTTGATGGCGTGCGGATTCGTGCAGGCTCAGGGCAGAAAGATCGGGGTGTCGAGACAATGTTCACGCATCCGGCCCGGGGGCTGGGGGGCTGATAAAAACCAGGCTGGTGTCGCTCCCATTGTCTCGACATCTCCGCTATCCGGCGCAACCTTGCCGACACCGTGACCGACTGGCGGCGACAATGGGGCGAAGCCTGCCTTGTTTGCGCCGCAATCGGACCGCCCTCATTTCGACCGGCGTGCCTCATAGCTCGACACGGCTGACGGTCTTGCTATGACAGGGGCATGACACGCATCGTGCGGATCGGAAACGGCTATAAGCAACCCAGCCAGGTGAGCTTCGACCGGCGTGAGCTTTCCCTCATTCTCAATGTTTATGGGCAGATGGTCGCCAAGGGCGACTGGAAGGATTATGCAATCGGTTTCGGGGCCGACAAATGCGTCTTTTCGGTCTTTCGCCAAGCGTCCGAACATGCGCTCTACCGGATCGAGAAAATTCCAGCCTTGCGCAATCGCCAGGGACAATTCAGCGTCGTCGCCCCGGGCGGCCTCATCCTCAAACGCGGTCACGACCTGGCTCAGGTCCTGCGCGTCTTCGACAAGGCACGTTTCAGGGCCGTCTAGGCAGGGGCCTTATTAAGGCCCGACAACACGCATATCAGGGATCTCTGACGGATCCAGACAGCCACCACGCAGTTAATGGCGATCTCTATCTTGTCGTCCCTATCGGCTTTGGCCGGCCCTTCGAATCGTGTCATTGGATGAAGGGTGAATGTGATCCGTCCTACGGGACTGTGGGGTTTTAGAGAGTATGACTACGCCAAAAAAACCATCTCTGATCTGCGCGGCGATGTCAGTTCTGCTCAGCGCGTGTGCGGCGCCGTCAGAGGATGACGGGATGGCTGCTGCCGATCTTATCGGGGCCTATTGCGTGCCGAACAGTACCGACCGACTTGCCCTGCGCGCCGTGGATGGATCCGTTGATCGCGATCCGCAGCCAGACCTCGTGATCGAGACGTCAGAGGCGCGCGCGCCGGCTCTGACCGCCTATAGTTATTTCGGCAGTGTCGAAGCACCGCCTCGGGACTTTGTGATGGGGATCATGCCAATGGAGGAGCAGAGCGGTCTGGAGGATGTTCTGGTCTTTCGGAATGGCGACGATGTCTGGCTGACCTATCAGGACATGCGCTTTCACCCTTGTCAGGATGCTGCGGAACCGGACGTTCTGATCACGGTCGTTGAACCGATCTGGACATTATCGAAGGAAAAGCCGGATTCTGAGCAGGATCTCGATGCTGCGAGCTGTACGCTGCAAGAATCCAATCCGAAAGCTTTCGGAATTGAAGTGAGTTTCTACACATTGGATGCAGCGCCGCCCGTCAATTATCCGACCGTGCGCCTGGTCAAGGGCCTCGGGGCTCCAGGGCCGATGGCGGTCAGTGAAGAGGCCGAGACAGCGACATGGAGCTTTGCTCCGGGCGAGAAGCTGACGACGCTCATGACGCATGACTATGTGGAGGGACAGGATGCCTTCTATCTTGCTTTCGAGGATACACAGCCCGTTCTTGCTGCGCTCGCCAAAGCGGACCGACTATCCATCACTCATGATAGCCTCGGTCTGATCGAGTATGATGTGAGCGGTTTCGCCAAAGCCTATGCCGACATGGCCGTCACCTGCGACTTCTCTACGATCGGCGTGCTAGACGACTGAACCCGGAACCGACACTGCGTGCGGACTGACCTATGAACAGGGATTAACACTCAGGCGTCGGACAAAAAGCCGACTGTGAGTGATGCCTCATCGCTAAGCCACTCCCTCATCTGTTGGGTCGAGAGCGTTACTTGCGCGATGCAACGATGGCGATGAGTCAACATGCTGTTGAAATTATTCAGGAAAATGGTGCCCCCACACGGACTCGAACCGCGGACCCCCTGATTACAAATCAGGTGCTCTACCAGCTGAGCTATAGGGGCGAACCAGTAGGACGCGCCCTTTAGAGCGCGTCCTCAGTTCAGGCAAGGCCTGGCGTCAGCGTTTTTTCACGCCTTAGGCGTCGACGCGGTCGCGGCCCCGGAAGGCGCTATAGATCGCGGCCATGATCAGATAACCGATCAGCAGGTGGCCAAGATCGATCAGATAGCCCGTCAGACCATAGCCCGTATAGACGCAGGCATAGGCGATGATGGGCGCGACAATCGTCACGACCAGCCAGAAGGCATATTTCAGGCTGGCGGGCAGGCGTTTGGCACCAGCCAGATGCAGGACCATCAGCACGCCGATGGCCTGACCCAATGTGATCAGCAAGGCAAAGACTAGCCACACGGCCATCCCCATCTCATCAAGCATGGCCTGCATCGAGGCTTCGGTCATGCCTTCGGCGGCCATCCAAGCCGGACCGAATATCGGGCCATACCAGAGCCAGCCAAACAGGAAAAAGGCCACGGTCGCCAATATGACGGCCAGCCAGGATGTATTGAAAATCTTCGGCATTTTACTCCCCATTGTTGTTACCGATGGGACGTCATTATCACAGCTGCGACAATCTGTCGAAAGGCACGCTTGTCGGGGCTGGCCGGTCGCTATACCGCGAGGGGATGATCCCGATCGCTGATACCGTCCGCTATGTGCTGTTCCCGCACTATATCAGTCGCCGAACGGTCATGGATGGGGCATCTGCCGGCCACCTCCTGGTTTTGCTGTTCATTACGATCTGTCTGGGGATTGTCGTCAGCGGCCTTGTCGGTGGCGTCATAACGATCATCATGGGCGAAATTCCTGAGAATGTGAACGGAACGCTGGCTGAAACCGACGCCCGGCGGCTGATCATTCTTGGCGTGCTGATCGCTCCACTGATGGAGGAGCTGATCTTCCGGAGCTGGCTTGGCTTTCCGCGGTCGAGTGTCCTGGGTTTTCCGGCCATGATCTGCGTGCTTGTCCTGTTGGCGATGTGGGGGCTGGGGACAGGCGCCGCCCTGTTCCTGCCCGTGGCCATGGGACTGGGGCTTCTGATCTTTCTGCTGGTGCAGCGCTACGGACGGTTGAGTGCTGCGGAACAGGCCGTCGCCCGGCACCGCCTGTTTCCCGTGGCGTTCTGGGGTACCATCCTGACATTCGGCGTCATTCATCTGAGCAATTATGAAGGTGGCATGGCCGGGGCTCTGGCCAATCCCATCCTGTTCCTGGCAATCGTGCCGCAGATTATTGCCGGGGCGGTTCTGGGTTATGTGCGCATGCGTTTCGGGCTGATGCAGGCCATTTTCTTTCACATGGTCTATAATGCAGTGCTGATCAGCCTTGCGCTTCTGGCGGTCAATCAGACCCCACCCGCTGAAGCGTTTCTGTTGATGTCGGAAAACCAGGCCTTCAGCCGTGTCCCTCTCTTGCAGACGGCAGGCCCTCTGCCCTAGAGGCACGGCGATATGACCTCGCCAAACACAGCATCCAGCAAGCGCATCCTAATCACCTCTGCGCTGCCCTATATCAACGGGGTGAAGCATCTCGGCAATCTAGCCGGGTCGATGCTGCCGGCCGACCTCTACGCGCGGGTGATGCGCCTGCTCGGTCATGAGGTGCTCTATATCTGTGCGACGGACGAACACGGCACGCCTGCCGAGCTGGCGGCGGCTGATGCCGGGCTCAGCGTCGAAGCCTATTGCGATGCCATGTATGCAGCGCAAAAGGCCGCCGGGGAGGCGTTCGATCTGTCCTATGACTGGTTTGGTCGATCATCGGGAGAGGCGACGGCCAGGTTGACGCAGCATTTCTCCAGCGTACTGGAGAAGAACGGCCTGATCGAGGCGCGCATATCCAAGCAGGTCTATTCCAACGCCGATGGGCGCTATCTTCCCGACCGCTATGTAGAAGGCATCTGCCCGAATTGCGGTTTCGAGGCCGCGCGTGGCGATCAGTGTGATAATTGCGGCAAGTTGCTGGATCCGGTCGACCTGATCGATCCTTATAGTGCGGTGTCCGGGTCCAAGGACGTGGAAATCCGCGAAACTGAACATCTCTATCTCAAACAGTCGGCGATGAGCGACCGTTTGCGCGACTGGGTCGAGGGGCAGAATAGCTGGCCCGCACTGGCCAGCTCGATCGCGCTGAAATGGCTGGATGAAGGCTTGCGGGACCGCTCGATCACGCGGGATCTGGATTGGGGGATTCCGGTCGTGGATGCGGACGGCAATCCGCGGGACGGGTTTGACGGTAAGGTCTATTATGTCTGGTTCGATGCGCCCATCGCCTATATCGGCGCGACGCAGGACTGGGCAGCGGGCAATGGCGGCGACTGGGAACGCTGGTGGCGGACCGACGCGGGCGCTGACGATGTCGAATATGTTCAGTTCATGGGCAAGGACAATGTCGCCTTTCATACGCTGTCCTTCCCGACGACGCTGATGGGGTCGGGAGAGCCGTGGAAACTGGTCGATACGCTGAAAGCCTTTAACTGGGTGACTTGGTATGGCGGCAAGTTTTCGACATCTAACAAGCGCGGCGTCTTCATGGATCAGGCCATCGATCTGGCGCCGTCTGATACGTGGCGCTGGCACTTGATGGCAAACGCGCCGGAAAGCTCGGATGCGGCGTTTACCTGGGAAGAGTTTCAGGCAAGTGTGAATAGTGATCTGGCGAATGTGCTCGGTAATTTCGTCAACCGGATCACTAAATATGCGGCTTCGAAATTTGACGGCCAAGTCCCGACGGGTGGTGTTTCAGGGGGACATGAAGACTGGATCATGGACGAAATCGGTCTGAAACTGCCGCAAATGATCGATCATTTCGAAGCCCGTGATTTTCGCAAGGCGCTGGGGGAAATGCGGGCGATCTGGGCTCTCGGCAATGAATATCTGACGCGTGCCGCACCGTGGACTCATTACAAGACGGATGTCGATCAGGCCGCCGTGGGTGTGCGCATGGGCCTCAATCTCGCAGCTCTGTTCGGCATTATCGCGCAGCCTGTCATCCCGCGGACGGCGAGCAGCATACTGGATGCCATGGGTGTTCCAGGCGATCGCCGCAGCTGGAACTTCGACGGATGGGCGAACGGCCTGCCGGTCGGTCATGCCGTCTCTGCTCCGGACATGTTGTTCGCCAAGATCGAAGATGACGATATTGCTGACTGGGCTGCGCGGTTCGGGGGCGACGCCTGATGACCACAAGCTTCGCATCATGATCCCGGCCAACATCGCCCTGCACGAATGGATCCGGCGTGCCTTTATTTTCAAGGGGCGCTCGACACGGTCGCATTATTGGTGGCCGTTCCTGCTGAGTTTCTGTGTTCAGCTCATCCTTATGCTGCTGATCATCAGCACGATGGGGGCGGACAATGTCAATGCGCTTCTTGCCTGGGCGAGCTCGCAGCCGACGGATTTTTCCGGGCTTGAGATCGCGCCGCTAAGCTCACCGGCCAAGTTCTTTCTGGTCTTTCTGGCCGTCTTTTCCTTGCTGACCTTTGTCCCGAACATTTCCCTGTCCTGGCGACGGTACCAGGACATGGGTCTGCCCGGCGCGATCCACCTTGTCTTTCTTTTTACCGGGCCGTTTCTGCAGTTCATCTGGCTGATGGAACTGGTCTGGTTCGCCTTTCCCGGAACGCGCGGACCCAATCGTTACGGACCAGACCGAGTCAGGCGTTAGGCCGACTGGGCGTCAGGTTGATCGGGATTCATAAACCGGCTTCGCGCCATGCGGTTTCCAAAGGGCGGAGGCCATCAGCAAGAGAATTCCGATCAGCGCAACGATACCTATGATCGGAGTGTCCGTTTCGGCAATCAAATGCCGCGCAGCCAGCCAGCCGAGCCCCCAGATCGCGGGAACGACATAGATCTTGTTGCACTGTGCTGCCCGGCAGACCCAGACGATAAGACCGAGTGCGGCGGCGAGGATCAGCAGGCTCGACGTCAGGCTCGCTTCGCCGCCGGCAAACAGATCATAGGTGATCGGCGTCCAGTTCAGGAAGATCGCCAGGCTGCACCAGCCTGCAATGAGGCTGATCGGCACCCATGTGAATAATCGCTCCAGGCCGCTGAGCGTATCGGCGCGGCGGGTGAACTTGATGGTCGCGATGTTGAGGGCGGCCACGGCGGGAATAAAGATCAGCGCCGTGCCCCACTGGACGGCAGCGTCCGGCGCATAGGCCGTGATCAGGGCCCAGCCACAGACGCACGCAAAGCCCGCCGCCGTCCACCAGCCTACGGCACGAAACAGCGCGCGTGTGCGGTGTTTCGGCAGCGCCTGAATGATGCCGTACCCGATGCAGCCGACAAAAATCGGAAACCAGATCGAGAAGGCCGGACCGAGCGGCACCAGCAGATTGTCGCTCATGTCGGAAAACTCGCTCGCTGTACGCGCGCTGTCGCTGATGAAGCCGATGGAGGAGAGGATCCACATGGCGGGCGCCAGGACGAGATTGAGACTCTGGCGCAGATAGTCGCGCGCAGTGGATTTGGCGGGGTTGGGAGAGCGTAAATCGGTCATGATCTCCTTACGCATGACGGCGCGGAAAGTGGCATTTTTGTTAACTTATGTTGGCTGTCACATTTCAAAGCCCTTCCACAGGGGATGCTCGGCGTGCTACGTCTGTGATCCCGAAGACCAAGAAAGGCTGTTATGCAAATCCAGATCGTTTCCAAAGGCATTGATGTTTCAAAAGCGCTGGAAGAGCGCATATCGGACCGGCTCGAAGAGATGATCGACAAGTATATCCACCGTGACGGGGACGCGCAGGTTGCCGTCGCCCGCGACGGTTCGGGTTTCAAGACAACGGTCTCTGTCCATCTGCCGAGCGGCGCGACGTTTGAAGGCGAAGGGCGCGCGCAGGAAGCCTATCCCGCCTCGGATGAAGCTCTGGAGCATGTCGAAAAACGGCTGCGCCGCTATAAACGGCGGCTCAAGGATCACAGTCAGAAAGCCAAGGCCAAGGAAGCGGCCATGTTCGTACTGAGCAATCCGGTCACCCCAGATGATGCGGATGACGCGCCGGTGCAGGATGAGCCCATGGTCATTGCGGAGCGCACCAGCAGCATTCGAACCCTGACACCGGGAATGGCCGCGCTCGAAGTCGGCCTCGCCGATTCGGGTTTCGTTCTGTTCAACAATTCGCGCCATGGCGGGCTCAACGTCGTCTACAAGCGCGCCGACGGCCATATTGGCTGGATTGATCCGAAAAACGACGATTGAGCTTGTTCACAGCACTGTTTCGCACGGGCGGTCGCCATGCCACTCGCCCTTGTGAACAGCGATTGGAGCGTCTATGTGGCGCGGCGTTGCGAGACGGTAGCCCCGGATCGAAACGCCAAGGCCCTGTGATCCGGGCCTGCAACCCTCGACGGCCTCCAGGCCGATCTTACGGATCCGACCCTAGAGTGATGTTATGACCGACCGCGCCCTGTTCAGCGCCGACACGATGATTTGCGATCTCGTCGCGACCAGTCCGAAACAGATGTTTCGCGACATTGCGCGGCGTCTGATCGATGCGCGTGACCTGTCCAGTGCAGGCGTTGCCTGTCGCGATATCGTGGCTGCTGCAATTGAGCGCGAACGTCTGGGTTCCACCGGAGTCGGTAATGGCGTTGCCTTGCCGCATGCGCGGATCGAAGGCCTGGACCAGGTTGTGGCCGCGTTCGCCCGTCTGGCGGAACCGATTGAGTTTGATGCCGTCGACGGTCGTCCGGTCGATCTGGTCTGTTTTCTGCTGGCTCCGGCTGATTGCGGCGGGGCGCATTTGCGCGCACTGGCCCGTGTGTCGCGCTTGCTACGCCGTCAGGAATTACGTCAACGCCTGCGCGCAGCGCCCGGACCCGAAGCCCTGTTCGCGATCCTGTCCGACGATACGGCCAGCGCCGCCGCCTAGTCATAAAAACGTCGCCGCATTCGGCGCTCACCTGTCTGGACGTCGGCGGGTCTGGCGGGCATAGGCAGCGCATGCCGACCGCCAGCCATCAACGCTATTTCAACCGGGAACTCTCCTGGCTGCAATTCAATCACCGTGTCATGGAAGAGGCCCGCAACAAACGTGTGCCGCTGCTCGAACGGTTGCGCTTTCTGTCCATCTCGGCGTCCAATCTGGATGAATTCTACATGGTTCGTGTGGCGGGTCTTCGGACCCAGATGCTGGCGGGCATGAATGCGCCCAGCTTTGACGGGCTGACTCCGGAGCGCCAGCTCGACAAGATCGCCAAACGCGTCGATGATCTGATCACGGCACAGGAAAAGTGCTGGGTGTCTATCCGGTCGGAACTGGCAACGCGGAAGATTTCCGTTCTTACTGTGTCCGATCTGGATGATCAGGCCCTGTCTGAATTGCAAACGCGTTTCGACGCGCAGATCCTGCCACTGCTGTCGCCCTTATCAGTCGATCCCGCGCACCCTTTTCCGTTTTTGTCAAACCTGTCGCTGGGATTGGTCGCTTCGCTCGCCCACAAAACGGAAGCGGACGAGCAGGCCTTTGCCTTGGTGCCGATCCCGTCGCACCTGCCACGCTTTCTGCAGCTATCGGCCGGTACCAAGAAGCGCGAATATCTGCAGATCGAGGATGTCATCGCCTATTTTCTGCCAAGCCTGTTTCCGGACTTCGACATGCGCAATCACGGCCTGTTCCGGATCACGCGCGACAGCGACATTGCAATCGACGAAGAAGCGGAAGATCTGGTCCGGCATTTCGAGTTTCTACTCAAAGAACGCCGTCGAGGTCGAGTGATCCGACTGGAATTGAACGAAGGGATCGAGACCGAACTGCGTGATTTCCTGGTCGAGAATTTCGAATGTTGGGACGAAGACATTCAAGAAGCGAAATTCCTCGGCATGGTCGATCTGAAAGGCCTGATCGACAATGGCCGCAACGATCTGCTGTTCCCGCCTTTTCAGGCACGGTTTCCTGAACGGATTCGCGACTATGACGGGGATCACTTCGCAGCCATCGCTGCCAAGGACATACTGGTGCATCACCCGTATGAAGAATTCGATGTCGTTATCCAGTTCCTGCGCCAGGCGGCGCGCGATCCGGATGTCGTTGTCATCAAGCAGACGCTCTACCGCACTTCTGACGACAGCCCGATCGTTCGCGCCCTGATCGATGCAGCCGAATCCGGCAAGAGCGTGACTGCGCTGGTCGAGTTGCAGGCCCGGTTTGATGAAGCGTCTAATCTGCGATTTGCGCGGGATCTGGAACGGGCAGGGGTGCAGGTCGTCTATGGATTGTTGGGCTTCAAGACCCACGCGAAGGTCTCGCTCGTTATCCGGCGCGAAGGGGAACGGCTGCAGACCTACACCCATTTGGGTACGGGCAATTATCACGCGCTGAATGCCAAGATCTATACCGACCTGGCGCTCTTCACGGCAGACCCGGTGATCGGTGCTGATGTCGGCAAACTGTTCAATTTCGTAACCAGTTCCTCGCGTCCGCGCGATCTCGCCAAACTGTCACTTGCCCCGCACGGTCTTCGCGACCGGCTCTTTGAGCAGATCGATGCGGAAATCGACAATGCAAAGGCGGGGCGACCTTCAGGGATCTGGGCGAAGCTCAACGCGTTGGTCGATAAAGGCGTGATCGACAAGCTTTATGAAGCCAGTCAGGCGGGCGTGCCGATCGAACTGGTCGTGCGCGGCATTTGCTGTCTGCGTCCAGGCGTAAAGGGCCTGTCGGAAACGATCCGGGTCAAATCCATTGTCGGACGGTTTCTGGAACATTCACGGGTCGTGGCGTTTGGCAATGGTCACGCATTGCCGTCGCAAAACGCCAAGCTCTTCATGAGTTCGGCGGACTGGATGCCCCGCAATCTCGACCGCCGGATCGAAACGCTGGTCCCGATCGAAAGCGCGACCGTCCATGATCAGGTGCTGGATCAGATCATGGTCGCCAATCTGATGGATAATGAAAATAGCTGGGATCTGCAGCCCAACGGGAAATATGCGCGCCGCAAGGCCAGCGAAGATGAAGAGCCGTTTTCGGCCCATAAGTATTTCATGGACAATCCGTCCCTGTCCGGGCGCGGACATGCGCTGAAAACATCCCGTCCAAAGGACTTGCCGGATCCGCCCCGTGTCCCGGTCAAATCCGTCGATCCATCTGCCGGTGACTGAGGATGATCAGCTGACGGATCCATTCAACGTTCCCGCGACCGGCCCCGAGAAAGCCGGAGTGCTCGACATCGGATCGAACTCGATCCGGTTCGTGGTTTTCGACATTTACGGCTCGCATTTTACGCCAGTTTATAATGAAAAGGTCCTGGCGGGGCTCGGGCGCGATCTCAAGGCGACGGGGCGTCTGTCGGATGACGGCAAACGGCTCGCTCTGGCCAGCCTGTCGCGCTTTCAGGCGATCGCCGAAGCGCGCGGGTTGAGCCGAATTCTCGTCGCCGCGACGGCGGCCATGCGCGAAGCCAGCGACGCGCAGGATTTCATCGAGGATATACGCGTGCAAACGGGTCTTGAGGTGGTTCCCGTCTCCGGAGAGGAGGAAGCGCGCCTGTCCGCGCTTGGCCTTCTGGCCGGCGACCCCGGTGCAACGGGGCTCGCGGCCGATCTTGGCGGGGCGTCGCTGGAATTGATCCGCCTGCAGGACCGGGCGCCGGGTCAGCGACGCTCCCTTCCGCTGGGCCCGTTTGACATGGTTGGCCCCAATCTGCGGGATGCCGATTACGCGTCGCTGATCCCGCATATCGATGCCGCGCTGGCAGAATTGCCTCCCATTCTGTCCCGAACCGACACGCTCTATCTGATTGGCGGAGCCTGGCGAAACCTGGCGGCCATTCACATGACGCGCTCACTCTATCCGCTCAAGACGATGCAGAACTATGCGCTGGATACGCTCGATGCGGCGCTGCTGGCGCGCTGGGCCTATAATGAAGGACGCGACGCCCTGTTCGACTGGCCGGGTCTGCGTGCCCGCCGGTCCGAAACTCTGCCCTATTCCGGCCTGTTGCTGGAACGGCTGATCCGGGTGCTGAAACCGCGCCGGATCGAAGTGTCGCTAACCGGATTGCGCGAAGGGCTTGTCTTCGATCATCTGCCCCAATCTGTGCAAGCGCGCGATGCCCTGCTGGATGGGTGCCGCGATTTTGCGTCGGGCTCGCTGCAGTCGGAACTGTTCGGCCCGCCCCTGATGCATTTCGTCGAATCCATCGCCGATGCTTTACCCGTGGCCTTTGATGCCGGAATAGACAGACGGCTGCGTCAGGCAGCCTGCCTGCTTGCTGGCCTTGGTAAGAATCTGCACCCCGATTATCGCGCCGAACTGGTCTTCGAAGATGTGCTTTATGCGCCCATTTCGGGTCTGTCCCACCCGCAGCGTGTATGGCTGGCGCTGACCCTGTTCCGCTCAGTCTCACGCAATCGCAAACCGCCCAATATGGAGGCTGTCGATCGCCTGCTGGATGACGCGCAGATCAAGGCGGCCTGTGCGCTCGGCTCGGCAATCCGTCTGGCCATTGTCGCGACGGGACGAACGCCGGATCTGGTCGGTGCTTTGCATTTGTCGCATGCGGATGGCTGCCTCCATCTGGAAAGCGACGTTCCGGAACTGCTGACCGAGCAGGTTCAGTTTCGCCTGCAGAAGCTCGCCGATCGGCTCGGCTTCGCCTATCAGTCCGGGTCGTCTTCCGACTGTTGAGTGGGTATCTGAGTGGGCGTCTGGCTTGGTGGTGCTGCAGGTGGCAGCTTAGATGCCGGGCCCATCGTCGAGGCCGAACCCATTTGCGACGCCTGACCAATGCCGGAGCCGCGCAGCAGTGCGGGCTGGGACGATTCCGGACCGGCCTTTTCAGCTCCAGGCGGCGGCAGACCATCCGCGCCTTGGACCTCATCCGTTTCTGATTCAGGCTTCAGGATTTCAGACTTGATGGTTTCGGGTTTTGCGGCTTCGACCCGCCAGACCCGCCCCCGCCTTGGTTCGGCTATGAACAGACCGCGCACATCCGTCACCATCGTGCCGACGCCGCCATTCAGTCCGCTCAGAATATCCCGTCCCGGTTCGCTCAGCCCTTCAAAGGACGCCCGCGCTTCGCTGACGCGGTCAGTTAAGCCCATCAGCGCCTGTCCCGTTGCCGGATCGAGCCAGAGATGGGTCGCGGACGAAGCGACGGGAGTCGCACTGCGCAGGCGACTGCCCGCAAAGGTTCGACCGTCCCGCTGCAGGATGACCCAGCTCAGCCGGTCATGGCCAAGCGCGTCCCTCTCCGCTTCATCGCTCGGGTGTGCCTGACGCGAAAAGGACAGGATCCGGCCTGGCGCGCTCTCCACGGCGTCGGCCCGCCCTGTCAACGCATCGACATCGATCAGGCTGGCCGTTCCGTCCCGGCGGTTCAGACCCATGCGGATCATGCCGGAGGTCAGTGCGACGAGCGGCACCGGATCCTCCGATATGTCGGCATTCGCGAAGGGAGCAAGCAGGACAGGCGTGCCGCCATCCGGATCGATACGCCAGACACCGCCGCGATCGGACACGAACAGCGTCTCGTCGATTATGGCCAGTCCGCCGGGGCCGTCAAAACGATGCGGCAAGGGCTGCATCAGGTCCGCGCGGCCATTCATGTCGCGGTCGATGACACGCAGGATCCGCCCGCCGCTCCGGTCCGCCAGATAAAGCGTGCCGTCATCTCCGCGAACCATGTCGGCGATCTGCCCGGCGCGCTGCGCGAACAGGGTCGCACTCAGACCGTCTGCAGCGACCACCTGATCGCCTGTTCCGCCCGTTTGCAGGCGAGGGATTTGCGAGGCGCTGGTCGTGGTCATCAGAGTGATGACGGCAAGCGATATGAAAAAGGCGCGAATCACGGTCATCTCATTTCAGACTATCGGCCTGCCCCTACCAAGCGCAGCCTGAATAAAGCATGAGTCGCGCTGACATCCGCCGTGTGACATTTGCCATGTGACGGGAATGCGACGTCCGGCGTCACAGGCCTGTGTCTTGTCACGCAGGTCCGATTCAGCCTATCGGGAAGACGAATCAACACGGAGCGTCCAGCCTTCAGTTATTCTGATGTAGATCGCAGCTGTCTCACCCGGCCCCTTAACTATGGAGGCCGCTCATGAGCGCGTCGCCCGTTTTGCCCAATGCCGTCGCCGCGGCTGTGCCCGTGTCATCCGGCAACTATCCCTGTCTGATCCTGAATGCGGACTATCAGCCACTATCCTATTTCCCGCTATCGCTCTGGTCCTGGCAGGACGCGATCAAAGCTGTGTTCCTGGAACGCGTCAATATCGTGGATCATTACGAACAATGCGTTCGCAGCCCGACATTCGAAATGCAGATGCCGTCCGTCGTCGCGCTCAAGGACTATGTGCCGCAAAACCGCTCGCCGGCCTTTACCCGGTTTAACCTGTTTCTGCGCGACGGGTTCGAATGCGTCTATTGCGGCTCGCCCGACGAACTCACTTTTGACCATGTGCTGCCGCGTCGTTTGGGCGGTAAGACCAGCTGGTCCAACATCGTTGCGGCCTGTTCGAGCTGCAATCTGAAGAAGGGTGGTCGCCATCCGAACGAGGCGCGCATGCATCCTCGCGTTAAGCCCCGTCGCCCATCCATGCATCAGCTACAGACGCAGGGTCGCCGATTCCCGCCTAACCATCTGCATGAAAGCTGGCTTGACTATCTCTACTGGGATGTTGAGTTAAAGGGATGAAAATCCATCCCTATGCCATTCTGCTCGGCGTTGCCATTGGTGGCATGAGCCTGTTCGCCCTGCGACATCCCATCTTCGCTGTCATGGCCGGTCTGATCGCCATCCTCGGCATCGACATGGTCATTCGCGTGAGGAAAGACTGGCCGAAAAAGCCAAAATAGGGATGCGGATTCGCCTCAGCTAGAAGGACGGGAATGCCGGGGGACAGCGAGAGTTTCACGCCCGAACGCGCCTATGCGCCATGGGAGATCAAGCCTGCGTTCGACTTCGGTCGGGTAATGTCCCGGACATTCAGTGGTTTGTTCCGCAATATCGTGCCCGTGCTTATAGCTGGACTGCTTATATCCTTATTGAGCGGCGTCACCCTGCTGGCGACGAGCATGATCACTGACACGGGGCCGGACGACACTTATCTGTCTGGTGTCGTTGGTCTTATGACCACATTGTATCTGATTTTCCTGGGCTGTCTCTATTACGGGTTTTGCATGGATGTCGCCTACCGGACCCTGATCGGTTATCCGGTCGGTTTGAAGGACTCGATGTGGCGGGCCTTGCCGCATGCGTTCCCGCTTATGGTGATCGCGTTCCTGTTCTGGACGGGGTTTTTTCTGGGCTATCTGGCGTTGCTGGTCCCCGCCCTCATACTGACGGCAGGCTGGGCGATCCCCGGGCCTGCCTATATGTTCGGCGGCGCCCCTATCCTCGGCTCCTTCGGCGAATCCTGGCGTCTGACCCGGGGTTATAAGTGGTGGGTCTGGCTGATTAACTTCGTCGTCGGACTGATCGCGCAGATTGGCGCGATTAGTCTCTTCATCCTGATTTTCATGGTGCTTGCGCTGTTTCAGCAAACGGATTTGACGACAGATCCCGAAGCAGAACTAAGCCAGGCTGAAGCTGCGTTCACATTCACCGCGACCCTGCTTTGTTTCAATCTGCTCGCGGGCCTTTATGCCTCGATGAAAGCGGCGATCTATTCGGAATGCGTTGATCTGCAGGATATGTGGGAACGCAACAGGGTGGGCCTGTCGAACGCGGAGAACGACGATCCTCCTGTGGTGATCTAAACAGCGGTTAACCCGCCCCCGCTTCGCGCTTGATCCGGGCGACCATGCTGCGCAGGCCGTTGGCGCGCTGAGTCGAGAGGTGTTCGGACAGACCGAGCGCATCGAAGAGCGCGTCCGTGTCGAGGTCACAGATCACCCGATCCGGCTTGTTTGAAAAGACCTGCGTGGCGATCGCGACAAGGCCGCGCACGATGTGGGCGTCCGAATCGCCGCGAAACACAAGCTGACCATCGCCATTGCGCGTGCTCGTCAACCAGACCTGCGAGGCACAGCCGCGAACCTTGTTGGCATCGATCTGGTCCGCTTCCGGTAGTGGATCCATGGCCTTACCCAGATCGATGACATGCATATAGCGCTCTTCCCAGCCGTCGAGGAAGGCGAAATCCTCGATCAGCTCGGCGACATCATCAGGCCAGTCGGATGCATCGGTCATCCCCGGCAGATAGGGGACCGAAAGGCTGAGAACAAGCGAGCGAACAGCCCTTTCTGCACGCATTCCGGGTCGGGTTGGCGGGGACATCCAGGCCGGGTGAGTGCTGCATGAAAGATTAGCCTGAAACGCGAATTCGCTCGCTCTGTGGCTGTAAAGCGCGCTTTGCAGGGGAGAATCTGCCGCTACGGGAGAAGAATGGATCAAGAGCTGGATATGTCGCTGGGCATGCGCCTGCTAGGACCGATGCTGATCTGGCTCGTGGTGATGATCGCAGGGGCCGGGGCTGGCTGGCTGGCTGGTGATGGTGCGCTGGCTATGGGCAAGGTCGCCATCGGACTGATGGTGCCGGCACTGCTGTCGCTTCTGCTGACGCCTGTCCTGCACCGTTTCTGGGCGCAGATCGTGCTGATCGCAATCTGGACCGGCTTTTGCGTCATGGTCACGCTGATCGGCGGACTCTGGCCGGTCGGGGTGGTTTTCCTCTGTATTCCCGCCATTGCGATGGTGTTTACCAAGGACCGGGTGATCGAAGCGCTGATCCTGGCGGCAATAGCGCTGATCGCCGCGTTCCTGGCGCTGGCTCTGGTTAATCTGGGCGGCTCGCCGATCAGCGAAACGCAGCGCGGCTATGTCGGGACTCTTGGCTTCGTTGGAACGATGGCGCTGACGATAACGGCGATGATTGCCGGAACCCATGGTCGGGACAGTGACGATACGCGCTCCGGGCGCGGGCCTTACGGTACATTGTGGCGACGCGGCGTGTCCGGCGGTCTGTTCGAGTTTGCACCGGACGGGTCGATGGTCGGCTCGAACCCCGAAGGCCAGATCCAGTTCGGTCTGCGCGGTGACAATGATCGCCCCAGCCTCGACGCACTGGTGCGCAATGCCGCCGCGCGTGAGGTCTTGCTGGAAACAGCCGCTACGGCCCGACGCCTCGATTCTCCCAATAGTGCACGGATCGCGCTCGATAGCGGTACGGCCAGCGAGGCGACGCTGGACGTCCATATTACACCGCTCGCATCGGGCGGTTTGCTGATACACGCGCTCGACCGAACAGATGATGCGGTGCGGATCGAGGCCCTGCGCCGCTCGCAGACGGTGGCAGAACATGATGCGCTCGAAAAGACATTGTTCTTTGCCGGCGTCAGTCACGAACTTCGAACGCCGCTCAATGCCATTATCGGTTTTTCCGACATGATGCGGTCGCGTTTGTTCGGCCCGCTGCCCAGTAAATATGCCGAATATGCGGACCTGATACATGATAGCGGACAATATATGCTGGACCTGATCGGCGATGTGCTGGATCTTTCCAAGGTCGAAGCGGGAAAATACACGCTGGTCACGGACACGTTCGATGTCAGCGATGTGGTTCGCAGCTCGGTCAAGATGATCCGCCCGTCAGCCGACGCCGCCGAAGTCGCGCTCGAAGCCAGCTTGCCGGATGAGGAACAGCTGCTGATCACCGCAGATCGCAAGGCGCTGCGTCAGATCCTGCTCAATCTGATGTCGAACGCCGTGAAATTCTCGCCCAAGGGCGGCACGGTGCTGGTCGAAGCACGGTCGCATCAGGGGCAGATGATCGTCCGGGTCACAGATGAGGGACCGGGCATGAGCGCGAGCGAAATTGCGCGGATTGGGCAGCCTTTTATTCAGGGGGCCTCCGGAAAATCCACTGAAACGCGCGGATCGGGGCTGGGCCTGTCGCTCGTCAAGTCTTTGGCCGAACTGCATGGCGGCCGTCTGGACGTGACAAGCGTTCCCGGCGAAGGAACCGATGCGCAAGTCGTCCTGCCACTCGGCGGTCCCGCCGCAGCCTAGATGATCTAATCAGTGCGGCCCGCGCGGCGCAGCACCAGACTTGTCAGCCCGCTCAGCAGCAAAAGCATCACGGCCAGAATGGCCGGGTGAAGCTCGCCCTCACGGGTCTGGAAGAAGTGTGCCCGGGTCCAGATATCGATCCGTGACAGCAATCCGCCGTCCATATGCGCCGGCAAGGCTCTGGGACCTGCGGCAGCACCCATCGTCGCCGCTTCGCTATGGGGTATCAGCGTGGTCTGGGTCGGATTGTTGGCCGGGGCTTGGTTCGGGGCAGAATCTGGGGCAGTTGCCGGACCATCTATCCGCGTACCCGGCTGCGGTTGGGCCACGGGCGATCGAGGTTTAGCCTGACGGGCCTGCGAGATTTCGCGCCAGCGCCGATGTATCCAGTCGCCGGCATCGCTAAGCTCGATATCGGGCAGATCGACGGCTGGCAGCGACAGGGTTCGTCCGGACGCGGTCGATTCCAACGCTTGGTTCGCCTGCAAGGCCGGGCCAGTGTCCGGTTCGGGCAGGGATAGGGGCGCTTGCGTGCTGACCACCGCATTGCCGGACCAGCGGGCCACACCGCCAGCCAGTCCGTTCCAGTTCAGCGGTCCCGACAAGGGGGCGAGGGCGGCGGCAAAGCTCTGATCCGGTGTATTCGTGATCAGGCCGACCAGGCGCGTATCGTCCAGCGGGAAGATCGCCGCCGTTCCGCCGGGACCGATCCGACCCACTGCGGGTGCAGTCTCACCGTTCAAGCGGGCATAGGCGGCCACGCGGTTGCGTCCTTCGACGGTTTCACCGCGCCACGCGGCCTTCATGGTACGCGGTGCCGCGCCCTTATAGGCCAAATCCAGCGTATGATAGGGTTCGATTACCAGATGGTGGCGAACCGTATCGTCCGTTCCCCCGCGGGAGAAATCCGCCGATGTCCAGCCGCGTCCATTGACCTTGGCCAGCTGCGCCACGACCCGCAGGGAGGCTTCATAGTCGGATGTCGTTTCCGGCAGAATGAAGACCGTGTTCGCGCCGTTCTGCGCCCCGAAGATCGAGCCATCCGCAGCCAGTCGCGACAGGTCCGTAGGGGCAGAGGGCGTATGACGTATCAGCTGCAGGGTCGACTGGCTGCCGATTGCGATAAAGGGATCGGACGTCGTGCAATGCGGCGCATCCCTGGCATCGACCGTCGTCAGGATCAGGCGATTTTCCGATCCGACCAGCATGCCTGGACGGATCGGGTAGGCGACGGTCCTGCGACGACCATTCAGCTTGGCCATGCCGAGATCGGCTCCGTTCAACCTTGCGGTCAGCTTGGCCCCGGCGGAGGTCCGGCTATCGCGCTTCAGATGCAGAACAAGCTCGCCATGCGTCGCTTCCGGATCGGAAACGTCGAACGCGTAGGTGCGGACGGTGCCCGTTTCCACGGACAGGGCCGTCAGGCGGATCGCGCCATCGATGCGTCTGCGATCGGAATCGAGCGGGCTTTGCACCAGAATATCGGCAGGCGTGACCTTGGTCGTGCGGGACTGCGGCAGTGAGGCCGTCGCGAAAGCGCTGATAGCACGCAAGACATCGTCAGCCGTATCGCCCGTCATATAGAGCCGGGTCGGATGTTCCTGTGACAGGAACAGCGCGGGTCCGGTGCCGCTCATCACGTCAGCATCCGTGGTCAGCAGGCTGATATCGTCCAGTGCGGCGAGTTCCAGGCGCGTTGCCATGACGAATTCGAAATCCGTGTCGACCGATTCCGTCCTGAAGTCCGGAATATCTGCCATTCGCAGCGCCAGGCCTTGCGCGGCCAATGCCTGATAGCGGGTCGCCATCGGGCCGTTTGCGATCAGGCCGACGGTCTGTGGCGCAAAGGCATGTCCCGAGAGGCGGGCCTCCAGATCGTGCATGCTCAGACCATCACCATCGGAGCGGGCCCGCAGATCCAGTCGCGAGGCCCGGAGGTCGATAGAGAAACCGCCCGATTTAGGATGTGTCGTCTGTGCGTGACCGGCTTCGCACCCGGACAGAAATCCGATCCGTAGTTCATTGCCACGTGCCCGCGCCCGCTTTGGATCGAGAGTGATGGTCGTAGTGCCGTCCGGATCGACCGAATGATGGACGCCGTTATTGAATTGCAGCGTCAGCGGTCCATCAGGCGTTCCAGCGTCAAGTGGCGTGACGGATAGCGAGAGCTGCAGCGTTTCGATGCGATCGTTCGGGCTCAGATCGAAACGCAGCACCTGTTCCGATCGCCGCCAGTCCAACGTCATGATCCGGTCATCGTGATGCAGGGCCTGCAGAGTGGTTGCGTAGTCGCGCGGCAAGATTTCGGTCGGCGCGATGGGGGTTTCGACGGGCTCTATATTCAGTGCATTGACCTGATCGGCCGGCGTGTCCGGGGCGAGGGCAGGAACGGCCTGCGTGACAGCAGCCTGTGTGACAGTGGCCTGTAGAGGTTGCGGTGTCGATGTCGGTGTTGTCGGCGTCGGGCCCTGTGCCGTCTGCGCAACCGCCAGCGGTGCTGCCAGTGGCAGCATCAGCGCAGAGCTGATAAGCAGTAGGCGGAGGCAGGTGCGGTTCATCTTGGGAAGCCCGGGTTCGATACAGGCTTGTGAAAGCAAGGCCCATGCCAGACATGGCCTGTCAGGAGAAGGCAATCGCAGTGCTTCGCCCAATACGGGATTTGTCGTCAGGGGCGGCGGTGGCGACGCTCAGGCCGGAATTGATCGCGCGGAAACGCTTTGCAGGAGATGCAAATGCCACAGCTAAAGACGGGAATCTGGGTCGATGCCCTGATCCGGCGCGCGCAAGTCGCCGGCGCCTATGCCTGCGTCGTGATGCGGGGCGACCGGGATGCGGGCAGCGTACTGGTCACGGTGCGCAGTCGCGCGGGTCTGTCGCTATTCACGCCCGAACGCGACATGCAGGGGGAGCGCGTGTGGCGGGAAGACCGTCTGGACGAAGCGGCGCTCTATGCCCGCATTGCCGCGCGTCGGGATTTCGACCCCGACCTGATGGTGGTCGAGATCGAGGACCGGGAGGGGCGTCATTTCATCGATGAGGGTGTGATCAGGCGGGATTCAGATCCGGCGAGTCCTGATCCGGCTGACGCAACTCAGGCGGACGCGGCGGCACACGCAGCCGCTGTAAAAGCCTTATTCCGAGACCGATAAAGGCCGCCATCAGTCCGGACATCAGGCCGTACCAGACGCCGTTCGGCCCAAACTCGGTATAGAAGCCGAGATAATAGCAGAGCGGGAAGCCGATCACCCAGAAGCTGACGCCCGTGATGATCATCGGGGCCGTCACATCCTTCAGACCTCGCAGCAGCTGATTGGCGACCAGCTGCGTCGCGTCGAAAATCATGAAGGCTGCGGCAATGGGCAGGAATGTAAGGATGAACGCAATCGTGGCCGCGTTTTCGGGGTCGTTCGGACGCATATAGATATGCGCGATCTGTGTCGGGAGTAACGTGACCAGAAGGGCGATCACGGCCATGCCGCCCACGGCGGCGACCATGGTCGTCTGCGCCGCACGCTGCCTCGCCTCGGCATCGCCCGCCCCTTCGGCCAGACCGATCCGCGTCGCTCCGGCCATGGCCAAACCCCAAGGTAGCATGAACGCCATCGCCGCCACATTGAGCGCGACCTGATAGGCGGCCAGCTGATGCACCCCGATCGCCCCCATGACGAGCGCGGCGGCATTGAACAGCATGCCTTCGAACAAGGTCGTCACGCTGATCGGCCAGCTCAGCCGCACAAGTTCGCCGAAGCGGTCGCGGTCGAATGTCAGCAGGTTGCGGAAAACATCGAACTGACGCCCATCCCGGTCCAGCGATACATAGCTCGCCATCATTACGAAGCAGAGGCAGTAGGAAATGGAGCTGGCAATTCCAGCCCCGATCAGTCCCAGCGCGGGCGCACCGAGTAGCCCGAATATCAGTACCGCATTCAGGCCCGCATTGATGAGCACGCTGAACGTCACCAGCACGAGCGGCACCATCGTCTTGTTCAGTGTTGCGAGGAAATTTCGCAGTACCATGACGCCGAGCGCGAAAGGCAGGCCGGGTGCCAGCACCAGCACATAGTCCTGAGCCATGCGCGAAATCTCCGGATCCTGGCCAAAGAAGATCAGCACGTCCTCGGCGAACAGCAGAAAACCGAACATCGGAACGGTCAGCAGAGTCACGAGCCACAAGGCCATGCGGACACTGCGTCTCGCGTCGCGGCGCGCATCCAGGCCGGGCTTGCCGATAGTTGTGCCGATAGACTGGCTGACCATGGGCGTGACGGCGCTGACCGGACCTGCGCCGATCATCCAGAGCAGGAAATAGATCACTGTGCCGATCGCGGCTGCGGCGAGCGCGTCCGTCCCGACGCGTCCAATCATGATCGTGTCGATTGTGTAGATTGAAAACTGGATGATCTGGGTAAGCGCCATCGGTCCGCCCAGAACCAACAGGGCGATCATTTCACCGCGCCAAGTGCGCGGTAAAGCGTTCGGTATGGCGTTCACCGTCATGGCGCGCGCCCCTGCGCCTTTCAGGCGCAGCTGTAAAGTCTTGGCTTTGCAGGCGGACGCTAGGCTGGGCGGTTGCCAATCGGGATCAAAGCCATCAGGAGACCGAAGCGAAGGGAGTGGCGCTTGGCTGACATGATGCGACAGCAATGGGCCGGATTGATGGGGCTTGCCATGGCGAGCGGGTTGATTCTGACGGGCTGCCTCGACGCCCGGACGGATCCTGTGCGCGTGGTCGGATCGTCAACTGTCTTCCCCTTTGCCGCGCGGGCAGCGCAAAGTTATTCGGAGCGCACAGGCATCCGCATGGTCGTCGAACAGACGGGCAGTGGCGGTGGACATAAGCTGTTTTGTTCCGGCGATCCTTCGATCGATGCAACGACATCCTCGCGGCGTCAGAAACCATCGGAAACGGCTCTGTGTCTGCGCAACGGCGTGGCCCCCGTCATCGAACTCAAGCTGGGCTATGACGGGATCGTACTCGCCCGGGCCATTGATGCGGCGCCGATGCAACTGACGGTCGGAGACCTCTACCAGGCGCTGGCGCGCGACCTGCCGACATCGGACACAGACTGTACGCCGCAGCGCAATCCCTATCGGCGCTGGTCCGAAATCGATCCGTTGCTGCCGGATGATCGGATCGAAACCTACGGCCCGCCGCCCACGTCAGGCACTCGGGACGCTTTCGTCGAAACGGCAATGGAAGCGGGCGCGCGAACCTTTGCCTGCATGGCCGAACTGGAAAGCGAGACGCCAAACCTGTTTCGCGCCCGCGCTCATGCCTTGCGCGAAGACGGCTACTGGGTCGATGCAGGCGAGAACGACAATGCGCTGATCCGAACCCTGTCCAACACGCCCAGCGCATTGGGCGTGTTCGGCTTTTCCTTTCTGGATCAGAATGCCGACAAGGTGCGCGGTATTCCGATTGGCGGCATCAGCCCCTCGGCGGAGAATATCCGCAACGGAGCCTATCCGGTCGTCCGCGATCTCTATCTCTATCTGCGCGCCGACGGCGGGGCGGATGTTGCCGGCTACGCGCTGGAAATCACATCCGAGGAAGCCGCCGCCATGGGTGGCTATCTGGAAGAGATCGGCCTGATTCCGCTCTCCGACAGCGAACGCCACCAGATGCAGGAGCGGCTCGCGACAATGACGCCAACCCCCCGGAATGGGGACGCGCCATGATCGACCCGGTCCCGGTCTATCTAATGCTGATTCTCGGCGCGCTGATGCTGGCCGGGTACAGGCTCGCCCATGGCCGGGCCCTGCGCCTGATACAGGCCGCCAATGAACGCCCCCGGGCGCAGCCGCGCCATCATGCGCGGCTCACCGCCGTCATGACCGGGCTAACCGGCCTCGCGATCCTGCTGGCGGGTTGGCTGTGGCGGGGACCGGATCCCGGCATGCTGTTCGACGCCGTCTGGCTCGCCGCTCTTATCACGGGAACGACCTTGTCCAGCGTCTTGGCGATGAGCTGGGTCGAACCGGATTTCGGCGCACGCGTTCATGTCGAGCGGCTTGCGGAAACCGCCCTTATGCTGTTGTCGCTCGTCGCCGTGATGACCACGATCGGCATTATCGCCTCGCTTGTGTTCGAAGCGACCCTTTTCTTCCGGGACGTGTCCGTGGCGGAATTTCTGTTCGGGACGCAATGGTCGCCGCAGACGGCGATCCGGGCTGGACAGGCAGGGCAGAGCGGTGCCTTCGGGGCAGTGCCTGTCTTTGCCGGAACATTTCTGATCACCGGGATCGCCTTGCTGGTGGCTGGTCCTATTGGTCTGATGGTGGCCATCTATCTGTCAGAATATGCATCCGTGCGCACGCGCGCCATCGTCAAACCGGCGATCGAAGTGCTGGCGGGCATTCCGACCGTCGTCTACGGCTTTTTCGCCCTAATCAGCGTCGGCCCGGCGATTCGCCAGTTCACGGCATTGATGGGGGCTGATGTGCCAACCCAGTCGGCACTGGCGGCGGGGCTGGTCATGGGGGTGATGATCATTCCGCTGGTCAGCTCGCTTTCGGACGATGTGATCCGGGCGGTACCGCAGGCGTTGCGCGACAATTCCACAGCGCTTGGCGCGACCAAGTCGGAAACGTTGACCCGTGTTGTGCTGCAAAGCGCCTTGCCCGGCATTATTGGAGCCTTCCTGCTGGCCGTGTCGCGCGCCATCGGCGAAACCATGATCGTCGTGATGGCGGCAGGCCGTGCCGCGAACCTCAGCGCCAACCCATTCGAGGCTGTCACAACTGTCACGGTTCAGATCGTGGCCCTGCTGACAGGGGATCAGGTGTTTGACAGTCCGCGGACACTGGCCGCCTTTGCCCTCGGCCTAGTCCTGTTCGTGATCACCTTATTACTGAATATTGGCGCGCTTGGTGTCGTCAATCGCTACCGGGCGCGCTTTTCATGACCGGGCGCGGGCTGACAGGTGACGACCCGGCGATGATGCGTAGGCTGCGAAGGCGCCGCGCTGCGGAAAGCCGGTTCCGCCTCTATGGGCGGCTCTCCATCCTGATCGCCTTGGCGGCGTTGGGCTGGCTTCTCCTGTCGATCATGATGACCGGATTGTCGGCCTTTACCCAGTACTGGGTCACGCTCGACCTTGAGGTCACCGCCCCATTGGCGGATGAAGACCGCAATGACAGGCGTGTCCTGGCGGATGCGCTGGCATCGCGACTGGACGCCCCGCGTGACGATGCCAGCCGCGCGGAATTATTGCAGATCATATCCGCCTCTGCGGCCACGCGCGCTATTCGCAGCCAATTTGCTGACAATCCGGCGACGATGGATCCGCGCACGCTCAGTCTGCGTATTCCGCTCTCCGATCTGTCGGACCAATTCCTTAAAGGGCATATCGATCCGGCCCTGCCGCGTGGCGAACGCAAGATTACGGACCGACAGATCGGGTGGATCGACCGTCTCGCCGATGAAGGCCGGATCGCGCCACGTTTCAACCGCGCTCTGTTCGTCAATCCTGACAGTCGGGACCCGGAACGCGCCGGCATGGCAACAGGCATTATCGGCTCGGTCATGATCCTGATGATTGCCAGCGCGCTCGCCCTGCCGATCGGGGTCGGCGCGGCTATCTATCTGGACAGTTTTGCGCCGCGCACGGGCTGGGGCGGGCGTCTGACCCGCGTGGTCGAGGTCAATATCAACAATCTTGCGGCGGTGCCCTCCATCGTGTTCGGATTGCTGGGTCTTGCTGTCTTCATCAATGTGTTCGGGCTGGCCCGTTCGATTGCATTGGTGGGCGGTCTGGTTCTGGCGCTGCGCATGTTTCCGACCATCGTGATCGCGTCCCGCGCCGCGCTTCAATCCGTCCCGGACGGCGTCACGGATGCAGCGCTCAGCCTCGGTGCGTCGAAAATGCAGGCCGTCTTCGGTCACAAGGTCCAGATCGCCGCCCCCGGAATCCTGACCGGGTCCATCATCGGCATGGCGCAGGCGCTGGGCGAAACCGCGCCGCTGCTGATGATCGGCATGGTCGCTTTCGTCACCGAAATTCCGGCCTCGCCAACCGATCCCGCGACCGCCCTGCCGGTTCAGATCTTTCTTTGGTCCGGCTCGGCGGAAACCGCCTGGGCCGAACGGACATCGGCAGCCGTCATGGCGCTGCTGGTGGTGCTGATGATCATTAACGGGTTGGCGATCGTGATGCGTGAACGTCTGCAGCGACGGAGGAAACTGTGATCATCCGGTCCGATCGAAATCGTCCATCCGGACAGGCGGCCCCCAAGCCGCTCAAATTCCGTTGTCGCGACGTGTCCCTGCATTATGGGGACTTCCGCGCGCTGAACGGGATCGACATTGATATTGCGGATTACAGCGTGACCGCGTTGATCGGCCCATCCGGCTGCGGCAAGTCCAGCCTGCTACGCATCTTCAACCGGATGAACGATACGATACCGGGCGCGCGGGTCAGTGGGACGATCCAGATGGACAATACGGATATTTACGGGCCCGACATCGATCCCGTCCTGCTGCGCGCGCGGGTCGGCATGGTGTTTCAGAAGCCATCGCCCTTTCCCCGCTCCGTCTACGAGAATGTCGCCTATGGTCCGCGTCTTCACGGTCTGACGCGCAACCGGACGGAGCTCGACGTCATGGTCGAGAACAGCCTGCGCCGCGCAGGCCTGTGGGATGAGGTCAAGGACAGGCTCTCCATGCCGGCGCCTGGCCTGTCGGTCGGTCAGCAGCAGCGCTTGGTGCTGGCGCGAGCGCTTGCGATAGAACCGGATGTGATCCTGATGGACGAACCCGCCAGTTCGCTCGACCCGATCGCAACGGCGCGGCTGGAAGCGCTGATCGAGGAGCTCAAGACCCGCTACTGCATCATCATCGTCACTCACAGCATGGCACAGGCGGCGCGCATTTCGGACCG
Source organism: Algimonas porphyrae (assembly GCF_041429795.1). Classification (NCBI taxonomy): domain Bacteria; kingdom Pseudomonadati; phylum Pseudomonadota; class Alphaproteobacteria; order Maricaulales; family Robiginitomaculaceae; genus Algimonas; species Algimonas porphyrae. Next base: position 2,929,700 of record NZ_CP163424.1, on the reverse strand, counting down.
GACGGCCTTTCTGCATCAGGGCGAACTGATCGAATTCGACCAGACCGACCGCCTCTTCACCAACCCGACCGATACGCGCACACAGGACTATATTACGGGCCGGTTCGGCTAGTCCCTGGTGACTGAACAGGTTTCAGGGGCTGTCGGGGGCAGCGGGAAGAGCGTGACGAATTTGTGCAGGACGGCCTCCTCACCCGTTATGGTCAGGCCTGCGGCTCTGGCTTCATCCAGGCTCATCTCGCCGTAAACGATCCCGGCGACGAGATTGGGGTCGCCGTCCATATGGACGTCGGGATCGATGGCTTTGCCCAGCTCGATCGATAACTCACCGGCCTCGATACGAATTCTGTGCGCCAGACCGTTCATGACCAGTGACAGGCTCGCCTGCATGGACCCCGCCCGTTCCGGATCGAACATGGTGCGGAATGACAGCATGATTGAAGCCGGGCTCATCGGTTTTCCGGCGATCAGTCCGGGCGAGCGAGCGGCCCAGCGGCCCAGCTCCTGGATCAATGGCTCCAGCGCCAGACCCCAGGGCGTTAACTCATAGACCCATGCCGGTGCGGGCGGGGGCAATTGCCGACGGATCAGGATGTGTGTCGTCTCGAGATCGCTCAGACGGTTGGTCAGAATATTGGTGCTGATACCCGGCAGGGCGGCACGCAGATCGCTGAAGCGTTTGGGGCCGGGTACCAGTTCGCGAACGATCAGAAGGGCCCAGCGCTCTCCGATCAGGTCGAGCGCATGGGCCGTCGCGCAGCCATCATCATAGGGTTTCTTACGCGCCATATGATTTTGAGTTTCTAATTGAAATTATCAAGTTGCTTTTTTGAACTATATGCTTCATCGACTTCATAGCTGGCCTATTCCGGGCCGTTTGTCACGAAGAGGATATCCTATGAGCTACATCGATGGGGTCGTCGCGGCCGTTCCGACTGTAAATAAGCAGGCTTATCTGGATCATGCCAAGGCCGCCGTCACCGTGTTCAAACGGCACGGCGCGTTGTCCATGGTCGAATGCTGGGGTGACGATATTCCGGAAGGAAAGATCAACTCCCTCCATACGGCGGTGCAGCGCAAGGATGACGAGACGGTTGTCTTCTCCTGGATCGTCTGGCCGTCCAAGACGGTGCGCGACGAAGGGTGGGAAAAGATCATGACCGATCCGGACATGGTGGATAACGAGATGCCGTTCGATGGCAGCCGGATGATATTCGGTGGCTTTGACGTGCTGCTGGAAGCGTAGGCCGTGAATTTCGCAGCCAAAGTCCGCACATGTCTGTCGCTGCAATCTGAAGCGGAAGAGGCGGCGCGCTTTTATGTCAGCCTTTTGCCGGATAGCGAGATCGAGCAGATCGTCAGACCCGGTCCGGACGGGCCGGTGCTGGTCGTGGAATTCCGGCTTGGCGGTGCGCCCTTCATGACATTGAACGGCATTGCCGAACCCGTCTCAACCCAGATGCACTCGATCTCGGTTCTGACAGAGGATCAAGCCGAAACGGATGATCTGTGGGCAAAGCTGACGGAAGGGGGCGAGGCGCGCCAATGTGGCTGGCTGGTCGATCGGTTTGGCATGCACTGGCAGATCGTTCCGAAAGCCCTGCCGCAGCTACTCAGTCAAGGCGGCCCCGCCGCAGGCCGCGTTCAGGCCGCCATGATGGCGATGGGAAAGATCGATATTGCCGAACTGGAGCGCGCCGCCGCTGAATAGGCCCGGATAATACCGGGGGAGGCGTTCTTAGCTCCCGAAATCATAGGTTCCCAGAAATCGTTCCACCACATCGTCGCGCTGTTTCAACCCTGTCGGATCAGCCTGGGTCTTGCGGGCTGTGAACGCTTCCGACCAGTCGCTCGTGCGGGTGCGCAGCGGGGGCTGGCCGGCACTCATCACGTCCATGACGATATCGGCGACTGCGTCCGCGCTCTGATAGGCGAAGCTGCCAGGGTCGTCTGAGCTTTCCGCCCGGCTCTGCGCGCCGCCAATATAGGCTTCGAGCAACGGTTTATATTCATCGTCGAGCATGCCGCCGGATTGGGCAAAATGGGCCAGCGCATTATCCGCAAACGCCGTATTGATGCCGCCCGGCTCAATCAGGCTGAAATGGATGCCGAAGGCCGGTCCGACATAGGACGCCAGGCTTTCCGTATAACCCTCAACGGCAAATTTGGCTGCGCAGTAGAAATCGTTGAAGGGTTGACCGACCAGCCCGCCGACGGATGAGATATTGATGATCCGTCCTGACCGCGTCTCGCGCATGCCGGGCAGAACGGCTTTGGTCATGCGCACGACACCGTAATAATTGACGTCCGTGATCCATTGCAGCTCGGCATCGCTGGCCTGCTCCGTGGTGCGCAGCTGGGCCGCGCCGGCATTGTTGATCAGCACGTCGATCCGGCCATGATCGTTCAATACGCCGGCGATGCAGGCATCGATGCTGGTCTGATCGGTCACGTCGAGCATGCGAACATCCGCCGTCACACCGGCCTCTGTGAGCGCCGCGTCGATTTGCCCGCGCTTGTCGAGATTTCGCATGGTTGCCACGACGGTGTGGCCCGCCTGCGCGGCCTTCACGCTCATCGCAACGCCCAGCCCTGTCGAGCATCCGGTAATCAGTACTGTGCTCATCTGTGTCCCATTCATCTCTGTCCTAGGCCGCTGGCGTCATAAATGGCGTCGATCGCGCGCATCTGCTGCACGGCTGAGGCCGCATCGGTCAAGGGCTGAACGCCCATGCCGAGGCTCATGATCAGATGGGCGAGTTGCGCGTCATAAGTCGTGATTGTGCGCCAGCGCGTGTGATCCGCATCCGTCACCATTCCCTGCGGCCCGGTGATCCGGCAGCCACGATAAGGGTGAACCGGATTGTCCATACGCACCGTGCCGCCTGAGCCGATGACTTCGAAATAGTTGAGGCGCTCAATCCCTTCACTCATGTCGCTGCTAATTGTCGCCGTCAGACCGTCACCGAAATCGAGTTCGGCTTCCATGAACAGGTCGATGCGCGGCTGGCCTTCGGTCGCGAGGGCCCGGATCACGGTCGGCTCGCCCTCCGCCAGCGTCCGCGCGATCTGCAGCGGGTAGGTGCCCAGATCCATCAGCCCGCCGCCGCCCAGCGCGGCAATATGACGGAGCGCGTCGGGCTGGTACGGGATGGTCGCGTGAAAGCGGCCTTCCAGGCGGGTGAGCGGACGGACCGCGTCCACCCATTGCAGGAACAGGCCGAAGGCGGGGTGATAACGGTGATGAAACGCTTCCATGATCACGCCGGGCAAGGCAGCAATCGCTTGCGCCTCGGCGGCATTCATGGCGAAGGGTTTTTCGATCAGCTGGACCTTGCCCATGGCGGCGCGGGCCGTTTCCAGATGCAGGCTTGGCGGCAGCGCATTATGGATGATGTCAATATCGTCGCGCGCGCAAAGCCCGGCATAGCTCCCACACACGTCCGCCTCTGGCACGCCATGTTCAGCGGCGTAGACGCGCCCGCGCTCGACATCCCGGCAGGCGATGGCGGCAATGGTACAGTCTGCGCGCTTTAGTGCGGGCGCGATGATAGACTTAGGCGCAATCCGCGAGGCCCCCAGCAAGCCGATGCGATAGTTGGGCGGCACTAGCCTGCCCTACGCCGCGACACCGTCACTGCCATAGGTCAGCTGCAGGAAGACATCTTCCAGATCGGGTTGATCCGTGCGCAGATCGTCGATGCTCAGCCCGGCATCCTTGACCCGGTTCATCAGTCCCGTGACTGAATCCTTGCCCTTCTGATAGGTGATGATCAGATTACCGTCTTCTAGCGCGGCGTCGAGATCGGACAGACTGTCCGGCACGGCGGACAGCGCCTCGGCGGGCGTGATCACGAGGATACGCCGATCCATCCGGGACAGCAATGTATCCTTGCTTTCATTGGCGACGATGCGGCCATGGTGGATGATCGCGATCTGATCGCAGAGCGCTTCGGCTTCTTCGAGATAATGCGTTGTCAGGATCACGGTCGTGCCGCGCGCATGCAGCTCCTGCACATAGTCCCAGAGCTGGCGGCGCAGCTCGATATCGACACCCGCCGTCGGTTCGTCGAGGATCAGGACGGGCGGATTATGCACCAGGGCCTTGGCGATCAGCAGGCGGCGTTTCATCCCGCCTGAGAGTTGCCGTACATAGGCGTCGCGCTTATCCGCCAGACCCAGCGCGTCGAGAATTTCCATCGTCCGGCGTTCAGACTTCGGCACACCATAATAACCGGCTTGCAGTTCCAGCGCATCATAGGGCGTGAAAAACACATCCATGGCGATTTCCTGCGGCACGATACCGATCGAGGCGCGGGCCTGTCGCGTCTGGCGCTCTATGTCATAGCCCATGATCCGCGCCGTGCCGGACGATTTGTTGACCAGACCGGCCAGGATGTTGATCGCCGTACTTTTGCCCGCGCCGTTCGGACCCAGCAGGCCGAAAATACTGCCGCGTGGAATCGTCAGGTCGATGCCGTGCAGAGCGGTCTTGGCCGGGGCCTTGCGCGACGCCTTATAGGTTTTCTTCAGGTCGATCAGTTCGATCGCAGCTGTGTCGTGCGCGGGCGCATGTTGAGGCTTGTCTGACATGGGGCGGAGGCTTAGACGCGTGAGCGCGTAACGACAAGGATCGGCCCGGACATGGTTTCCAAGAATATTTCGCCCACACCCCGCCTCGAAGACACGGAAAACGATGTCGTGATGACGGGCAGCAAGCGCGTCAGATGCGACGGTGGCGGCGGTGCGCTGGGCCACCCTGTGACCTGGCTCGATATGGGCGAAGACGATTTCGTGATCTGCAAATATTGCGACCGCGTCTTCAAGCTCGATCCGATTGCGCCGATCGGCGGGCATCACTAGATGTCCCAATGGGTGCTGGGCATTCTCGGCGGCTCTGGTCTTTACGATATTGACGGGCTCGAAAACGAACAATGGATCGCCATCGATACGCCCTGGGGCGCGCCGTCAGATGATATTCTCTTTGCCGACTATAAGGGCGTCAGTCTGCGCTTCCTGCCGCGTCATGGGCGCGGCCATTCACTAACGCCAACGACCGTCAATTACCGCGCCAATATCGATGCGCTCAAACGTGCGGGATGCACAGATGTGCTGTCGCTCAGCGCCGTCGGGTCCCTGCAGGAAGCCTATGCTCCCGGGGATTTTGTCGCCGTCAACCAGTTCATCGACCGGACATTTGCGCGGGAAAAAAGTTTTTTCGGTCCCGGCTGCGTAGCTCATGTCTCTGTCGCCGATCCGGTCTGCCCGCGCCTGTCGGGTCTGGCGACGGACGCGGCACAGGCGGCTGGCGCGACGGTACACCGGGCGGGGGATGGCGACCATCTGACCTATCTGGCCATGGAAGGCCCGCAATTCTCGACCAAGGCGGAAAGCGCGCTCTATCGGCAATGGGGCTGCGACGTGATCGGCATGACCAACATGCCCGAAGCCAAACTCGCCCGCGAAGCCGAACTGCCCTATGCGACCCTGGCCATGGTGACGGACTATGATTGCTGGCATCCGGATCATGGCAGCGTCGATGTCGCCAGTGTCATCGCTATCCTGCAGCAGAATGCGAAAACCGCCGCCAATACGGTCAGGACCCTCTGCGAAACGCTCTCCGGCACCCCCCGGACCGCCTGCGCCGCCGGCATCGAAACCAACCTCGACGTCGCCATCATCACCCCGCCGGATGCGCGCGATCCGGAACTGGTGGCAAAGCTCGACGCAGTCGCAGGACGGGTCCTGCGGCAGGGTTAAGAGCGGGCTGAACTCGTTTATAACTTTCAGAACGGCTTATCGCCTACCGGTGCATCTAACCGAGAGGGTTGCGAGATAGGCCGACCGATGAAGCCTCCGGGACCTACGAAACAGCCAGACCGCAGACCGCAGACTGCATTCCATTCCGCTAGGTTCCGGTAATGAAAGCCAAGGGCAGATGGATGGGGCGGGAGAATTGGGTGATGTGGAAGCGAGGGGCTGGGTAAAGGGCTCGACACTGGGACCGAACGGTCAGAGGCGGCGATTCACATGGCCCATTTTCCGCCCGTCGCGCATCTCAGTCTTGCCGTAAAGATGAATGCGGGCCGAGGGGTCATGGGCGAGGACGTCCCAGCTTTGGGCGTCCGTTCCGATCAGATTGGTCATCTGAACGGGCCAGGCCGGGGTGGTGTCACCGAGCGGCCATCCGGCGACGGCGCGAATATGCTGTTCGAACTGATCGGTGCAGCCCGCATCCTGGGTCCAGTGGCCGCTATTGTGAACGCGCGGGGCGATTTCGTTGACCAGCCAGCCTTGTGGCGTGTCGAACAGTTCGACGCCAATGACGCCAACATAATCAAGCGCGTCGACAATGGTGCGGGCGATCCGGCTTGGCGTGCCGTCGTCACCCGCCGCAGGGGCGGTCGAGCTGTGCAGAATATGATCCCGGTGAACATTCTCGGTCAGCGGCCAGGCCTTGACGTCGCCTTGCGGATTGCGCGAACAGATCACGCTGGCTTCGCGGGTGAAATCGACGAAGCCTTCCAGAATCAGGTCAAAAGCGCCAAGCGCTTCCCAGACCGGAACGATATCGGATTCGTCGCGGATCACCGCCTGACCCTTGCCGTCATAGCCGCCGCGCCGTGTTTTCACCACGCAGGGCAGGCCGAGAAACTGGATCGCCCGACGCATGGCGTGGATGCTGTCGCCCGCTTCCCGGAACGGGGCAACGGACACGCCCGGCAGGCCCGATAGAAATGTCTTCTCCAGCAGCCGGTCCTGCGCCGTGCGCAAGGCATTCAGGTTGGGCGCGATCGGCTTGCCCGCCCCGGCCAGTTCGACGGCGCGAAGCGGGATCGATTCCCACTCATAGGTGATGACGTCGCAGCTCGCGCCGAAGCGGGCGAGCGCCGCCTCATCATCATAGGCGGCCTGGGTATGATGGGTCGAAACCTGTCCGGCAGGGTCGCTGTCGCAGGGGCCGTAACTATGGGTTTTCAGGCCCAGCCGGGCCGCGGCAAGCGCCAGCATGCGACCCAGCTGTCCGCCGCCGAGAATGCCGATCGTGGATCCGGGAGGGAGGGGCGTCATGGGGATCTCGTCTGCTGTCTAGCCGCGGGGATCCGTGCCGATACTGTCGGTCTGCCGCGCGCGCCAGTCATCCAGCCGCGCCGCCAGCCTATCGTCGGACGTGGCCAGCATGGCGGCTGCCAGCAGGCCTGCATTCTTCGCGCCGGACTTGCCAATTGCGAGCGTACCGACGGGCACGCCGCCAGGCATCTGCGCGATCGACAACAGGCTGTCCATTCCGGACAATGCCTTGGACTCTACCGGGACGCCCAGTACGGGCAGGCGGGTCATGGACGCGCACATGCCGGGCAAATGCGCCGCGCCGCCCGCGCCGGCAATGACAACCTTGAAACCGCGTTCGGCAGCGGCGGTGGAAAAATCATAGAGTCGCTGCGGCGTGCGGTGGGCCGAAATCACGGTCGCCTCATAGGCAATGCCGAGTTCGTCCAGGATCATGGCCGCATGTTCCATGGTCGGCCAGTCACTGGTCGAGCCCATGATGATGGCGACCGGAGGTGTTGCCGAAGAAGGAACAGCCGAAGGAGAAACAGATGGGGTGCTCATGAGGGGGAGACTCGCTTCCGCCGCTGGAAAGCGCCCAACCATAGCGATTGCCGCAACAAGGTCAATCGAGACCGCGTCGGCCCCCGCGTCCGTCAGGTTGGTCACGCCTTTCAAAGGAGCGATCGTGAAAATCCGCCTCGTCTTAGCTGGCCATTAACCGGCGCTGGGGCAGTGTGCGCTGACGATCATGGGGCAGATCGTCGGGGCAGGTCATGGGGGTCTGCTGCGGCTTTGCCCGTAAAGACACAGCACAGGACCGCGCGCGCTTGACCGTTTCCACGCCGATATCGACATTGCTGCAGACGGCGGCGGACCCGGTCGCAGAGCAGCTGGGTGTGACGGATGCCGAGCTGGTCGAGCGCAACCGTGTGCTGAACGAGGAAGTGACGCGTTTGCGGCTGCGTGTCCTCGAACTGGAAAGTATGGCGGACATGGATCCGCTGCTGCCGCTCTATAATCGCCGGGCCTTCATGCGTGAAGTCGAGCGTGCCCAGTCCGTGCTGGACCGCTATGACCTCATGTCTTCGATCATCTTTTTTGATCTGGACGGATTCAAGGCGATTAACGACCGCTATGGCCACGGGATCGGCGACAAGCTGCTGGAGCGTGTGGCCGACACGCTGCTATCCGGTGTTCGCCAGTGCGATATGGTAGCGCGTCTGGGGGGCGATGAATTCGGCGTTCTGCTGTTCAAGTCGGACGCGGCCATTGCGGAGGCCAAGGCGGGTGTGCTGAGCTGCCGGATCGGAGAGCAGTCGATCGTACATCCAGACGGTTTGATCTCAATCGGTGCGAGCTGGGGCGTGGCACCGTGCGAGATCGCACAGACTCCGGAACAGATTCTTGATCGGGCCGACCGGGCCATGTATCTGTGCAAGCGAACACAATCGATCGATACGACCACGGTCGTCGAGCCGCGTTAGCGGCGTTGGTCTTCAGGCAATAATGTCGGGCGTCAGCTGGTTTTCCAGATAGGCGATCTGGTCCTTGATCGACAGCTTGATCTTTTTCATCCGCCGAACCTTCAGCATGTCGGCGACACCCGTTTCGATCAGGGCGTTGATCTCCTGATCAATGCGGCGATGCTCCAGACGCAGCTGCTCTAGCAGCGTCTGCGCTTCCTGCCGTTCGGCATCCGGATTCGCCATGTCCGCCACATCTGGCAGGCTGTCTGCGCTGGAATCGTCTGAGTCTTGACCATCGTTCATGGTCGGAGTGTAGCGGCAGATAAAGGCTTGTGCTATGGGACATTTCCAATCGCCCATAATGGAGGTCTTCATGGCGCTATCGGCTCATCTGGAAAAACTGCAATCCCGTCATGGTGAGATTGAAGATCAGATCGCCCGAGAGCTCCGAAGTCCCTCCCCTGACCATGTCCGGATCTCGCAGCTCAAGCGTCAGAAGCTGCAGATCAAGGACACAATGTCCCAGAAGGGTAGCAGCGCCGAGGGCTGATCTCGCTCCGTCTGTTCTGCCCGCCGGACTCGTTCCAGTCCGCGCGATGGCCGCGCGATCCAAAAACCGGCTACGCTAAGAAACTCCGAATTCGTCACGCTTGGCGATAGCCACGGCGATGCTTTGCCATGCGACCGAATATCTGCCGTTAACCCAACTATAACGTGTCTGTGACGATATGTGTCACATAAGTGTCATTGAATTATTGACATTCATGTGACGGCTGTGTCACATAATGGTCACAGAAATGAAAAACATGCTCCGTGAAGCCGATAGCCGCATGTTCCAAATTAGAATTATTCGGCCTGAAATTTGGAGGCGCACATGAAAGCGTTTTTTCTAGCAGCCGGACTGGCACTGGCCACGGCGACAACAGCAGCAGCTGTCGAGACCTTTCCGGACTCCGGGATCGCATACGGCTTGAGTACAGGCACAGCGACATCGCAGGGTCTCTTAAGCGATTGCATGAGCGAAGACAGCAGTTCGCGCGCAATCCGCGCCTGCACGAAGGTTCTTCGCGCTGCCGGCCCTGACGAAACAATTCGCGCTCATATCCTGTCGCGTCGCGGTCTGCATAAAATGGCGCTCGGGCGCTTCGATGACGCGGCGACGGATTTTACACGCGCTGGGGATCTTGCCGATCATGAAGGCCTGGCGACGCTGGGGCAGGGCTTTGCCGCCATGCTGGACAATGACCTGATGGCTGCTCGTGGCCACTTCGAAGATTGCAGCAATCGCGGTTCGGTTGCGCCGCTCGCCGAATATGGTCTGGGTCTGACGTACCAGATGGCCGGCGATACGGTGAAGGCGCGGCAGGCCTATCAGCGCGCGCTGGACCTGCGGCCCGGATGGGACGCTGTTGCGGTCCAGATGGAGACCCTCGACTGACCTATTCAGTCGGTCCGAGAACGGATCTTCGCATCGCCAGAAACTGACGACCCGCCTCCTGCAGGCGGGTTTTCTTTTGCAACAAGCGCTTAGCCGGGTTGTCCACATCCTCCGTCATTGAAGCTTCATGGTCCTTTCACTGAAGCGACATGCAATTATTGTCCTCTCGTCACATTTCGGTGGTGTGGCCCTTCACAGATTGCGAGGGTCCGACGAACGATTCCTCGCGCGCGATTTTTTCGATCCTCGTGAGGCAAAATTCATGTCAAACCAGTCCTTGAAGCTGGCCCTGCTCGCAACGGCTGCCGGTCTTGTCCTCTCCGCCTGTGGCGGCTCCACATCATCGCCCGGAAGCGCCGGGCCGATCACGCTTGGCGGCGGTGGTGGCGGTGGCGGCACACCGCCTGTGTCACAGAACTTCGTCGATCTGGTTCCTGGCGATGACTGCCAGACAGGGACGGTCCGCAGTACGCTCGACCTCACGGACGGGCAAAGCAACATTGTCGGACAGGTCGAAGCGTGTACGATTTCAGGGACGATTTCCGCCAATCTGACGCTTGAGGCCAAAAATGGCTACGCACTGTCAGGTCCGGTCTTCGTCGGCGAAGACGGTGTGGCCAATGTCTCGCTGACTATTCCTGCGGGCACGACAATCTTCGGTGAGACGGGTCAGGACTATCTGGTCGTCTCGCGTGGGTCCCGCCTGAACGCGACCGGCACAGCCGCAGAGCCGATCATCATGACATCGATCGAAGACGTTCTTGGAACGGTCGATCCGATCAATGATCGCGGCCTCTGGGGGGGACTGGTCATCAATGGCGATGCGCCGATCAACCGCTGCATCGACGCGACCGTCACGCCGGGTACGGCAGGCTGCGAACGGTCCGGTGAAGGGTCCTCGGGTCTTTATGGTGGCGGCAACACGGCACACAATGCCGGGACGCTGGAATATATTCAGGTCAAGTATGCGGGTAATCTGATCAATAATGACGACGAGCTGAATGGCATCGCCTTCCAGGGCGTCGGGTCCGGCACGACCTGCAACCATATTCAGGTTCATAATAATGCGGATGACGGCGTCGAGTTTTTCGGCGGCAATGTCACCTGTACGCACCTCGTTTTGACAGGGAATGGCGATGACTCGCTCGATTGGACGGATGGCTGGCAGGGTGGCGCGCAACGCGTTCTGATCCAGCATGCAGGCGGTGCCGGCGATCAGGGGATCGAAGCCGATAACCGCTCGGGCAATAATGGCGCCACGCCTTTCTCTGACCCGACCATCTCGAACTTCACCTTCGTCGGTCAGGACGGCGATATCGGCATTCTCGTTCGCGAAGGCACGCGCGGACGCATCGTCAATGGCGTCATCGTCAATTTCCCGGATGCCGGTATCGATGTCGATAATGATCTGACGCTCCAGCATCTGCAAAGCGGCGAGCTCTCCTTCGCATCGATCCTGCTCGACAATTCCGTCAATGTGCTGAGCGGTGATTCCGGTGAAACGGTCGATACGAATGCGATCATTACCAACAGCCCGAATATCGCACTAGGCAACAACTCGCTGAGCGATGGCTATTTCCCCGGCAATCGTGAAAACGTCATTCCAGCCGTCGATGTGTCCATGGTCGCAGGCTTCGACAATCTGAATTTTATCGGTGCGTTCTCGCCGACCGAGACTGAGGACAGCAACTGGGCACAGGGCTGGACATTCGGCCTGTTCGAATCCCCCACCGAATGTCCTACGGGCACGCTCAGCACAGGTGACGTGGTCGGCGGTAAGTCGATCTGCTCCCTGTCCGGGACGATCACGGACAATGTCCGGCTGAACAATAATTTCGCCTATGAACTGCAAGGGGCCGTCTTCATCGGGATCGATGCAGGCTCTGATCCGGCGGCTCCGGCTGCAGGTGCCGATACGGCGATCCTGACGATCGATGCGGGGACGACCCTCTACGGCGCTCAGGGCGAGGATTACCTCGTCATCTCGCGCGGTAGCCAGATCCGCGCCAACGGGACGGCCACGGCTCCTGTCGTCATGACGTCGCGTGCCGAAGTGTTCGGAACCGCCGATCTGGCCAATGACCGGGGCAAATGGGGCGGTCTGGTGATCAATGGCCGTGGGCCCATCAACCGCTGTATCGACGGCACAGTGACGCCGGGCACGACTGGCTGCGAACGCTCCGGCGAAGGCTCTTCCGGTCTCTATGGTGGCGGGACAGCCGATGATAATTCCGGCAACCTGTTCTACACGCGCGTCTCTTTTGCCGGTAATCTGATCAATAATGACGACGAGCTGAACGGCATTGCCTTCCAGGGAGTCGGCTCGGGCACGCAGGTCGACTTCGTTCAGGTTCACAACAATGTGGATGACGGTGTCGAGTTTTTCGGTGGTTCGGTCAATGTCAAGCACCTCGTCCTGACAGGTATCGGTGATGACTCGCTCGACTGGACGGATGGCTGGGACGGAAAAGTCCAATATGTCATCATCGATCAGGCTGACGGTATCGGCGATCAGGGTATCGAGGCCGATAACCGTTCCGGCAACAACGATGTCACGCCGCGTTCCAACCCAACCTTGTCAAACCTGACATTCGTCGGCGGAACCGGTACCGATATTGGTGTCCTGCTGCGCGAAGGTACGGCGGGCGATCTCTATAATGGCATCATCACCAATTTCGACGAAGCCGGCTTTGATATCGACAATGCTGCAACGATCACACAGGCGACGACGGGTAATATCGCGCTGAACTCCATGCTGATTTCGGGCAATGCCGAGGATCTGCGCAGTGACGGTGACACAACCGCCCCGCAGCTGGCCGCTCTGGCCAATGGCTCGAACAATCAGCTAGGTGGCAATGTGACCGACTTCGCAGCCCGTCCGGTTGGCGGAGATCGTTACGCACCGGGTACGGCAGAGGCCGCCGTCACAGCGACAAACGTCAATGCTGTCGACAGCTTCTTTGACGTCGTCGACTATATCGGTGCCGTCGAGGATGCGAATGACGACTGGTATCAGGGCTGGACCCTGCTGGTCGACCAATAAGCCCTTCAGGACATTTGCGGGACGACGGATCGTGTTTCGCAAATGTCGGGCTGGCGTCCTCTGCGTGTCGCCAGCCAATTCGTGAATGACGCAGCCGACCCGATGGGTCGGCATAAAATTTGACAGGGACGGATCATCGCCGTGACGAAAGCTCAAAACAAATTTCTGGCTCTGCTTCTGCTGGGCTCCGCGCTGAGTGTGCCGGAACTGGCGACGGCGCAGGATGCCGCCGCCGACCCGACGCCGACCAGTGACGAAGTCATTGCGACCGGTGTCTTCATCCCGAACGAAAAACGCATCACATCGGAAATCACCTCCGTCCTGGACGAGGAAGTCTTCGCCCAAATCGGGGCCGGCGATATCGCCTCGGCATTGACGCGCGTGACGGGTCTGTCACTGAACCGCGGCAAGTTCGTGATCGCGCGCGGTCTTAACGAACGCTACGCCAACGCGACGCTGAACGGCTCGCCCCTGCCGTCGCCCGAGCCCTTGCGGCGTGTCGCACCACTCGATCTGTTTCCGACATCGGTCTTGTCAGACGCCGTCGTCAGCAAGACATTCGATCCGGAATTTTCGGGGGAATTTGGCGGTGCGGCCATTGCGCTCAGCACCAAGGCGCTGCCTGATGAGCGGTTCCTCGAATTGACCGTGTCAGCCTCTGCTAATACGGAAACCAGCCTGCGCAAAGGCTTCCTCTATGGCGGGTCTGACACGGACTGGCTGGGTTTTGACGACGGTCTGCGCGACTTGCCGGCCCTCGACGCTGCCGGCATTCCGACCGCCAATCTGGAAAGCTTCTCGACGCTGATTGTCGATAATGAAGACAATATTCCCTTCAATGGGGGTTTCCGGGTTTCAGCGGGGGATCGCTACGATCTTGACGGCGGGCAATCCATCGGTGTTCTCGCAACTCTTGGTTATGACAATAGTTGGGAGACGCGGCGCGCAACCGACAATACCGCGGTGATCGGGGCGAACGATACGCTCGAAGTGCGCAACCAGTTTGTCCGGACCTCGACCGAGAATTCGATCGCCCTGAACGGCCTTCTAACGGTCGGCGTGGAATTTGATCCTGACAATACGGTCGAAGTCGTCGGTCTGATGACCCGTCAATCCTCTGCCGAAGCGCGTGTCGTCGCCGGTCTGAATCGCGATGGTGACCCGGTGCGGAACGATTTCACTGAGTGGTTCGAGCGCGAAGTCTATCTCGGTCAGGTTTTCGGCGAGCACTTCCTCTCGGGCTTCAACGACGCGCAGATCAGCTGGCGCGCCATGTACGCCCAAGCCGGTCGGGAAGCGCCATATGAGCGCTTCGTCGGCTATATTGACGAACCCGGCGACGCAGACGGGTTCGTTTTCGAAGTAGCCCGCTTCGGACAGAGCAATAACCGGACGAACTTCTCGCAGCTGGACGATGAAACAATCGATGCCGGGCTTGATTTCGAAATCCCCTTCGATCTGACGGACCGCGAAGTGACGCTGAAGCTGGGCGGGGCCTATCTCGACAAGAGCCGGGACACCGAAGAAATCAGCTATTTCTACGAACCCGGTCAGGCCTCCAACCGAGCAGACCTTCTCCTGTTCCGGACCGCGCGGATCGATCAGCTATTCTCTGACACGCTTTTCGATGCCAATTTCACGACGATCAGTTCGGCGGGCTCGGTCGGCTTCCCGCGTGTCTCCGATACGGGTCTGGAAGTGATGGCGGGTTACGCCTCGCTGGAAAGCGAAATTACGCGGGATCTGCGCGTGTCCGCCGGTTTCCGTTATGAGGATTCTACACAGACCACCCTCGTTCGTCAGACGCCATTTTCAACTCAGGAATTCCGCTTTGACGATCTGGAAGACAGCTACGCGCTTCCGGCGGCGACGCTGACTTACACATTCGGTGACTGGCAGATGCGCTTGGCCGCATCCAAGACCATCAACCGGCCGCAATTCCGTGAACTAACTCCGAGCGAGTTTCGCAATACGGAAACCGAAGACATCTTTATCGGCAATCCGTTCCTGCAAAACTCCGAAGCGATTAACCTGGACGGTCGTCTGGAATATTATTTCGGTGCCAACCAGTTCATCACGATCGGTGGATTCTACAAGGATCTGACAAACCCGATCGAGGAATTCGTCTTCGATGAAGCCGACGGCAACATCACGACCAGCTTCCTCAACGCGCCGAGCGCCGAAGTGTTCGGTCTTGAGTTGGAGTTCGAAAAGACTTTCGCCATTCCGGCAAATATTCCTTTGTTCGAAAACCTCATGGGCGGGCAGGATTTTGTGGTCCGGTCGAACTATACCTATGTCGATAGCTCTGTGTCCGCTGACGGAACTGTGAATATCCTGTCCAATTCCGCTGCCAATCTTTCGCAGATTTCGGCGCCGAATGTGGTCAATGCCGCCGGTCTCTACACGGATGGCCGTCGCCTCCAGGGGCAGTCTGATCACCTCGCAAATGTTCAGATCGGGGTCAAGAATGTGGATGCGGGCTGGGATGCCTTCCTGCTGCTGAACTATAGCAGCGATCGCATCCGCGTCGTCGAGTCGCTATCGGACCGCGCCCCGGCTGTGATCGAGCAGCTTCCGCTCAGCCTCGACCTTGTCGTCAATGTGCCGTTTGACATGGGGGGCGGCGATTACGAATTCGGCTTCAAGGTCCAGAACATTCTGGACGATGACTATAAAGCCACGCAGGAAGCCGGCGGCACGGAAATCGTTATTGATGGCTACGATATCGGAACCACCTTCTCAGCCAGCCTGAAACGCCGCTTCTAACACGCATACAAAGCCTCATCGAACCCACCCATCAGGGCGGGTTTTTGTCTGGAGGAGACTCAGACCATCAGATCAGCGTGCGAATGACAGCGTGATATTCGATCGAAAAAAGGAAAATGGTGCGGCCGAGAAGACCAGCATGAACCCTTGATTTCTTTTAGATACAATGACTTAGGGGGTCAGTCAACGAAATTTGTAGGTCAAAATGTGGGCAATTTGTAGGTCATAATCGTATCCTGACCGATACTGACGTGACGTGGTCTGATCCTAATGCTGAACGCGGACGATCCATGCCAGGAGCCTCAATAATCTAAAAGAGCATCTCTCAAAGGGAGACACTTTTCGGGCCAAGAGGCGCGTTTCTTTGGGCTATATCGATTGCAAGCTTAGAAAGCCTCACTCATAATAGAACTGTATTCTATTATGAGTGAGGGCACGTATGTCATTCAAGCATCGGCTTCGAACCTTTCATGTCGTCTTAGGCGGATGGTTATCCCTAATTCTGTTTTTTGTTGTTTGCGCTGGTGTGGCATCGGTATTCGAAGATGACTTATATGTATGGGAACGACCAACCCACAGAGTTGACTATGTTCAGCCGGTAACGGCGTCAGTTTTGCTGTCGGTCATGATGGGTGATGACAAAGAAGAGGCTCTTTTCATTCCACCTCGCACGGACCGACCTGTATGGACCGTCAGGGTTGGTGACGGTGAAGCGCAATATGTCTCCCCTTCAGGACGATTGCTTCCGTCCTACCCGACTGTTGGGCCGGTTCGTTATATCAGAAATCTGCATACTGATTTGGGGCTGTCCGGTGATCTTGGGCGGATATTACTGGGATTGATCGGTTTGCTAGCGGTCCTGCTGCTAATTGTCGGGAGTTTGCTGCCCAAGGTTTGGTCCAGGGTTCGGCGTGACAGCAAGAAACGACCTGCAAAATATCGAAGATGGGATCTGCATCGCCGTCTTGGTCGCATTGTGTTTCTTCCGGCCATATTCGTGATTGGTACCGGTACGATTATGGTGCTCGAACAGGTTCGCGAGGCATTATCGGCGTCAGCGCCTGTATCGCACTCCAGTTTGCAAGCGCCAGAATTCATGAGCCCTGGCCTCGATGCAGCACTGCGAGATGCCTCCGAATTAGTTGGCCCTGGAATTGTACGATCTGTCCGGGTCAAACCGGACTCAGATACGTCGGTACTGGCCATCGTCGAATATAGAGAGAAGGCAGGCCCCCTGCGTCGGGATATCGAAATCGTCTACGATATAGTGCTTGGAAAACGCATCAGTGTGTATGGTGGCGGTGGGGATATGTTGACACGTATGGCTGTAGCCTCCGCCCCGCTACATTATGGTCAATCCTATGGCTTCATAACAAAGCTGCCGACCCTCGGGGTCGGCCTGTTGCTCGCCTGTCTGTGCGCATTGGGAGCTGTGATGAGCTTTGAGCGATATTGGCCGGATAGGGGACGACGCTTTGCGCTTGCATTCTTGATCGCCACTCCCGCTGCAATGGTTTCGCTTCTGGTTCTGGCTCCTTTTCTGATGGAAGCCTCTTTGAGCGAGGGGGCCTATCCGTGGCTTTTTCTCTTCATGAGCGCCGTTACGGGAGGTGTGGCATGGTGTTCACGCCGGCTTGCGCTCATTTCGCTAGCGACGCTGATTGTAGGAGCGACCGCAGCCGAGATGCTTCTCCATCCCGGCCTCCGCATAGTTTGGCCAGCCAACCTTGCATTCGGTCTTACAGGCTTGGGCCTTCTGTGTCTGGCACTACGGTATAAAACAGCTTACCTTGGCCGACTAACTTGGCAGGCTAAAATGGAAAATCGGCGCCTATTCTGAAGCCGAATACCAGAGCATTATCAATGTTATCTGTGGCTCCCGGATCGATAGTATATTGAATATCGGGCTGTAGAACGAAGTTGTCGGATAAGGCGAAAGCGTAAGTCAGTTCGATGTTCGTTTCGGCCGTTGCGGAACTGGCCAGGCCGTTAAAGCCGGTCGCAATCGCTCGCGCCGCGCGTTCAGGCTCTCCTAACCCGGCCCTTGCAACGGCAAGTCCCATTTGATCATTGGGGCGATGATGGGAAAATGGCGCGTCTAGCACCATGCCGGTGCTGAGAAAGGTCTCATAAACATTGACTTGTCTATCTGCGAGGCCAACCCGCGCAAAGGTAGAAAGGGACCGCCCGTCTCTAAGTGTCCAACTATATTCGCCCCGTACATAGAAGCCACTATTGGAACCGAAGTCAGGTGGGGCTTGCGGTGTTTGCGCAATTTTCTCGAAGTCTCCCGTGAAGCTCCAGGCTCCGGCAAAGACACGCCAGTTATCGGCATAACGTTCTATTTCACCGATGATGAACATGCCGTCTTCAGCGTTTAAATCGACACCGAAATCGTCCGAGTCATCTGGGTCACCAGCCGCTCCGTCCAGTACGGCCACGCGAAGGGCAGTGCCGTCGTGCCGGAAGGCGGCACGGGCGCCAAAAGACAGAAACGGATAGATCGAAGGGCCGGTACGCCCAGCTTGCACAAGGTCGAAACCGGTCCCATACGTTCCGTTTAGAAAGAGACTCGAAAACTCGAGCGCGTCAAATTCGCTACCGACATCGTAAAGACCAATTTTCAGGGATACTTTTTCACTGCCGATTTCCGCCCAGGCCTCATATAATCGGGCAAGCGGTGTGCCGGACTCGATATTGCCGATCGTCTGATCATCGCCGACCAGATCGGTCGTGAAGTTCCCTCCATTAGCGTATATCGCGCTGGCATGGAGAAGCAGTGCAGGCGATAGCTCTACAGCATATCCACCATGGAATAGGTCGACATATCGATATCCGGTTTCAATTCCGCCATCGACATTGGCGAGAAGGTCGGCCGTGTAGGACAGGAAGCCGTTTTCATTGGCTAGACATGTCTGTGGAGCCAGTAAGGACCATAGTAAGCCTGTAGTGAGTAAGGTCGGTTTCAACATCCGGTTCTCGGTCTGTAACGATCCCGTCAATAAGATGCGGGTTGCAGAGAAGGGTCTCTACGGGACGATGAACAGCCAATCCGCGATCATGGCTGGGCGGTCCTCTTTTTGAATTTCCACTGTGCTGGAGACGGTCATGAGGACGCCGCGGCCAGGCTTTTCAGTCACTGACTTCAAGCTGAAAACGCCACGAATACTCTGTCCGGCTCTCACAGGCTGGATCATCCGCAATCGATCAAATCCGTAGTTGAGCGGCATGCCGATCTCGCCAATGGAAGAGTTCTCAGTCGCCATGGAGTTCACAAAAGCGGACCGCTGCAAATGGCTGAGCAGGCTGACGGTCAAGAATCCGTAAGCAATTGGTGCGCCGAACGGGCTATGCTTGGCGGCCCAGTCCGGGCTCTGGTGGTAAGGATCCGGGTCGAGTGTCAGGTTTCCGAAATTGGTGATCATATCTTGATCGACCAAGATCCAGTCGCTTGGAGAGAACGTGGTTCCGACGAGCGCCTGTAGTGTTTCCAGCTTGGTTTCAGCCATCTGAGAGCTTTCCTTCTTCCATGATTCTGAGTGCATTCTTGTCGACTTTGCCGCCAGCATTCCGCGGCAAGGAGTTGATGATCCGGACATCCGCAATGCGTTGTGTTTTGCCGAGCCTCTCGTTGACCCATTGTTTCAAAAGGCTCGGATCGCAATTTGAGCGCAAACCCGCATAAGCGACCGGCACCTCGCCCCAGCGCTGGTCCGGGCGGCCAATAACGGCGCATTCGAATATGGCTGGGTGCTGGCTCAAGGCAGTCTCGAGGTCAGGCGGGTAGATATTGTAACCGCCTGAAATCAGCATGTCCTTCTTGCGTCCGCAGATTGTCAGAAAGCCGTCCTTGTCAAAGGCCCCCAGATCCCCTGTGCGGATGAAATCGAGGCCGTCCGGAGATGTCCAGACAATGGCGCTCTGAGCATCCGCATCCGTATATCCGACCATCATGTTGGCATCGCGTCCGACAATTTCTCCTATCTCTCCAACCGGCAGTTCCGCGTCATCATCACCAATGATGCGCATATCCGTGCCTGGAAAAGGCCGGCCAACCGTGGAAAGCTTTTCGGGATTGTCGCGCAGCGAGAGGAGCGTGGTGGCGCCGCCTTCCGTTAAGCCGTAGACTTCGATAAAGGCTCCCGGCCAGCGGTCCATCAGATCGATTTTGGTCGCAACGCTCAGAGGAGCGCCGGTGCAAAGTGACAATTGTAACGATGAGAGGTCTGTGTTGTCGAACGAGTTGGACGCCAGAATCCGTTCATATTGCACGGGAACCATCAGCGTATGAGTTACGCCGTGCATTTCGACCAACTCGCAAAAACCGTCCGCAGAAAACCGCTCCATCAATATCACGGTCGATCCGTTGCCTAACGCGCCAACGAGGCCGACAATCGTCGTATCGGAGTCCAGCGGCGTGGACAGAATAGAGACCCGGCCGGGTCCCATTCCCATTATCCCGCCCGACAGAATTTGCGAGTTGCGCAACCCATGGCTTTGCAGAATGCCCTTCGGCTTGGAGGTAGTTCCGGAACTATAGGCGCAGTTGAAGAGCGTGTTGGCGTTGATCACCGGATTGGACTCAAAGGGCTCGGCTTTCATGGCCGAGATCGTTTCTCCCAGACTGTGAGTCTTGACGTCGTGGAGGTGGCCTAGGGCCTGCAGCCGATCTGAATCGCCCACCAGAACTGTGGCACCACTATCGGATAGCAGAACCTCAATTGTGGCATCGCTGGCATGATACGGCAGAAGCGTGACATAAGCCCCCACCTTCAAAATCCCGAGCATGGCACACAGGCCGTCCAGCGTGTTCGTACTGAGCAGCGCAACCGTTTCAGGGGGTGGGTCTTCAGAGAGTGAATGCGCCCATCCATCCATCCGTTTTTGCAAGTCTCGCCAGCTGAGCATTTCCTCAGGGCCGATCAGGGCTGGAGTGCCCGGCCGCGCTTTTGCAAAATCGTCAATGCGATCGGTTAGACTTGTAAAACCCTCTACCACGCTGACCGTTCCTCCCATCATTGACGCAGAGTTCGTTAGCATGTAATAGAATTGTATTCTAGTTTCTTTTGCTTGCGGATCATCGGGGGATATATGGCGCACTCAGAACAAGATGGACGCACTATCCGGAAACCGCTTCAGGCACTCATCATTATGGGATTGGCGCTTCTGGCGATGATAATCATTATCATGCTGACGGCTTTTTCGAGCGTGACGAAACCAAAGCCGCAATCACTTGATCTGAACAACTATGGAGAGGTTCAATCGCTGATCGATGATCTGGCGAACCAGGATAAGGGGGCCGCGCCTTATGTCGGTGCCTCGATTGCCGTCATGAAGGACGGGGAACTCGTCAGCCTGTCCGGCTACGGAATGGACGCGCCGACTGGCGGCAGCCCGATCGATCCGAGGCAGACGCAATTCCGTCTGGGTTCGGTCAGCAAGTGGTTTACCGCGACGGCTCTGGCGCAGCTCGTCGATGAAGGACTTGTCGATCTGAATGCGCCGGCCAATCGCTACTTGACCCGGTTTCAACTGCCGACCGCCTATAATCGGGCGATCACGGTCTCGGACCTGCTCACACATCGGGGTGGACTGGAAAGCTTCGATGTCCACACATTCACAACCCGGAATTACGACATGCCTGTCGATGGCGATGAAATACGATCCTTCCTGCCGCGTCCGATCAGCCCGCCTGGACAGGAAAGCGTCTATTCCAACTTCGGCGTATCCACGTTGGGCGCAATCGTTGAAGACGTGAGCGGAATGACATTTGGCGACTATGTCGAACAGAATATCATGCAGCCGCTCGGAATGACGAATTCGGGATTGGACTTGCAGGACGGTGTCGCGCCACCGGATGGTTTGGCCAAACCGGCTATCCTGAGACAGGACGGGTCCTGGGAGACGATTCCCTACTTCCCGAAACACCCTTATTTCATTCCTTCAGGCGGGATTTACTCGACAGCTGAAGACATGACGAAATTCATGCGCGCGCACCTTGAGCGGGGCGAGACGGAATTTTCTCGGCAGTTATTGCAGCCAGAGACTTACACTCTGATGCACACGGCCATGGCATCTAACTATAATGCTCCAAACATCCCTAAATTTGGCTTTGTGATCTGGGTAGGTGATTATAGCGGGCATAAGACGCTGAGCCATTCCGGGAATGTGCAGACATTCCGAACCTTCATGCTTTTGGTGCCAGACGAAGATCTGGGTGTTTTCGTCACGGAAGTTGGTGACGTACCCTATTATGACCGGAAGGACCAATTCTGGAAGGTCTTCAATCAGGACGGTGTCGGCAGCGCTTGGTTGCCCTTTCGCATGGCATATACAATTGCCAGCTTTTATCTAGGACCGAGAGAGTTCGCTCCTACAGCCAACACGGATGTTAAAGCCGAAGCACTTAAACGTTTCGAAGGCACTTATTGGAACCGTCAGAGAGCCCATTCCACATTTGTGCAGATTTTTGGTTATGAGGGCGAAGCCAAAGTGAGGGTCGCCGACGACAGCTCGTTGACCATCCGTGGTCGCAAAGGGTTCAAGCCCGTCGGACCGAACATTTTCATGACACCTGATGGCAGCCGGACTGCTGCCTTCAAGGAAGTTGACGGGAAGATCGTCAGTTTCGTTGATGATTACCCCTCTGTTTGGGACCGAACAGAGGGTTTGCAATCGCCATCCGTACGGCAGGAACTGCATATTTTTGCGTCCTTCCTACTGCTGATGACAGCCGGGCTGGCATTTCTAAGCCGCAATGTTGCCTTCGCGCGTTTTCCGGTCCGCGCATTGGCGACCGCGGCAGGAGCCTTCGGCCTTTCGGTTTTTCTATGGCCCCTGCTCGTTCTGGAAATACAGACCCAACGTATCCTGCTGGAAGCAGACTGGGTGATGATGATGTGGGGTGTTCTCGGTAATCTGGCCTGGATTTGCGCTCTTGGTTTGATCTTGACGGCGGCTCTGTCTTTGCGCCGTATTCTCAGTGGGGGGGGCGAACGACCCGGCATATCCGTGGTATATCTGGGTGTTTTCGTCTGTCTTGCGGTTGTCGTGATTTATTCGACAATACTGTTAGGTTTCCTAGGCTTGGAAATACCGGGTCGTTTCTAGGCAATTGGACGCATCATTGGGCAGGCAGAGTCGCCTCGTCTTGCCTCATCAAGGGAGTTCCCATATGTGAGCGGCCTCACTAGCAGGCGTATATATATGATCGTTGTTTTCAGCTTCTTCCATACATTGGTGATCTGATGAGTGCTCCTCAGACCCAGGACAAACCGGTAAAGATAACCAAGGGGGAAAGGACGCGCAGACGCGTTAAGGAAGGTGTCCGCAACCTCTTGGCTGTCCGGGATTTCGACACGATTTCAATTGAAGATGTGGTGGAAGAGACCGAGATTACGGTCGGATCGATCTACTTCCATTTCAAGAGCAAAGACGGTCTGATGACCGCGATTGCGGAAGAGGATATTGAACAGTTCTTCGCCTATTTCGATAATATTGGAGACGAAGACCTGTTCTCTTCAGCCTTTTTGCTCGCTTGGCGGTCCGTTCAGCAATACATCAATCGCCGCGGCCACACGCAGTTGCTGCAATGGTACTTCAACATCAATCCGGATAGCGTGTCAGCATCCTGGCTGCCGCGGCAAAGCAAACTGGTCAAAGGATTTGCGAAGCTCATCGCGGCCAATAACGGCCGTGAGGCGCCAGACGAGGATGACATCATCCTCGCCGAACTCCTGTTCAACGGCATGGACGGTCTGTTGATCAGCCAGTCTCGCTTAATGACGAGTGACAAGCTGATCCGAGGTGAAAAGCCTCTTGATCTCGCCATTCGGCTGGCCAGGAGCTGGTACAGGGCCGCAGGCGGCCCGGATGCAGGCAAGCTCACGCCGGAGCAACGTCGCAGCGTCAAGCGGATCGTGAACTCAACCGAAATGCTGCAACGTCCGGTACGACTCCCACCTGTTTAGGACGTGCTGTTTTAATCCTGCAGCTTGAACAGAGACAGGTGGATGGCCTGGCCTGCCTCGTCGAGACCGATCCCACTTTCGATTGATGTGTCGTGATCATATTGGGTCGAAATTTCAAAATCCGGTCCGGTCGAGCAGGTCATGTCGTAGGCCCAGTTGTCTGCCTTGGTGATACGTTTGGACGTGCCAATGCACCGACCCTGACCATCGGCACTATCTAGGACGATCTCATAGTCATGGGGCGCGCCATTATGTGTACCGCGCCAGGCCATCCAGCCAGAAGAAAGCTGTGTGCCGCGTTCCAGTTCATACCGCATGGGTCTGTATCCAGCATTCAGAAATGCCGCCTGCGGATGCAGCCGGATCGCGTGGGTCTGGCCTGCCGGCGTGTAGATGATGGTGCAGGCCGCAGCCCCGGATTTGGCTTTGCAGCCAGACAGGGCGACGGTTTCGGCGTCCTGACCGCATGCATGTGTCTGGGCGCAGAAACTGTTCTTGATAACGCGTCCGTCTGCCGAGGCTGCGACATAGCCGGTCTCAGGCCAGCTGAGGTAGCGAAGATAATTCTGTGACGCCACGGGCGACAATTGAATGGGTATGTTCGTTGAGACTTCGTCGGTTGAACCTGGATCTGTTGCCAGTGCCGTTGTCGCCAAAGGTAACATCATCAAACTCAGGATAGAGAGTGTTAAACGGGTCTGTTGCATGGAATATCCTTTCAGGGACGGGTGGGTGATAACGAAGCTAGAATAGGGTGATCGCCATCTGCCATCGCAGACCGATCGACGTCTCGGAGGGGCCATAATCGGGGGCGTCATGCACGAGATTGAGCATGAGGCGATCCCGGCGTCCGAGATACCAGTTCAGGCCCAACGTATAGCTTGTCCGCGTTTCGAGGACCGGGACACGTAGGTGCGATTGGCTTATGCGCGCTGCGGCCTCGACTGCCCCAAAACGGCTAAGCGGTGTGATGCCGATCAGACGGCCTTCCATCATATCGCGTTGGTGCATTTCCCCCGTCAGGAACCAGGCGATCTTGATGTAGGCAGCATCCTGACGCGCAGACATGGTGCCATTCATATTGAAATTGCGTGCTGCATATTCGCCCGAAATCGACACCGGGCCCGTCTGTACAAAGGCTTCCACGCCTCGGTAACGGCTCTGATCGAAATAAAGTCCCGCTGGTACGGCGCGGCTCTCAAGGGGTGCGAGTTCTGCACCCAGAGCGCTGATGACGGGCTGGGCGAGACCCCTCTCCTCATGACCGTAGGAGGCGCCGAGAAACCACCCGCTATCGCCATTCATGTCGAAAATGTCAGTCCGCACGGCCAGACGTAGTGCTTTGTCATCGCCAAAGGCTGAGTTCGTACCGGGCTCTCCTGTCACGGATGTTTCGAAGCGGATGTAATCATCGGCCCAGCGCGCACCAAATCCGAGTGATCGACCAAAGGTCAGACTATTCAGAGAGGCACGTTCCAGAAAAGTCGCGGCGGAATCGCTCGTCTCGTCTTCGAATGAAAGGGGCGCTTCAATATGTCCTGCGAACAGGGACAGATGCGGTTGAGGTGTCCAGGCCAGAAATGCATTTTCCCAAACGATTTCCCCGCTGCCATACTCAAATCCTGCGGTTGCCGTGAATGAATTGGTGAGACGAGACGAAACGCCGATCCGAGCTCGGCGGATGTCTGTACGCGGCGCGTCTGACGGATTGTCGCCGTGGTAACCATCAAGCTGGAACAGCGTGTTCACACTCAATGGGTCCGCAGCCGCCGGCAACGCAGATGAAAGGATGACCGCGAGGCTCGTAAGCAGAGACCGCAAATCTATCGGGACAGGCCGTCCCGGCATGAACTAGCTTGCCGTCCGGCGAGTGTGGGCGACAGCCAGTCGCGCGACAGCCAGATCCTGTAGACCCACGCCCGTTCCATCGAAGAGGGTGATCTCGGACTCTGTCTGTCGTCCTTTCGAAGGATCATTGATGGCTTCGCCGATCGCTGTGATCTGCTCGGATGACAGGATGCCTTGCTGAACCGCGTGTTGGGCCTCACCCAGATGCGCCGACTGCGGGATTTCGTCAGCATAGATACGCGCTTGGCCGAACAGAGCTGGATCGAGCTCCTGTTTTCCAACTGTGTCCGTCCCCATGGCGGCGATATGTGTGCCCATCTTTATCCAGTCGGTCTGAACGACGGGCTCGAAGGCAGATACGATCGTAATCAGCACATCCGCCTGTCGGCAGGCTTGCTCGATCGAGCTGACGAAAATCTCCAAACCGGTTTCGCGCAATGTGTCGGCTAGTCGCTCGGCTTTCTCCCGCGTGCGGTTGGCGATGTGGATGATCTGGAAGTCTCGAATGTCCAAGGCTGCCTGGATTTGCGACTCCGCCTGTTTGCCGGAGCCCACGATGGAAAGTGTTTTCGAGTCCTCGCGCGCCAGCAGATCGATAGAGACTGCGCTGGCCGCCGCTGTTCGTGTAGCCGTCAGATAGTTACCGGACACAACAGCTTCGAGACGTCCGGTCTTCGGTTCGAAGAGAAGGACGCTGCTCTGGTGATTGTCCAGGCCTTGATGCGAGTTTTTCGACCAATAGCCGCCGGCTTTCAGCCCCAGACTGCCATTCGCCGCATCATAACCGGATTTGAAACCGAACAAGGCGGCTTGGTCCTCCAAGGCTTCCCGTGTCACCGGGAAGTTGCGGGCCTGACCTGCGGCCATTGCAGCGAACGTGTTCTTCACGGCTAGAAAGGCATCGGCTCGGGACACGGCTTGGCGCGCCATGGTTTCATCGATGATCAGAATCGGCGAGTCAGGCATGGACATGGGAAAGCTTCCGTAGATAATAGAATTAAATTCTATTATTACCCAATTGCCTCAAGGTAAAGCCATGATTGATCCAGCTCGCGCGCATCTTATCATTATCGATGTTCAGGACCGGCTCATCCCGGCCTTGTCGCAATCTGATCGGATGATTGCGCACTGTGCGGCGCTGACAGGTGCAGCTCGTAAACTGGATGTGCCCATTCTGATCAGCGAGCAATATCCATCAGGTCTCGGTTCGACGGTCAGCGCGCTCAACGTGCCATCGCTGGTCGAGGCAAATGCGGCGAGAGTGATGTCCAAGACGGATTTCTCGGTACTAGCGGATGGTGCCATGCGCGATCACCTTGCAACAGCCCGTGAGGCTGGCCGCGATCAGCTTGTTCTTGCGGGATGCGAGGCGCATGTCTGCGTTCTACAGACGGCTCTGGATGCGGTCGTACTCGGCTATGAGGTTTTCTGCGTCTGGTCGGCGATCAGTTCGCGCCGCATGCCGGACCGCTCTATCGCGATGCGACGCCTCGGAAATCAGGGTGTCGTTCCAATCACGACCGAAATGGCGATGTTTGAATGTCTCGGAACCGCCAAAAACCCTGCGTTCAAGTCGATTTCGGAAATGTTGAAAACGCTGCCGCTGCCGGTTTCCGATGCGGCGGGTTAGAGGGTCCAACCTGTAGCCCGTTCCCATCTCTCAGCGCTCTTGTCGCCATCAATGACGGTATAGGCAGGATAGGCGGCCGCCATCATGCAAACATGGTTTGGCAGAATCCTGACGCGCCGCCCGATAGGGAATAGTTCTGCGGGTGCTGAGCGGCCATCACGTCGCATCAGAACACCGTGTTCCTGACTGGTGCGAGCCACGATGATGTCACCGTCTCCCACGGGCCTGCCCGTCAACGCATCACAGACCAGACCATAACCCTGATCGACCGACTGTCCGCGCGTGCTGCGGTCCTGCGACAGAGCCAGCCCGCCGGCGTCGATAAAGATGCGTCCGTCGTCGGATTTGCGTTGAGTGACAGTTGCCAAGACGCTTACCGCAAGATCGTCGATCTGTGCGGCTCCGATGCCCGCCTGTGTCAGATCCTGAAAACAGTAAACGCCGGCGCAGACTTCCGTCAGCCCGTCCAGGTGAACTGCGTCCGCCAGAACCGGTGAAGATCCGATACCCAGCGTCGCACAAGGCAAACCCTGTTTCTCGAGAGCGCTCGCAAAAGACACCAGCGTTGCGCGATGACGTTCGATCAGGGCTTGGCGGTCCTTGCGGTCGGCAAGCCGGTAAGTCTGCCCGGCAAAGCTGTAGAGGCCGACGAAGGATATGCCCGGCGCATCGGTGATTGATTTCGCGATGGAACTCAGGACATCGCCCTGTGCCGGAAGGCCCGCGCGATACCCATCAACGTCGACTTCCACGATCAAGCCGACCGAGACGCGCAGACGGTCTGCCTGGTTCGAGATCGCTTCGATGGCGCTGCGGTCATCGACCAGGATTTCCAGTTCAAGTCCGGCGCGCAACATATCCTGCAAGCCATTCAACTTGGTAGGGTCAAAGGGCGAGGTGTAGCGGATGTTGCGAATGCCGGCCGCAAAGAGCATGGTGATTTCAGGCAGGGTCGAGACAGCCATCCGGTCCATATTCTGACCGAGCATGAGCTGTGCCACTTCAACAGATTTGGCCGTTTTGAAATGCGGCCTCAACATCACGCCTAGATGGTGGGCGCGGGCCAACGCATCATGTGCATTCCGAACCAGTCGGTCGCGTTGCAGTAATAGGGCAGGTGTTGTGAGGTCCGAAAAAGGCGTCGTCATGTCCATCAGCTCGGTTCGAGTAAAAGTTCACCTTCGCTGATCCGGCGGCGATCGCACACGCGTTCCAGCCCCGGCAAGATGATCCAGTAGGCGAGAGCCAGTCCAGTCAGCAGGAAACCGAGAACGGCGGTAAAGACGGCCCAGCCGAAGAATGCGGCGATGAAAGGGCTGATGGCGACGGCCAATGTGCGACCGATATTGTAGAATGCACCATGCAGTGTGAAGTCCGTTCCCGCCTGTGTCCGAGACGCCCAGCCCATGCGGGACACGGTAAAGACCATATGTGTCATCGCGATCATCCAGACGACGGGAATGAAAACGGCGATTGCATAGATCACCCTTGTACCATTGTTCCAGCTTTGAAACTGGCCCGCAATTGTTTCCGAAATCGGCATGAACCAAGCAGGAACGTCGAGGCCGCTCGCGACGGCTCCAACCACCAAGACCGCGACGATCGCGCTGGCGGAACTCAGAACCATCAGCGACGTTCTCAATCCAATCCGGGTGATCAGCGCACCGCCCGAAATGGCGCCGAGCGGAGCCGCGACAGGCGTGACCGTTCCGAGAATGATGCCGACGTCCAGCAAGGAAAATCCCTTGTCGACCAGCAGGGGTCCGATCAGAGGCGGCAGCATGAAATTGATGAACCCTCCGACCAGCAACAGGGCGATGATCGGGGGCGTGTCGGGACGGACGAAGAATTTCGATAGGCGGGGTCGGTCTCCGGACGCTCTCCGCGATTCCAGCTCCGGGGCCATGGGAGGTTCACGTCGGATCAATACAGGAAGCGTGAAGAGGATCAGAGCGCAACCAGCGGCCAGGATCATGGATGTCCAGCCGCTCGACGTTCCCGGAAAGACGACTCGCGTGTAGATATACATCAGTCCCCCCAATGCCAGCGCTTCGCCGACCGCTTCGGCAAAAACCTTGAAGGCTGAGCCGGCCCCGCGTTCATGCTCGGTCAGATTTTCGAGTGTGTAGGCATCCACCGCAATATCCTGCGTGGACATGATCAACAGATGGACAAAGAGGATAGCGATCACGACAGCCAGGGTTTCGGTCGATGGCGGAGTGAAGATCAGAATCCAGAGCGATGCGACACCTAGAAGTGTACAGGTCAGAATCCACGATTTTCGGCGACCGAAGGCCACCCAGCCATAGCGATCCACAAAGGGCGCCCAGAGAAATTTCGCCCAGGCGGGAATCGTCATGATGGAAAAGGCCCAGAAGTCTTCCAGCGCCAGACCTTCGGCGCGGAACAGGGTCGGGACCGTCGAATTGACCAGATAGTAGGGAAAGGTCTGCGCCATGCACATGACGCCGATGACTGCGATCTTGATCCAGTTCAGTCTGTCGTTTTGCTGAGCGTTGAGGTTCACTCTGAATGACCTGAGCAGCGGATTTCCGGTGCATCGGCCTGCGCCGCAATCGTCTGGCAGGCGATCTGCAGTGTGGCAGCGTAAAGTTTTCGGCCTTCACCCGTCATGTTCCAGCTTCCCGTCACGACAATGTCAAAATCGGGAAAAATCCAGAGTACGGTCGAACCGCCAATCTGTCCGCCACGGTGCTCGATCACATGGATCCCAGCGTCGGATAACCCGCGTAACCCGACCGGAACTGTCTCACCCGAGTCTGAGAACCGACTAATCACGTCGTCATAACCGACAAACCAGCCCAGCCCGTAAACAGTCTCGGTCCCGTCTCGGACAGTCTGGTTCGTCCACATGACCTCTCGCAAGTCTGGCGGAACAATCGTGCCGTCCAGCCATCCATTGGCAAAGCGAAGCAGGTCGTCCGATGTCGAAACGATCCCGCCGCCGGCCCATTTGTAGGAGTTTTCCGTAAACGGCGCATTGGTCAGCTGGCCCGTTGGGGCTCGCCAGTAGAATTGAGTGCGGTTGGGCACGAACAGAAAGGCATGATCGATTTGCGTGTCCGTCATCCTCAGCGGGCCAAAGACGTCCTTATGCAACAGGGTCGGAAAATCCTGTCCAGCCGCAGCTTCCAGAACCGCCGCCAGAAGTGTCCAGCCATAAGTGGAGTAGTGAAAGGTGTCGCCGGGTGTGCTGACGAGCGGATCATCCTTGAACAGGCTCAGACTGCTTTCGGTACTTGGAAAATGTTGCCACCAGACTCGCTCCCCATCGCGGAACTCTCTGTCCCGATAGTGGCGTATGCCTGACCGGTTTGACGCGAGTTCGGCGAGGGTGATTGTCTTGAGCGCTTCGGGAAGGTTTGGCAAATACTGGCCGATCGTGTCGTCCCATGCGACTTCGCCGCGCTCCACCATACGGGCCAGTACCGTGACGGTCATCGGCTTGGACGTGCTTCCGATCCGAAAGCGTGTATCTGGCCGCGCTGCGACGTCGAGTTCGACACTGGCGAGACCAAATGCGTCAGACCAGACCGTGACGCCGTCAACTGAAATGGCAATCGATGCACCGGGCGCATCCGCGTCGGTCTGTGCCGTTGCGAAGATCCTTTCGAATTCTGTTAAATCCAGTGTTGTTTCGGCCTGGGCTGGCCTGTCCGTCACAGTCGTACAGGCACTCAGTGCAGAGGCGATGGTTACCAAGGCCACCGTTGCGAGACTATTCGCCCGGAAAAGGTCGGGCCGCTTGAATAAGGTCATGCGGCATCTCCTGCCAAATTGGATCCGCTCGGTGAGGGTTTCAGGATCACATTGGACGACCATGATGTGTCAATGTCCATCGGATAGGTCGGGCTTGGCAGGTTGGACCACTCTACCGACGCAATATCTGCCGTGCAAAGTCCAGGTGCATCGACTTCGAATATCTCTTCAGGCCCGGCAAGCTCTGCGAACCCGGCTCGGAAATGACCCCGCGATTTCACGATGATGGCCTTCGCACGTGTCGGGTCCAGTCCGGCACAGGTGAAGAATCCCGGATTGAAAACCTGATTGCGATAACTGACGACGACCACTTTTACGTGACCTTCGCCAAGCGATAGCAGACAGCATTCACCCAGCTTCACGCGCTCTCCGGCCTGGACTCCCGGTCCGTTGATGAAATCGCCAATGAAAAGGCGTTCCACAATGGCAGGGCAATCCAGTGTGCCGGAAAGGGGGCTGGGCTCTGCACTGTTGAAGCGAGCCTGAAAGTGCGCGCCTTCACCCTGACGGTTGGCGTCCGCAACGAGGGCAGGGTCATAATAGACTCCGGCGATGACGCCCGGCAGACCGGCGTCCAGAAATCCTTTGAGGAGATGAATCGTATTACCGCGGCCACCGCCGCCGGGATTGTCCGCGACGTCGGCATAGATGCGAGGGCCAGGAAGGTTGCCGGCCTGAGCGCTTTTTTCGTGACGGACAGCGTCCTCTACGGTCATCGGATCGACCGCGAAATCCGATCGTCTGACCCAGAGGTCCCGTGCAAGAGCATCACATGTGGAAATGGCGAGATCAGAGTCGCCCCATGCCGCAACATAGACCGCGAACCCGTTATAGGCGGTGTCGGCAAAGGAAAACCCGGACAGCAGCGTAACGTTTGCGAGTGCGGCACGCTTCGCGCGCAGGGCTTCGCCGTGATCAATGACGGCTTGATAGGGTGTTCCGGGGCCAGTGAGTTGGGCAATCTGAGAGGTGATAAGCGGCAGGCGTTGATAGGCGACCTCGATGCGTTCGCCTGCAATCAGGCGACAGAGCGAAACAATGCATTCCTTCGCCCTGTCGGCTACATCGACATGCGGGTTAGTGCGATATCCGACAAGCAAATCCGCATGTTCAACCATGGCATCGGACAAGTTGGCATGCAGGTCGAGCTCCGCCACAATAGGCACGTCCGGCCCAACGACAGCCCGCACCCGGCCGAAATAGTCTCCATCGAGATCGTCGAGTTCAGTTGTCAGGCCGGCCCCGTGTGCAAACAGGAAAACACCATCGAGCGGTCCGTTATCACGTAAGCCTGTCTCGATTTCAGCGACCAGTTCGAGGTAATCCGCATGATCGAGTGGGCCACCGGATTCAGCGCCCGCGACTAGAATTGGGACGAACTCGATGTCGAGTTCATCATTTGCGGCGCTTGCAAGTCCCATCAACTGTGCAAAAGCGCCGAGGCTCTCACCCCTTTGCATGAGGTAAGCGTCGAAGTCTGCCCGGGCTGTAACCGGGGCGAAGCGGTTAGCTTCCAGAAGTATTCCGGCGATGGCGATGCGTAGCGTCATAAAGGGGATGTCTTTTCCAACTTGCCGTTAACGTAATAGAATCAAATTCTATTTGCAAGAAGGCATTGATGGTCACCCGTAATCGGTTCCGGTTCCGGCTCTGAGCTGAGTGTTCACCCATCAATCTCTATTGACAGATCGAATCAGACGGACAAAATAGAATTACATTCTATAATGGAGCATTTCATGCCAATCGTCGAATCTGTCGCTGACCCTGCCATCATCACCTGTGCAGTGACGGGCGGGGAGGCGTTCAATCGAAATCACCCGGCTTTTCCCGTAACCCCGAAGGAGATTGCAGACGCATCCATCGAGGCCGCCCAAGCGGGAGCCGCGATCGTTCATATCCATACGCGCGATCCCGAAACGGGGGAGGGCAATACGGATGTCGCGTTGTTCGAGGAGATCACGGACCGTATCCGGCAATCCGGAACCGACGTGATCATCAATCTGACATGTGGCGGTCTGGCCATGTTTTATCCGGATCCCGAAGATGAGAGCCGTGCGGGTCCCGGGACGGATGTGGCCTCGGCGGAAGTTCGCTATCAGCATATCGAAGCCTGTCGGCCGGACATGTGTTCGCTTGATGTCACCACATCCAACCAGGTCGCGAGCGGGCGTGACGTCGTCTATCTGAATACGCCGGATACGCTCCGGAAGATGGCGAAACGGTTCCAGGAACTCGGCGTCAAACCTGAAATCGAAGTGTTCGAGGCCGGAGATATCGTGCTGGCGCAAAAGCTTCTGGATGAAGGCCTGTTCGATGGCGATCCACTGTTCCAGTTTGTCCTGGGCATCAAATATAATGCACCGGCCAACACTGAGACGATGAGCTATCTGCGCGGACTCTTGCCTGACAATGCCGTCTGGGGCGCACTGGGAACCGGGCGGAACCAGTTCCCTGTTGTGGCGCAATCAGCGCTTCTGGGCGGGAATGTCCGGGTCGGACTCGAAGACAATCTTTATCTTCGCAAGGGTGAGTTTGCGACGAATGGCCAATTGGTCTCTCGCGCTGCAGATTTGCTCGACATACTGGGTCGACCGGTTGCGACAGTTGATCAGGCACGGAGCATTCTGGGCCTGCCGACGCGTCGGAACTAATCCGATGTCGAAACGGATGCGGCTTGGTTTGGTCGGGCTTGGCGGAGTCGCTCAGGAACATATGCGCGGCATTGCTGCGAGTGACCGACTTGTCTTGGCGGCAGGGGCGGATATCAATTCGGACAGGGCATCCAAATCCGCCGCAGATTACGGGCTGAAGCCATATTCGGATGTGACATCGATGATCGCGAATGAAGCGCTGGACGGCATTCTGGTCCTGACCCCGCCTCAATTCCACTTGCCCGTGATCAAGGTCGCCATGAATGCAGGGCTCCCGGTCCTGTGCGAGAAGCCGCTCGCGGCGAGCCGCTCCGATGCCGAAGCGATCCGAAATATCGTTTTGCAGACGGGCAGGGCTTTCCAGTTCGGTGCGTCCTACCGTTTTTTGCCAGCAATCCGGGAAGCCCGCGAGATCGTGCAATCGGGGGCGCTTGGCGTCATCCGATGTTGCTCAGAAAGTCTGATTGGGGGACAGGGAGCCGAGGCTGTCGAAAGCCTGTCTCCTGTTCATTATCCGGAAGGCGGACCGGGTGGAACGCCCATGGGGCTTGTCGATCACGGGGTTCACCTGATCGATGCGATCAGCTGGATCACAGGGCTTGCCCCCACCAGCGTTTTTGGTCGCGGAAACATTTCCGGAGATCATCCTTTGGCGGAATCCGTGCTGATGACTCTGGAGAGAGGGGCCTTAGTCAGCCTGTCTTATGATGAAGGGACGTTCGGTCTGTCTCTGCCCGGTAGTGGCGTCTTTACGGAAGGGGCGGGCTGGAACGTGGACGGCTTCGTGAGCGCAGGCAGTTATGATGCGTACCCATGCATACTCACGATTCACGGATCGGATGGGGCGCTTCGGATTTATCCCTATGCTAACCGTCTCTATCACGCCGACGCGGATGGACTGCGACAAGTACCCGTCGATCCCTTGCCGAATCCAAATCATTTTCGTCTTCAGGCCGAGGAATTCGGCCGTGCAATAAGGGGCGAGGCTCAGCCCGGTTGGGCAGCCGGTCTTGATGACGGCTTAGCCGCTTTGGACGCTGTTCTAGGTGTTTACGAGAGCCAGAAAAGTGGCCGGGTCGTTACCCTTAACTATCCAGATTAAGTCCTGTCGGTAGGCGGCGTGATCGACCTTCGGGATGCGCTCAGACGGATAGTTTTGACATCGGTATAAAAATAGAATACTATTCTAAAAATGACTTTGGGGGATTGAACTATGACGTCATCTTTTTCGAGCCGATTGCTCGGCGCATCTGTTTTGGCTTTATCATTCGCTCTGACAGCGCAGGCGCAGGATCGTTCCGACGAGGACGTCATCATCGTCACGGGTCAGAAGATCGATCGCGATTTGCAGGATGTGAATGCCAGTGTCGCTGTGTTTACGGGCGACGTCCTCGATCAGAACAACGTCTTGTCAGTGGCCGATGCCTTGGAACTTGTTGCCGGAGTCAACACGACCCAGGAGGGTCGAGGCTATTCCATACGGGGCGCCAACGTCACATTCACGCAGACGGTCGATGCCGGTCTGGTGAACAATGCGCCGTTGTCGTCCATCTATGTGGACGGGGTCATCCTCCCCCCGTTCCAAACACAAGGGGGACCAACGCGGGCCTGGGATGTCGAGCAGATCGAAGTCTTCCGTGGGCCACAATCAACAGTTCTGGGTCGCAACACATTGTCAGGCGCAATTGTCGTAAAGACCAAGGATCCCTCGCAAGAGACTGAAGGCGCGGCTCGGGTCGAGTTTGCCGAATATGGTCGCCGACAATATGCGGCGGCCTTGGGCGGCGGATTGACAGATACGCTGTCGGCCCGCCTCTCGGTCGAGTATTTTGAAGAAGATGGTGACATTACGAACCCCTTCCTGAATATCGACAATCAGGATTTTGTCGAGGCTCTGAGCCTTCGCGGCAAGTTGCTATACGAAGCTCCGAATGCTCCTTTCACAGCCAAGCTCACGCTCAACTACGTTGAATCCGAAGAGGGTTTTGGTGGGGTCTATGATGCCGACAATCGGTTTGGTGTTCCGGATCCAGATCCATTCCTGCGGGAAGGGTGGAACAATACGCCCGTCTTCGACGACCGGGAAACAAAGCAGGCCATTCTCGAGCTGAATTATGAACTGAACGACCAATGGTCTGTGACATCGCTGACCGGTTACAGCGATGCCGAACTCTTTGGACAAAAGGACGGTGACAACGGTCCGATCCTGTTCGAAGATGCATTCCGGGATAGGCGCGAAAAAACTTGGTCTCAGGAATTACGATTCAATCTGGAGAGTGATCGCCTGACCGGTGTTACCGGGGCTTTCCTGTTTACATCTGATTTCGAACTGGAAAACTTCGGTGAACTTGGCGACATTTTTCTGACGCGAGACGGCAATCCCGGTCTGGGTATTCCGTCAGCCGAGGCGGCCATCTATAGTAACCCGGCTCTTGGACTGCCCTCTGCGGTCGTTCCGTTACTCAATAGTGCGACACCCGAAGCGATCGAAATTCAATTCGGGGACATGAACACATATGTAAATGACAACTACGCGCTCTTTGCTGACTTCGATTACAGAGTAGCAGATCAGTGGACATTGTCGCTTGGGGGCCGACTGGATTACCAGGCCTATGACTATGAACGCTTCGGTGCGTTCGGACGGCTGAAGGCTAGTGATGTCCAGTCTTACTTGACCGATCTTGAAGGGGCCTTGTCATCCATTCCAGGATTCCCGGCTGCGGCCGTGCCACAGGTTCTGGGCGCCGTGGAACAGAACTATATCGGAGCCATTTCCAGCGCGCTCCTGCCCCGTCTCGGCAGCACTGCAGATCAGTCCGCGGATGGGAACGACACAGTCTTTTTGCCTAAAGCGGGACTGACTTACGACTTCAATCCCAATGCCAGCTTGGCTTTCACAGTTCAGCGTGGCTATCGCACCGGTGGTATTTCTTTCCAAGCCAGCACGGGAATCATGTTTCCCTATGATCCGGAGTTTACGTGGAACTACGAAACAGCGCTGCGGACATCCTGGCTCGACAATCGGCTGATCGTCAACGCGAACGCCTATTATATTGACTGGAAAGACCAGCAGGTCGGTTTTCAGGAAGACCTCTCGGATCCATTTTCCGGGAAGACGGTTAATGCCGGTGAAAGTACCGTGCTGGGAGCTGAAGTCGAGATCATTGCCCGTCCAACGGACAATCTGAATCTGGCTGCATCCATCGGCTATAATGATACGGAGTTTGACGAGTTCAATACCGGCAATAATGATTTCTCTGGCAATCCGTTTGCTTTGGCACCGAAATGGACAGGGTCGATTCGTGGGTCCTATGACTTCGACAATGGACTGTTTGTTTCAGGGAATGGCATTTTCGTCGATGACCGTTTTCAGTTCGAGCGTGCAACGAACCGGCTGGACTCCTATGTCGTAGTCAACGCTCGTGTCGGCTATCGCACGGATCAGTTCACGATTGCCGGATTCGTCAACAACCTCTTCGATGAAGAATATCTGACACAGAATCGTAGCACTATTTTCTCGACAGTCGGCAACCCGCAGAGCTTTGGCGCGAGCCTCAGCGTCAATTGGTGAGCAAACTGATGATCTCAGACAGAATTGCGGGCCTGTCGTGAACTGGCCTGCATCACCCATCCTACAATCGGCCGGAAGCGTTTGATCCTGAGAAAAGAAGCATAGCCATGATAAGCCTGCTGAAGGTCACTGCACTGTTCAAGGCTGCTGTTCTCAGCCTGATGTCCTTGTGTCTGGTATCTCCGAGCATGGCGCAGATGCAGGCGAGTCCAAAGGGCGTCAGCGTCGAGATGCACAATTATGTGCCCATGTCCGATGACATAACTCTCTCTGCGACCTTGCTGAAGCCGGATCCGGGCATGCATGGCGCTGGCCCATATCCGACCGTTCTTATCTTCTCGCCCTATGGAGACTCGGTTGCGTCGCCTTTCTTCCGGCCCGCGCCGCGCTTGTTAGAGGCGGGTTATGCCGTCGTGGTCGGTGATTGGCGTGGGACGGGGTGTTCCGTCGGTACACTCGATCTGGGTTCGGATCGCTTCGCCCGAGATGGGTATGAGTTGATCGAGTGGATTGCGGATCAGCCCTGGAGCTTGCCGAAGGTCGGCATGGGCGGTCCGTCAGCACGTGGGATTGCCGCGTGGCATGTCGCTGCAACGAAACCGCCCTCGCTAGCCGCCATTGCGCCGCAAACCTTCAATGCGAACATTTATACCGGCATGACCCATATGGGCGGTATCCCGACCTACCTGTCGCCTTTGGGTTGGTCGCTCTTCGGTCAGCCTATGCAGGACATTCGTGTCATGGAGAACATGGATGCGGTCTGTCAGGTCAATCGCGAAGACCATACTTTGTCATCGGCCTTTCGGTCCTTGCAGATGCTGTCCTTTCACCATGATGGTCCACAATATCAACGTCAATCAACCGATCACCTAGCGGCCGATATCGACGTTCCGACGCTGATGATGCTGTCCACCTATGATCGCTACACACCAGCCATCGGAGCCTGGATGCTGGATGACATGACAGTGTCGTCGCGTCTGCTTCTCACAAATGGAGGGCATGGCATGTCTCGCATGCCGGCGGTCAAGGATGAACTGGTTCGGTGGTTCGACCATTGGCTCAAAGGTGATCCTAATGGTGTCGATAAACTGTCTGCGGTGCGGATCTATTTCGACACGAACAAGGATGTAGAGCCTGGATATGTTAGGGATTATCAAACATGGCCACCCAAAAATATGGACGTCATGACGCTGGCGCTTAATGCGGATGGAAGGCTGACAGAGGATGACCCCGATAAGGGTCGGTTCACTTACGAAATTTCGGATCTGCCAGAAGGATTCGATAAGCCTGTCGCTGAGGTTTCGACGCGTTACGACGCGGCGTGGCAGACCTTCGAGGCAGTCGCTGATCATGGTGTAACATTTATTTCTGAACCGGTTGATGAAGACCGGGAACTGGTAGGCGAAATCCGGTTTGATCTGCGAGCGAGCGTGTCCACTGTTGATGCAGATTTGATTGCCATTCTGTCCGAAGAACGGGCTAATGGTAATGTCAGCTTTCTGCTGCGGACTGGCTTGCGAGCATCTCACCGAGAAGTCGACCAAGCGGCGACAATGCGTGAAGGGCGTTTGATCCATCCGCATCGACAGTCCATCCCGCTTGAGCCTGGACAAGCCTATACGTTCGAAATGGCGTTTCCCCCGATCGCTCATCGGATGGTTGCAGGATCACGACTGCGCCTTGACCTGATCCCGGTTTGGGTTGCAACGGCGCATATGGGGTGGGACCTGGCATCTGTGCCCTATGCAGGGGCAGTAACAGTCATCACAGGTGGCGAAAAACCGTCTACTCTTAGAGTGCCTTTCCAAAGCGTCCTCTCTGGTACGCCGGAGCCAATAGCTTGCAATGACAGACCTAACCAGCCGTGTCGTATGATTGATCCTGAAAACACAGATATAGTCAAAGATGTTTTGGACGATCTATGATCGTCATTCTGGTGCCCAATATTAATAGTCTAAACAAGTTATACGATTTTAGAGTGTTGCGATAATAGATGCGCGACAAGGTTTATACGGATGCATCTTCGGCGTTGGACGGTTTGCTGTTTGACGGGATGGTGATTGCGGCGGGTGGTTTTGGCCTGTGCGGCATACCGGAGTTGTCCATTGCGGCGATCCGGGATGCCGGAACGACCGACCTGACCGTTTACTCCAACAATGCGGGCGTGGACGAGTTCGGCCTGGGTCTGCTGCTGCAGACGCGTCAGATCAAGAAGATGGCATCGTCCTATGTCGGCGAGAATGCCGAGTTCATGCGCCAATATCTGTCGGGTGAGCTGGAGCTGGAGTTCAACCCGCAAGGTACGCTGGCCGAACGCATGCGCGCGGGCGGAGCCGGCATACCGGGCTTCTATACCAAGACAGGCGTCGGGACGGTCATTGCCGAAGGCAAGGAGGTCAAGAGCTTCGACGGCGAGGACTATATTCTGGAACGCGGGATCGTGGCAGACCTCGCAATCGTGAAAGCTTGGAAGGCGGACCGGACGGGGAATGCGATCTTCCGCAAGACGGCCCGCAACTTCAATCTGCCAGCGGCGACCTGCGGCAAGGTCTGCGTGATGGAAGTGGAAGAGATCGTCGAGCCGGGTGAGCTGGACGCCGATGTGATCCACCTGCCAGGCATCTATGTGCACCGCCTGATCCAGGGCGAACATGAAAAACGGATCGAACAGCGAACCGTGCGGGAGGCCGTATAATGTCTGAAGTCAAGACAGGCTGGGACCGCAACCAGATGGCCGCCCGTGCGGCGCAGGAGCTTGAAGACGGCATGTATGTCAATCTCGGTATTGGCATCCCGACACTGGTGGCGAACCATATTCCAGACGGGATGAGCGTGACGCTGCAGAGTGAGAACGGCATGCTCGGCATGGGGCCGTTCCCGGTTGCTGGCGAGGAAGATGCGGACCTGATCAATGCGGGCAAGCAAACGATCACGGAACTGCCGCACACGGCCTTCTTCGACAGCGCGACCAGCTTTGGCATGATCCGGGGTGGCAAGATCGCCATGGCGATCTTGGGCGCGATGGAAGTGGCCGAGAATGGCGATCTCGCCAACTGGATGATCCCGGGGAAGCTGGTCAAGGGCATGGGCGGCGCGATGGATCTGGTTGCCGGTGTGGGCCGGGTGGTGGTGATCACGGATCACACCAATAAGCGCGGCGAGCCGAAGCTGCTGAAAGCCTGTACCCTGCCGCTGACCGGGCTTGGCGTGGTCGATCGGATCATCACCGATCTCGGCGTGTTCGATGTCGACACGGACGGTGGTGACCTCAAAGTCGTCGAACTCGCCCCCGGGGTCACACAGGACGAGGTCAGAGAAAAAACGGAAGCGACGATTGTAGGATAGTAAGGCAAGAGCCATGAACAAGGAACTAAGCGAACATAATCTGCCTCGTTCTGCACTTATTCTTGCTGGCATAGCTGGAATGGTTTCAGCAATTACAACGTTTTTATTGTGGTATTTGCCTCGCACTTATCAGCTAGGTGACGGCTTCGAAGGCATCATAGCTCTTCACGCAGAACCCGCATATATGGTGCGTCTTTGGGTCAACTATGTCCATGTATTTTTGGCGCTTGGCGCTTATATGGCCGTTGCAGCTGCGATTGCGCGGCGCGCACGGGTTTCTGCATCAGTCGGTCTGATCGCCTTTATCATCTGGTGCGCCGCTGAAGACCAGCATGATCCTTTAATTGGCTTTACATACAATGACTTAGAATATTCGTCAACGAAATTTGTAGGTCAAAATGTAGGCAATTTGTAGGTCAATTAGCCTTGGAAACGATTTGTTTCGTTCCTTCAGTTAAACCTATACCGCACTTCGGTCAGTCCGGATAGGTGCACATCTTCCTCAACAAAATTTTCTAGATTAGCGCTTCATCGAACCTCAGCCTGAGTTTGAACTCCACTGTCTGAAAGTCGCGCTGAATATAGGTTTCAAGAGCTTCGAAGGGTTGGGGTCGCTTTTGAGGCGAAGCCCAGTTCAGATAGGCTGGGTTCTTGTACTGGATAACGATTTCGTCGCCATCATCTCCATTTATGATCGCTTGGTATGACAGCTCTGAATAAGGTCGAAAGACCGGCGGAATATGATTGTCCAATGCGTCCGGCATGAGATCGATCAGGAAACAATGGGAGCCAATCGATAACATGAAGAACATGTAGGGTCTCGGGTCGTTTGAACGCCTCCGACGCAAAAGTATTGCGGTTGCAATTTGCGGGGCGTTGCCGATCATTGCGAACGTTATCGTGACGGGAAGAACTGGAAACTCGAGCGTATCCGCCGGATCCTGCAACCACTTCCTCAGTTTCTGGAAATGCTTTAGCTCATCTTTTGGGACGAGTGCCAAACCCATCTTGCAAAGGGCTTTGTAGGCGTGGCGGGGTCTATAGGGCGTCGGAGGAAGTCGTGTTTCAAGAACCATCGTGCCGGTAAACAGCTCGATACGGATAGGTTTGTCGTTGTCTGGAAGTCGCCCGCTCACGCTCAAGGAGCGCTTTCCCAAACTATCCCGACGATGCCGGATGCGAGCATTCCCCTGACTTCTACCAGTCTGACGAACACGATTACCTTTACCTTTGGTCGCTCCCAACGTCAGGATAGCTCCGACAGCATCAGCGAGGGCTTGGTCGTACAGGCTAAAGAGTGAATTGCAGTGGTCACATTCGTCCCGGGAAAATAGCCACTTATTTCCCAAGGCTTCCGGAATTAGGTGTGCCTTTTGCTTGAACGCACGATCATCGTTGCAACCGCAAAACCGACAGTGACCCGGTTGCCCGACATACTTTTTCCCGCTGCCGAGTGAGGCTTGATACAGGCTGACTGTGTCAAAGCCTTCTATAATAACTGGATGTTTCACCCAACAATTCGCGAACGTTCTAGTATACAATCTGCCAACTGCCGGACGATCATATCAAATTGACAATGCCAACGTCGCTGCTTCATGTTCAAATGTATGGCCGTCGTCCCTTAGTTCTTCAAGGCATGCCTCCAAACTGTTCATTGTAACTTTCGGCACATTTCTGACCAGCGTCCTTGCCTCTCGCACCAGCTTTTTGATTAGCTGTTCCAGCAAAAATATGGTATGAAATGTCGGACAAAATTCTTTATAGTCCGACATAACGAACCATGACCGAAACACAGACACAAACAGACAAGCTCATCGCATTCCTGATGACCCATAGCATGGCACGGTCGAATGAGCTGGTTCGCTATGGCATCACACCATCTACACTATCGCGCGCCGTCTCGAAGGGACTGGTCAAGCGCGTCTCTCGAGGCCTGTATCAACTACCTGATGCTGATATCGATGCGAGCACCTCATTCGTTGAGGTGGTAAAACGTATTCCCAAAGCTACAATATGTCTTGTGTCGGCACTGGCATATTATGAGGTCACAGACCAACTCCCACGGAAAGTCTGGATCGCGATTGGACCCAAAGACCGTGCCTCCCGCATGAGTTATCCGCCTCTGAGATTTGTACGGTTTCGCGAGCCCTATCTCTCACAGGACAAAACGAGTGTAAAAATATCAGGTGTAAATGTGCCAATATATACGCTTGAGAAATGCCTGGCTGACGCTTTCAGGAATCCTAAGCTCGTCGACAAATCCGTTGCTATTGAAAGCCTTCGCAACGCGCTTGAGAGCCGAAAAATACTCCCGGGAACGCTGGCTGAAGTCGCGAAACGCAATGGAGCCTGGAAAAAGCTGATGCCTTATTTGGAGGCTCTAACATTCGATGGCTAAGCTCCTCGCAATGTCTTCTTTCGCCTTACCTTACTGCGATTGCGGCCACGGCAGGGCTTTGTATAATGCCTCTGTCGCGTTCCAGCATATTGTAAATGGTGGCAGAGCGCCGGCTTCCAATTCAAGTTGCAATGATGTCCAGTTTGCTGATGCGCGTCGACGAACTTCGGGATTGGACAAGCTGTCGGGCTGAGGATCAATGCCGCGCGATCGGCTCTTTGTGATTAGCCTGTCTAGTATGAGAGCGCGATCAGCCTCTGATAGCTTCTGGGTCTGCGTTAGATGCCAGATATCATAGGGGTCTTGTCGTCGTTCCCGTCGCCGCGGGACTTGTTGAAGTAAGGCGCGTAGTTTTTCTGCAATCAGCTCGGCGAGGCCATAAGCCAGAATAGAGGCTTCTTCTGTCAGCGATAAGATTTGGAGCGTTTTTGCGGGTTCGTTGAAGGATATGTCCATAGATAGAGCAGGGCCGCCTTGCCCCGCGTCTAGCCGAGCCATCTGTCCACTGTTGCGTTTATGTGCATAGAGAATTTTGATCCCAAGGCCTGGGAAGTCCGCTTCGTCAAATTTACGTCGTGGCAACCTGCGGATGGTTCCAACTTTCAGGGCCATATCCGGATGACCCCGTTCCATCGCGATCCAATCAAAGTTACCATCAAGGAGTTCGCGGAACTTCTCCGGATCCTTTGGGTTGGGTCGGTGCCCGATGGACAGATCAATGTCAGCGGTAAGACGCGGGCTGCCATAGGCAAGCCCCATGAGTATGCCGCCCTTCAGCGAGCAGTTTTGGGCCAGGTCGTCCAGGCTGGCAATTGCGTTCAAAGTAATATCGACAGCCTGCCGCAACTGACGGGCATCCGCATTCGGAGCCGCAAGGATCCAGTCCCTAACATCGACTCTGATGCGAGGCAGATCGACAGTTGTGAAGGACGGGTTATTCGACATTTAGAGATAGCATCCATCGTTCAGAGAAGACCGATGCATAAGGTCGTTCGGGATCGAGCTTCCGGCTTCCGCCCCGGGCTGCGAACTGTGTCCAACTCTCAACTTGCGGGTCTTTTAGCCCGAGGCGCTCTGTCAGGATATGTCCCGCTCGTACCTTAACAATCGGCGATCCAATTGTATCGACAAGCGTGATGAATGTTTCTCTGATAGGTCCGGGACGTTCGAGAAATAGTGTGTCGAAAATCTCCAGGATGTGAGCCATCCCTCCACAACGTGCGGGACTGGCAAGCATATCGAGGAAAGTGGCGGCTTGAGAGGTGACGCGTACATGGCTGCCGCCGAGTTCCACCGTTGACGCCGGGTGTTTCGTTTCTGCAATCGTTATTGATGGCGTGAGGTTAACGTCTCCAAATCGACCGAGTGTTTCCGGCTGGGCGGGCAGTATGGGTTGAGGCCATTGGTCGGGCCAATTTCGCTGTAAGGTC
This sequence comes from Algimonas porphyrae, assembly GCF_041429795.1. Taxonomy (NCBI): domain Bacteria; kingdom Pseudomonadati; phylum Pseudomonadota; class Alphaproteobacteria; order Maricaulales; family Robiginitomaculaceae; genus Algimonas; species Algimonas porphyrae. The sequence goes on along the minus strand of NZ_CP163424.1, from coordinate 2,885,308 downwards.
GGTTTTATCAGTGTCCTATGAAGGCGTGAAAAGCTCACCTTGTTAGGGACTCTATTTGTCAGCTGCCAAATGCGCATTGCTGACAAATGAGACACATAGGTGAACGGGTCGGCCAGACAAATCATCTCATCTGCACTTGAGGTTGAATAACGCGTCATACGCCATACACCCGGTCGGGGTGTCGCAAGAAACCCAGGAACGCTGTTCAGTCCTGCGGCTAGGGTTTCATACTTTTTTGTCGTGGCTACGTCCGTTCTGAGGTAGAGGCCATCTCGGTTCTCAGGTTGATGCAACACATCTATAGCGGTATAAACGTCAATCGCAGTGATAACGGGACGTTTCAGAGCGTCGAGCTTTTCACTGAGGGCGTTTAATGCTTTGGACAAAGAACTTCCTTCATGCCCTATCTCCCGTCCTAAGGACGGGAGATAGGGCATGGTATAACACTTGTCAAGTCTTAATTGGCGCTGCTTATCAATCTGTTTGGGTAAGTCGTCTTAGGCAAGCATAATCCTATGTCATCATCCCTGTATAAAGAAACGCCTTGACCTGCTCCAGTTCACCGAGTCGTTCGAGCTAGCATTGCGCATCGAGAGGACTATCTTCATGGCCATATTTGTCACCTAGCATAGCGATAGGTGACAAATATGGCACTTAGAAACTACCTGGGACGGTGTGTGCCGATGATAGTGTAGCGTACGGATCGAAGTTTTCCAGGCTAGTGAATATCATGTTCAATCTTCAACCAAACTTATCGGTCAGTCGCGATTGAATGCGTGATTGCCTCTGCTGACGACTGTCCAGCTCCCGCTCAAGCCGTTCAAAGAGGGGCCAAGCAGCATCACCATAGCGATTGATGAGCCAGGCGAGCACGTTGAGCCCGTCTTCTATATCTTGTTCCGTGATCTCAGAAGGTGCCAACGTAACACTCGCTATTCAGTCTCTCACTTGTAGCGAGACCAGACGAGCTCGGCCTTGCCATCCTTGTCGAACAAGGCGGCCTGGATAGGTTCGCTGAAGCTCGGGTCGTCCAAGCGAACGGAGAGATAAGACTGGCCTGTATCCTTCGCTTCTTCGCGCCAGGCCGCGCCAAGGTCGCATCGCCCCGTTTTGACGAAGAAGTCTGGACTATCGTCGCTCTTCTTCTTGGCGTTGGCGACAAACCTCACTTTTCGGGCCATGGATAGCGTCGAAATCGTCCCTTCATAACCGTCCTTCACGGGACGGAACTGACCGATGGTTGCCATGAGATAGTCCTTTCTATTGGCTCTCGGCGAGCGCTTTGCGCGCCTTCTTGAAGTTGGAATCTGACGCCATGAAACCGGCCAGCATGGACGGGATGAGGTCCGTCACCTTGGCTTTTTCTCCATAGGCGTCTGCGTACACCGCCGCGTAATCCTCTAGGTCGGCTTGCAGGTTCGGCGGGATGGATAAGGAGAGTTTGACGGGAGTCGTGTCTGGCAATTTACCGATCTTGAGCGCGTTCATGGGGCGCCTCCATAGGGTTGCAGGACAATGTCCTTGTTGACGATGATGCGAAGTCGCCAGCCGGGCCTGATTTTCAGAGTCGGCTGGACTTGTAGCTGCTGCGTCACGATCTGCTGGCCGGCCTGATTGATGGTTTGCTGACCGCCGTCTCGCATCGCGTTGAGAATATCATCGTCGCGGTCGCGCCCGATTTCCGAGGAGACCGACAGAATGGATGACAGAATGGCCGCTTTGAACAATCGCCAGCCATGACGATCGACCGAGTCCTCCAGACCCGCATATCCGGCCATATCGACTGCGGGCAGATTTTCAATCGTCACCGACGTGCCGTCCGGCATGATGATGCGTGACCAAACGACCAAGGCGCGAGACTGGCCGTAGGCAATGACGCTATCGTAACGGCCAATGAGTTTTGAGCCTTGGGGAATGAGCAAATGCTGGCCGGTCGGCGTGTCATAGACATGTTCCGTCACCTGCGCGATCACTTGGCCCGGTAAATCCGATTTCAGGCCGGTGATGAGACTAGCGGGAATGATCGTGCCTGCCATCACCTGAAACGGTGAGACAGGCGATTGGATCCGATGTGGATTATAAATCTCAGCGTCTATCTCGGCTCCAAGAAACGCCTCCTTGCGGGTCTGCGGATTGAGATCGTCGGTCGCCGTCTTCAGACCATCAGAGCCCGCGTCAAATACGATCGGCGCGTCGGTTCCAGCTCTAGTTTGATCTGAGAACGACCTGACTTGAGCGTATCGGTCTTGGCCAGATCGTAAATCTGACTGGCCATCATGGCTGATGAAAAACAAGTCTGAAGTGCGGGCTGACTCCGACAGGATTTCATCTGCTGAGGGATGAGCGTTCGGGGTGTGCCGCGAGGGATAGGAACGCGACCCGGGCTGGTATCGAAAGGGGTTGTCCTGCGGGACAGGCGCGCGCTCACGGCCGACCATGCCCGCGCCCAGATCGCCCGGCAAAGGCGGTCCGAGGATGGGCGTAATCCGTTCAATGTCACTATAGGACGTCGGCATGGCGGACAGTCCGTCAGGCAACGCCTTCATCGTCGTGTTGTAGAGTTCCTGCGGCGCCGCTTGATTGTCTCGCTCGGGTGAGCGCAGCGCCATGGCGGTGGCGCCGACGAGAATGAGGCTGGTGATCGTGATCAGCCCGATCAGCGCTTGGCGACTGAACCGCCGCACGGATTTGGGTTTGCCTCTGAGTTCGAGTGTGTCGCTCATGATCCGCTCCTAGAGGCTTGATCGGATCGCCCTGTTGGGCGTGATGCGATTGATCCGAACGATCTGCTGATCTTCCTCGCCAAGCCGCAATTCGGCCGCGCCAAAGAGCCGATCGACAACATGGTAAGCGCCCTTGATGCGGTAATTGACGAATTGGCTGTTGCCGTCATGGCCGATGACAAAGAGGGGCGGGGCTTCTGGCCTGCCCCCCAAAAAGTGGTTCATTTTGAGAGTTAGAGTTTTTGGCTATTTTGCGCTTGAAGGAGCACGATATGGCGAGGAAACGCTACACACCTGAACAGATCATCGCAAAGCTGCGTGAGGCCGATGTCCGGCTCGCGGCAGGCGAGGAGACCAAGGCGATCTGTCGATCGCTCGGCATTGCGGAGCAGACCTACTATCGATGGCGACGCGAGTATGGGGGTCTGAAGGTCGATCAGGCGCGTCGATTAAAAGCATTGGAGAAGGAGAACATGCGGCTGAGGAAGGCGGTCTCAGATCTCACACTCGATGCGATGATTCTCAAGGAGGCTGTTGAGGGAAAGTATTAAGCCCTTCACGTCGTCGGCTGGCCGTGGATCATGTGCAGGCAGCGCTCAAAGTCTCTGAGCGCCGGGCCTGTAAGGTTCTTGGCCAGCACCGCTCCACTCAAAGAAAGCTGCCTCGCCCAAGAGAGGATGAGGCAGCGCTCACCGCGGACATTATCCGCTTGGCAGAGCAGTATGGCCGGTATGGCTATCGCCGGATCACGGCGCTGCTGCGCCGTGAAGGCTGGACGGTGAATACGAAGCGGGTGGCACGCATCTGGCGACGTGAAGGGCTTAAAGTTCCACAGAAACAGCCTAAGCGTGGGCGTTTATGGTTTAACGATGGCTCCTGTATCCGGCTCAGGCCTCAGTACAAGGACCATGTCTGGTCGTACGACTTCGTCGCGGATCGGACCCACGATGGCACAGCCTTCCGGATGCTAACCGTAATCGACGAGCACACGCGAGAATGCCTCGCGATCCACGTTCAGCGCAGTCTGAAGCACGACGACGTTCTGGCTGTGCTGACTGATCTGTTCACTCAGAGGGGTCCACCGGGACACATCCGATCCGACAATGGCAGTGAGTTCACGGCTCAGGCTGTCAGAGACTGGTTGGGCCGTATAGGCGTGAAGACACTCTACATTGAACCCGGGTCACCCTGGGAAAACGGATATAATGAAAGCTTCAATGGGAAGCTGAGAGATGAACTCCTGAACGGAGAAATCTTCTACAGCCTGAAGGAGGCACAGATCCTGATCGAACGCTGGCGGCAGCACTACAACACCGTCAGACCACACAGCTCGCTGGGCTATCAACCACCGGCGCCGAAAACAGTCTTGCCTCGCCCTGTTGGGCTCCCCTACACTGCGTTCCGGTCCGCCCAACAGGGCGACCATAACCGCCAAGCTCTAACTTAGCGGGTGGATCACCTACAGGGGTCAGCTCAGATCTTAATGAAGTTGGCGAGAGCGCGTTTCTTGACCTTGAGCCAAGATTTCTTTTGCTCGTCAGATTTTCCGAGCAACTCGCTGACGGCGATCTCCTCGACATAGATGTCCATGGCTTGACTGATCTTCACGGAGGGGCGGTCAACCAGACAAAGGACCGCATCCGCCGCCTTCTTGTCCGGCACGGGATCGGTGGGGATGGCTTTGAGGCGATCGATGATCTCGGCCAAAGTTGCCATGTCGGCCAGATCCTGTACCGGTGTGTAAACGAAGCCTTTCGCCATGGCGCGGCGTTGCGCCGATTTGTATGCCCGCAAGGCGAGGGCTGTATCATTCGATGCGCTGGCCATCACGCTGCGCCAGTATTGGTCGTCGGCTTCGACGAGTGCGTCCCGGCGTGCCCGGGCCAATTCGAGGCTTTCTGTTTTGAGAGACTTATAGACTGTGCCGCGCTTATCGAAGTGAGCGTAAGCCTTCGGCACTCGCCGAACATAAAACCAGCGGTTTCCTCGTCGTTTGAGATGCTGATTTAGGGCTCTCATCACACCCATTTGTAGGTTCCTTTGTAGGCCAGTTTGTAGGCCAAAAACCGGGAGAAACTGCAGGAACCTACAGGGCGATGCAGGTTCTTTCAGCAATTTCAGGGTCTTAGCCCAATGACATCAAAGGAAAATGGTGCGGCCGAGAAGACTCGAACTTCCACGGGTTTTACCCCACAGCGACCTCAACGCTGCGCGTCTACCAATTCCGCCACGGCCGCACATCAAGGTGGCGGGCCTATAACGAGGCAGAGGGCTGTCTTGCAAGCGGGTTTTACGGTCCAAGTCGAATTGTCTGCAGGGCACTGGGGCGTGATCCGTCTCTTTCGCATGACGGGCCTTGCCCGTCTGCCGGGCGGACCATATGTGCCTTTCATGAAAGCCTTTGTCACTGCCCTGTTGACCGCCCTGTCCGTCAGCGTTCTGTCCGCTTGCGGTTCCGGATCCGATAACCCGGACCGTTCGGTCCGAGATGCGGATAGCGGTGGCTCCCTCACGGATGCGGCTGTCGCCGACATGTCGATCCCGGATATGGCCGATCAGGTCATCGCCGATGGGAAGTTCCTCGCCGAGCTTCTGGAGGGCGTGACGGACTCGGACAGCGCGGATAAGATCGAGCCGCAAGTCAAGGCTATCGTCGAGAACTATCAGCGCATGTTCGACAAGGTCGAAAATGCCGGAAATCTGGGGTTTGCGGATATGGCCGCCTTGGCGAGCCGGGCACCGGAAATCGCGCAGACACAGGAAGCTATCGTCGATCAACTGACGCGCATTTACCGGGATCATCCGGAAGCGGCGGATGTCTTGCGCGAGTCGCTGCGCGATTTCGGCTAGTCCGGGCGTATGACTTCAACGGGCTCAGGCTGCGGGCTCGAAGCCCTGCGAAGCGATCAACGGGTCGATTGGCACAAGGCCACACAGCCTGTCGCCTATCCGCACGCCCTGTCGCAAATGGAGGCCCGCGCAGCGGCGATTGCAGATCACGTGGCCACAGAGCAGGTCTGGCTGCTCGAACATCCCCCGCTCTATACGGCCGGAACCAGTGCGAAGTCGGGCGATCTGGTTCAGCCGGACCGTTTTCCTGTCTTCAAGGCCGGGCGCGGCGGGCAGTACACCTATCATGGTCCGGGGCAGCGCGTCGGCTATCTGATGCTGGATCTGCGTGAGCGCGGGCGTGACGTTCGCTGCTTTGTATCCGGCGTCGAACAGTTGGTGATCAATACGCTGTCGGAGTTTGGCGTTTCGGGCGGACGGCGTGAAGGCCGAGTGGGGGTCTGGGTCGATATGGATGACGGCACGGAAGCCAAGATTGCTGCGATCGGTATCCGTATCCGCCGTTGGGTCAGTTTTCACGGTCTGTCGATCAATGTCGATCCGGATCTATCCCACTTTGGCGGGATCGTCCCTTGCGGAATTAGCGCGCATGGCGTGACGTCGCTGAAAGCGCTCGGTGTGACGGCATCGATGGCCAATGTGGATGCAGCATTGAAGCGCAATTTTGAAACGCTGTTTGGCCCGACCTTTACAGCATGAAAAAAGCCCGCCTGGCGGCGGGCTTGAAACGGTGCATGTTACTGCTCTCAGGCAGCAGGGACGGGACCATACTGGTTGTCGCCCGGATCCTGCTTATTGAACATGTTGACCAAGAACGCGCTCACCAATGTTCCGACAAGGCTGGCGACAGCAGACGGTAAAGCCTGATCTTGAGCCAGTTCCCCTGAAAGACGCATAACTTCGCCGAGATCGGCGCTTTCGCTGGCAGCTTCGATGGCGGCTTCAGCTTCAGCAGACGGCCCCATGCCGATGGCCTGCAACAGGAAGCCCAGTGCAACGGCGACGCCAATGTAAAGAAGGATATGTGTCAGCACCATCCATCCTGATTTGCCAGCATCATGACTGCGCTTGATGCCCAGAAAGATGAACGGAATGATCAGGATCAGCGAGACAAACCCCAGAATCATGCCGAGACTCGGACTGAACATCGGTATCAGACTGATGATGGCACTGATGACCGCCAGCACGATCATGCCCTTCATATAGGCGCTGGGCCCGATCCGGCCGCTTGGTGAAAACAGAAGATTACCCATGAAACACTCCCTTTATCGTTAGTCGGCAAAGAGTGGCAAATTCTTGGCAGTTTGCAAGCAAAATCGGACTCAGATTGGTGGCGATCCATATCGGTTGGCTTGCGGATCGCCTTTGGTCAGCCCAACCCAGGCCGTGAAGGCGATCAACATGGCGCTGAGTGAATAGGTTACGAGCGGGGCTGCGCCGGACATGCGGGCTTCATAACGCTCATTGATCGCCTGTCTGACTTCCGGGTCGATTGTCGCCTTGCGGTCATACTGCGAATAGGCTTCGAAATATTCAGCCCCGCCATTGGTCAGCATGATGACGATCAGAACGATGATAATCGCGGTCAAAAGACCGACGATCGGCAGCACGGACCGCCCGAAATCCTTCAAACGCTTGCCGTAAATCGCAAACAGGCCGCAAAACAGCATGATGATCCAGACAAGAAAGCCCCAGAAATAGAAGGTGCCAGACGTGTCGTGCTGGAACAGCCCCCATTTGAAAAGGCTGACGAGACCGGCAAAAGCCGCCAGCGTGATCCAGAACGTCCGGCGGTTCGTTCGTCCCGAGGGGACGAATAGCTGATAGAGGGCAGTCTTGATCATGACGGCGCTTTAGCCCTGCGCAACGGTCTGCGCTACCGTACTGCGCTGATTTGGCAGCGGCTTGACGCCGCGCGTCGCAATGTTCACCACAGTTGAGACTTGATGCTGCTTGAGCCGCATTGATGTTCGAAACAGTGTGTCGAAAGGATGACGATGCGACTACTTATCAATGTGATTGCGATTTTCGGCCTGGCTGCGGGCCTGACATCCATGGTTCAGCTTTACATGCTGCGCATGGATGCCAGCGATGCGCAGGGGTTTGCGACTGTGGCCGTCCCGTTCTGGGCACTGGCAGGCGCAGCCATGGCAATCATTTTCGGATTTATCGGTCGGATCATGGATCGCCGCGTTCCCCGTCCGGCCGCAAAAATCTCCAACTATGCGATTGCATTCGGCGCTTTGATCGGGGGGTCAACGCTCGCTATCCCTTTTGTCTTCGCCTAACGCGCCCTATATCAGGTCCGAACCATATAAGGGATGGATGATGGGCAAAGAGCTCCTGAACTGGGAACACGGCAACTGGATCGGGCAGACGCTCGAAGTGCCGAACGGTGTCTGTGCCGTTCCGGGAAAAGATCTGGATGGCTACCCGAAAGACCTGCCCTATACGGATGAGGTCAAAGCCGCGACCGACCATCTTTATGAACAGGTTAGCGATTTTATTCCTGAGTTCGAGTGGCCCGCCTATGCGCCGCTCGTTCATGCGATCAATACGCTGAAGACACAGAAGAACGCGGTCGTCCTGGCGCACAATTACATGACGCCGGACATCTTCGCGCTGGTCGGCGATTATCGCGGCGACTCGCTGGGTCTGGCAATCGAAGCGACCAAGACCGAAGCCGACATGATCATTCAGGGCGGCGTGCATTTCATGGCCGAAACCTCCAAGATACTCTGCCCTGACAAACGGGTTTTCATACCCTCAATGCGGGCGGGCTGCTCACTGGCCAGCTCGATCACGGGTGAGGATGTGCGCCTGATCAAACAGCGCTATCCGGGCCTGCCGGTTGTCACCTATGTCAATACCTCCGCCGACGTGAAGGCGGAGAGCGACATTTGCTGCACTTCGTCCAATGCCGTGGCGATCGTGGAACATATCGCCGCAGAATGGGGCGTGGACAAAGTCATCATGCTGCCTGACGAATTTCTCGCCAAGAATGTCGCGCGCCAGACCGGAATCGAGATCATCGCCTGGCATGGTCGCTGCGAGGTCCATGCGCGCTTTTCTGCGGAAGATGTGCGCGACATGCGCGCCGCCAATCCGGGCGTCGTCGTGCTGGCCCACCCGGAATGTCCGCCAGAAGTGGTGGCAGAGTCCGATTTTACGGGATCGACTAAAGCGATGAGCGATTATGTCGGCGACCGTAATCCGGCGAAGGTGATCTTGCTAACGGAATGCTCCATGTCCGACAATGTCGCCATGGCCAATCCGACCGTCGATTTTGTCCGGCCCTGCAATCTCTGCCCACATATGAAGCGGATCACGCTGGAAAACCTGTATGAATGTTTGCGTGACGAAACGAACGAGGTGCTGGTCCCTGAACCGATGCGAGCTCAGGCCTATGAGGCTGTCATGCGCATGATCAATGTCAGTTTTCCTAAGGAAAAAGGCTATTTCGATCCGGACAGCCCGATCAAGGATATCCAGGTCATCTAGCGGCCGGTGCTGCTGACGGGCGTTCCTTGAACAGGCGTTTGCGCGAGGCTTTCGCCAGAGTGAGCAGGGGGCGTTCGATCAGTCTGTAAGTGAGGGCCGCGACAAGAATGGCGGCCACACCCATAACGACCAGCAGGACGATAGACGGAACGTCTTCCAGACCGGCTTTACGCCACAGCCGTGCGACGAGCACGAGCGTCAGCAGATGCGTCAGATAGAGCGCGTAGCTCCAGTCGCCTAGATGAACCATGAAGCGGGGGGCGCGCAGGCCAGCGCGGTCCATCCAGGCCGCGCCGAGTAGCACGGCGCAAGACGGCAGCGTCAGGCACAGGACACGGGGCCACCCATCCTGAAACGGTACGGCGGAGAAGAACCACATGAAGAGCCCGGCCAGTCCGATTGCGAGCAATATCGCACCATATATGCGGTCCCCCTTGATACGCAAAAAGATCAGCCCGGTGGCGGCACCGGCCAGGAATTCGAATACCAGCGGGTTGAAAGCATGAAAGGCGATGGCGGATCCAGTCTGCCAGCCGGACAGATTGCCGGTCAGCGTGATGGCAGCCCAAGCCAGAAGGCCCCATGGTCGCCACCGCGCAGGGGCGAGCAGTAACAGGCCGAACAGAAGGTAGAAGCCCATCTCATAGACCAGTGTCCACCCGACTTCGAGCAATGGATAAGCATAGGCCGGGACTAGGAACACTGTGTTGAAAATCTGCGGTTCATTGGGTGAGCTGGAAAATACCATGTCAGGGCGCAGCATCCAGACCATAAAGAGCGCCAGCGTCACAATCCAGTACAGCGGGTAGATCCGGGTGACGCGGGCAAAGAGGAATTCGCCGACACGGGCCAACCGGTCGTGCAAGTGATTCTCCCGCCAGTTCCTGGTTACGAAAACCATGATGAAGCCGCTGATTACGAAGAACAGGTCGACGCCCATCATGCCCCAATCGAAGCTTTCGGGCAGGATCGTGCGATCCGTACCACGGATCTCAACCTGCGCCATATGGGCCAGCAGAACCAGTAGGGCTGCCAGACCCCGCAAGGCCTGAACATGGTTCAGCCGCGTGCCTTCGGCTATGGGAGTTGCAATAGACATTGGCGTGCCCATGGCAGAGCCCGTGCACGCTTTCCAGTCTCCTGTTGTCACAATGGGCTTTCGCCTCGGGCCCACCCGTCCGAGGCGCATTCTGCATGACGGATTTGTCAGGCTTATCACACACGCGTCATCTGGGCGTCCGTGGTCCGGGGCGGGCCGTATCAGGTCCAGGTCGCATCATCGGCCGTTGTACTGATCGAAACACAAAGAGAGCTTCCCCATGACTATCAAACCCCTCATCGCCGCCGCCCTCCTGGCAACATCTGCATTCGCCGCACCTGCTCTGGCGGGTGATCACAAGAAAAAAGACACCGCCGTCATGGGCGCGATGGAAACGGGTCCGAACATTGTCGAGACCGCTGTTTCGGTCGATGATCTGTCGACGCTTGTCGCAGCCGTGAAGGCGGCGGATCTGGTTGATGCACTGTCTGGCGACGGCCCATTCACAGTGTTTGCCCCAACCAATGATGCGTTCGGTGCCCTGCCGGCCGGCACGGTCGACACGCTCCTGAAACCGGAGAACAAGGCGAAGCTGTCCAAGGTCCTGACCAGCCATGTTGTTGCTGGATCGTTCGACGCTGCGTCGATCATCGAAATGGCAGAAGCCAATGGCGGCAAGGCGAAACTGACCACCCTCTCAGGCGCGACGCTGAAGGCCTATGTCAAGGACGGCAATGTCTACGTGAAGGACGAAATGGGCGGCAAGGGTAAAGTCGCCATGGCGGATGTGACGACATCCAACGGGACTGTCCACGTTGTGACGTCGGTTCTGCTGCCGAAGTAAGCGAGACACGAACAAGAAAGCCCCCGGCCATCAGGCACGGGGGCTTTTTCATGCGCGGAGATACAGGAAACACAGCGAACGTGCCGGCGGTTTTCGAAGCTAGCGGGGCGCGCGCTTCGCCAGAATTCGCTGCAGTGTTCGGCGGTGCATGTTCAAACGTCGCGCCGTTTCGGAAACATTTTTCCCGCAGAGTTCGTAGACTCGCTGAATATGCTCCCAGCGCACTCGGTCCGCACTCATGGGGTTTTCCGGGGGCTCTGGTGCCTTGCCGGGCTCGGATAGAAGCGCCTTGCAGACATCGTCTGCATCCGCCGGTTTGGCGAGATAGTCGACCGCGCCACGTTTGACGGCGGCCACGGCCGTCGCCAGATTGCCGTAGCCGGTCAGCATGACCATCTTGGAACCAGGCCGGGCATCATGCAGCTGGTCGATCACATCCATCCCGTTTCCATCTTGCAGTCTCATGTCGAGGACGGCGAAGGCAGGTGGGTTATTGCGAACTTCATGCTTGGCTTCAAACACGGTTTCGCAAGTCCTGACATCAAAGCCACGTTGCTCCAACGCACGGCCCAGACGGGTCCTGAAGGGCGCGTCATCGTCCAGAATCATCAGTGATGTGTCATCGGGCAGCGTATATTCGCTCATGGCCAAACCTCTCTCTGATCCTGTTACGGATCGGGCGCTGGCTTGGCTTGGCAAGAGGCTCAGTTTGTGCAGCTTGTCACCAATGTGATGAGGCGAGTTGCAGTCTGTGTCAGACGGACAGGGCTTCGGTCGACCAGACGCAGCGGATGCGCGCCCCATTCAGCGGAGACCGTTCAAATGCGACCTGCCCACCGGTCCGTTCGACAAGGGTCGAGGCGATAAAAACCCCCAAACCCAATCCGCCGGCGCTGCGCCCGCGAGAGCGCGTGGTGACATAGGGCTGACCAAGTCGACCCCGGATCAGCGGGTCAAACCCGGGCCCGTCATCATCGATCGTGATCGAGACGGTTTTGCGCGACGCCCGGGCCGTCAGCTCGACGCGGCTCGCGGCAAAATCGACGGCGTTTTCCGTGAAGTTCTTCAGGGCGTATAGCAGTTCGGGTCTGCGCCGGATCATGATGGGCAGGCGACCATCATCCTGATGGCTTTCCACGATCAAGTCACGGTCACGATCGATGTAGCCTTCGGCGGCTTCTTCCAGCAGGTCTTCAAGACTGAGTGTTTCGTGAATGAGGTCAGGTGTGTCGCCCCGCAGAGCTAGCTGCTCGAGGATAGCCCGGCAGCGTTGCGCCTGGCTGAGTACCAACGCAGCGTCTTCGGACAGAGGGCCTTCTGGAAGTTCGCGGGTCATTTCTTTGGCGGTCACGGTGATCGTGGCCAGCGGCGTGCCCAGTTCATGCGCTGCCGCCGCGGCCAGGCTTCCCAGCGCTGACAGTTTCTGTTCCTGTGCAAGGCGCTGTTCGGTCGCCGACAGGGCCGCGCTCATGGTGCGGCTCTCGAGCGTCGCACGCCATGCGTAGAGTGAGGTGAAACTCGTGCCGACGACGATCCCGGCCAGCAGGCCAAATTCATAAACGCGGGGTAGTTCGAACAGAACGCCAGGAATCCACGGAATAGGTTCGTGCCAGAGCATCAGGCAGGTTGCAGATATCAGGGCCAGCCCGGCAACTGTTGCCAGCACCCGCTTCGACAAAGTCGTGGCCGACGTGACTACAGGTGCGAGAAACAGGATCGCGAACGGATTTTCGATCCCGCCATTCAGGTAAAGCAGCAGGGCCAGCTGGGCGATATCGAAACCGAGCTGCGCGATCGCTTCGGCGTCCGACACGCGGCGGTCGAGAGGAAGCGTCAGGCTGATCGCAATATTTACAAGAAGCGCGACTCCGATCACGATCGCAGACCCCACGAGAGGGACATCGAAGCCTAGCCACTGCGAGACCAGCAGCAGGGTGATGGCCTGACCGATAATGGCAGCCCAGCGCAGCAAAATGAGCGTATATCGACGTAGAGACCCGGTCAGCTGACGTTGCGGCAAAGCGGAAACGGGCTGGTCAGGGTCCAGTAAGCGGTGCGAAATAGGGTCAGATGCGTTCATTAGGCCGCGCTTCCCCTCTGGTCTGACCGCCGGATAAACCTATATACGCGACGAACACATCTCTAGTGAGACAATCCATGCCATTTGCCTCCCGAAATCGTCTTGCGACCTTTGCTCTGTCAGCCTTGACGGCCACACTTCTTGCGTCCTGCGGACCGAATGCCACTTCCGGAGAAGCCGGGCAGGCAGGGTCCAGAACGGTCAGTTCAGGTACTGCGGAGCTCGGTGGTCCGTTTACCCTCGTCGATGATACAGGCGCTGTCGTTACCGAAGCGGCTTTCGAAGGCACGCCCACGCTGCTTTATTTTGGCTTCACCTATTGCCCGGATGTGTGTCCGACGGCCTTGCAGAAGCTCGGCGCTGCGCAGGAGCGCATGGGCGATTATGGCAATGATGTGCAATATGTTCTCGTCAGTGTGGACCCGGAGCGCGACACGCCGGAGCAAATGGCGACCTATATCGGCAATAACGGATTTCCGGACGGTCTGCGCGGTTTTACCGGCACCGTCGACCAGATCGAGACTATAAAAACGGCCTATAAGGTCTATGCCCAGAAGGTCGATATGGATGAATCGGCGATGGGTTATACGGTCGATCATCAGGACCTGGTGTTTCTGCTGGGTCGTGACGGACAGTTTGTCGACTTCTTTACCAATCGCAGCACGCCGACTGAAATAGCCGCCCGGACGCGGCAATATCTCACCCGCGGTCGCTAGCGTCAGGCGGATGGTTGGCGCGTGGCTCCGGGCACCCATAGGATATCGCCCGCGCCCTGTTCGTTGCACCACCGCGCCGCCACGAACAGAAAATCCGACAGACGGTTGATGTAAGCCATGGCTTGCGGATTGACCGCGGTGTGCTCCGCCAGACGAACCATACTGCGTTCGGCCCGGCGAGCGACTGTGCGGGCCTGATGCAGATAGGCTGCAGGCGGTGACCCGCCCGGCAGAATAAAGCTGGTCAGGGCGTTCATCTCATCATTCAGCGCGTCGAGATCGGTTTCAAGCCGTTCCACCTGGGTGGCGACGATACGCAGTGCATATTCCGAGTCCGGATCGCCTTCCGCCGGCAAAGGTGTCGCGAGATCGGCGCCAAGATCGAACAGTTCGTTCTGAATGCGTCCCAGCATCCGGTCCAGACCCATATGGGTCAATTCGAGCCGGGCAAGGCCCAGCACGGCGTTGGTTTCGTCCACATCGCCATAGGCGGCGACCCGGTCGCTGTCCTTTGACAGGCGCGTGCCATCGACAAGGCCAGTCGAACCATCGTCACCCGTGCGCGTGTAGATCTTGTTGAGCTTGACCATGTGTGATCAACCGCCGTTCTTGCGAACCCAGAAGGCAAGCAGAAGGAGACCGAGCGCCAAGGCCTGGCCGCCAACGCGTTTCCACATCCAGCTATTGGATTTCTCGCGCGAGCCCTCATTCGTCTTAGCCATGTTGGAGGCCCCGATAACGAGCGTGTAGACCACATAGAGCATGGCCAGACCGGCAAGGATGAACAAGATTGTCGACATGAAGTGTTCCTTTGTTGAGCCCTATATACGGAACTCCCGGGGCAAGGGCTGCGAAAAACCGACCTCATCCACAGAAAAGCTGCGTTTTCCAACTGTCGCGATCCCGTTGCCCCGCTAGGAAATGCGCTGATCGCACAAACAGGATTGTCCGCCATGATGAGTGAAGCCGACCGCCAAGAACAGATGGGTGATGCGACGCGCGAAAAATTGCGTCAGTTCATCGCCCGTATCGAACGTCTTGAAGCTGAAAAGGCCGAGCTGACAACGGATATTCGCGAGGTCTATTCTGAGGTCAAAGCGTTCGGGTTTGATACGAAGGTCATGCGAAAGCTGGTAAGCTTGCGCAAACAGGACATTAACGAACGGGCCGAACAGGAAGCGCTGCTTGATCTCTATATGGGAGCCCTCGACGACTGATCCGTCCCGGAGGGACCTACTCAGCATTTGCAGCGAGTATCTTTGTTCGCTATATGTTCCAGAATGACGTCTGATTTCGACAAGCAGCAATGGCAGACTGAACAGGCTGCACGCGATGCTGGGTTGGAAAAGCAGCGTGAAAAAGAACGCAAGGCCCGCAAGCGTTCGGCACGAAACGCAAAGCGCAAATTGGAGCGTTTGCAGCGCACGCTGAGCGAAACGGGTGAGATCACCGACTTCGAGTCCGAATTCTCCGATAGCGTATCCGAACGTCTGGATCAGTTCGGCTCTGCCTTCCACGATTGCGAAAAGGGACGACCGGGCGATGCGTTGTCATTCGCGCAAAAACGCGTCGTCGCCAGCATGAACCGCAAGGTGAAGGACCTGAGAGCGCGCCGCGATGCAGATGGCGATGATGTAGACGGCAATGATGCGGATCGTTTGGAGCGACCCAGCCGGACGTCCTTCAAACCCCGCTCATCCTTCAAGACAAAAGGTCGGACGTTTAAGCCGCGCGTTCGCCAGCTGGATGAGACTTTCGAGACCTCCGAGATGCAGCCGGATGCGACGCGTCCAGAACCCTTCATCCCCGAACGCGATGAGCACTCTGTGCGCCCCCCTGTCGGCAGGCCGTTTCTGCGTGTCGTGCGGAACGGGGACTAGCCCGCTTCGTCCTCGTCCGGCGGTTCGCCGTTGTCCGTCAAAGGCGTTATGACGGGCTCGTCCGGAATGTTGTCATAGGCGCGAATGTCGGCAGGCTCGACGTCTGTCAGCTCACTATCGATCGGGTCAAGCGTATAGCCGCGTGTCCAGCTGCGGCTTTCTTTGACCTGCGTTGCTAGAAACCATTCCTGAGCTGTGATGACCGCATCGCCGCCGCTGAGCCGCGTGAAGTGCTGCGCGGCCAATGTCCGGGAGAGCGCCAGCGCGTCGGTAAAGTCAGAAAACTCGGCAAAGCTGATTTCGCCGTCGGCACTGGCGTCGAGTGATTCGAAGCGGCTCGGAAGATCCAGCGTCTGAGATCGATCTTGAGTCTGAGCCAGAGATTGGGCCAGAGATTGGGCCTGAGTTTGGGCCAGACACTGTACAGCCTGGCAGCTCATGCCAAGGCCCAATAGAATTGCCGCAAGATGTTTCAAGGCCATGATCGGTCCTCATGATCGTCAACGCACAGCCTTATAGACTGCGATCAGGGCGACAAGATGGCATAGCCTAACCAATTCACTTGAATCCAACAGGGCGGTCGGCCAAGGCACGACAATGACGGTTTCAGACCCAATTCTACACCTTGATAATGTTTCGAAATCGTTTGGCGGCATGCCGGCCGTCACGGATGTGAGCTTCGATGTCCGCCCCGGAGAAATTGTGGGCTTTCTGGGGCCCAACGGGGCTGGGAAGACCACGAGCCTGCGTATGGCGCTGGGCTATGTGAAGCCGGATCAGGGATCCGTCTCCCTGTTTGGCGGTGCGCCCGGAGAAGCCGCCTTCGGACGTGTCGGATTTCTCCCCGAAGAACGCGGCCTCTACAAGAAACAGACGGCGCGAGAAGCGATCGCTCATATGGGGCGTCTGAACGGGATGAAGAAGCGCGCTGCGTTTGAAACTGCTGATACGCTGCTGGACCGTTACGGGCTGGGCGACGCCAAGCGCAAAAAGAACAAGGACATGTCCAAAGGCATGGCGCAGAAGGTCCAGTTGCTATCGGCTATCGCCCACGACCCAGAATTCTACATATTGGACGAACCTTTTTCAGGCTTGGACCCGGTCAATCAGCAAGTGCTGGAGAGTATGGTCCGGGAGATTGCGAGCCGGGGGCGCACCATCCTGTTTTCGACCCATGTGATGGAGCATGCCGAACGTCTCTGTGACCGGATCATTCTGATGGCCCGGGGTCAGAAAGTGTTTGACGGTTCTGTCGCGGCGGCGCTTGATCATGCCCCGCGACGCGTAATTATAGCCTCGGAGAATACAGGTCTGTCCGATGTCGTGACGCCGTTTGCCAAAGATGTAGAGCGGCGCGATGATGGTGCCTTGAACCTGCTTCTGACGCGCACGGCGCAGACGCCGGATATTCTCGAACGCTGTGTCGAGGCGGGTGTGCGATTGACCCGATTCGAGCCGACCCGCGCCACCTTGCACGAAGCCTTTGTGGCACTGGTTGGTGAGGATGTGCGGGCCGATCTGGAGGCTGATGCTCGCGCCGATCTGGAAGAGGAGGCCGCGACATGATGGCCGCGAACGCACGTCCGGGCCTGCCGAAATTCTCCCGTATCTGGTTGATCGCGATGCGCGACTTCATGGGTTATGTGAAAACCTGGGGGTTCTGGCTGTCCTTCCTGTTCCCGATTATCGGCATGGGTCTGGGCTTCATGTTCAGCAATTCGGACTTCGATTTTTCGCCCCCACGTTACGAAACGGTGATTGATCAGACCGGTGTGCATGGGGAGGCGATCAAGTCTTTCTACGCGGCTGAGCAGGCGGAGCAGAAAGCCGAAGCCGTCAAAGCGCTTGCGACTTTACTGCCGGAGGCTGAGCGTGAGGCCTTCCGGGCGCAAGTCGATGCTGAAGGGGCCGATGCCGGTTTCGCGACATTGCAGACCCGCTATCCGGGCGTCGCCGATTCGATGGAATTGCCGACGGCCTCCCTCATTTTCATAGACCCCCCGGCATCAACCCTGTCCGAGCTCGCCCCCTATCTGGATGGCGACCGGCGATTATCCGTTGGTGACAAGACCCCGAAATTGAACGGCGCGATCATCATCCGGGGCACGGCTGACAATCCTGACCCGCAATACTGGTCGAAGAATTTCAACAACGCACCCGCCGAACGTCTGATCAACCGTTATTTCCGCGACATCACCAAGCGCAACTATCTGGAAGCGGGCGGCCTGTCCGCCGAAGGGTATGACGAAGCGATGCGGGGACGGACGCGGGTCGATGTGTTCGATCCGGCCGAGCTGAGCGGGACGACCGAGGATGATGCGGTTGCCGTGTCCATGCTCGACCGCCTGCCTTTCTTTGCCAGTATCGGACTCGCATTTTTCTTGCTGATGACAATCTTTGCGGGCGCGTTCATGTTGCTGACCTCGATGATCGAAGAGAAGATGAACAAGCTGCTGGAAATGATGCTGGCCAGTACGCGCTTTTCCGAAATCATGCTGGGCAAGATGCTGGGCGCTGCGATGCTGACCCTGGCGTCGCTAGCCCCCTATATCATACTGGTTCTGGGTGGTCTGATCGGCTTCCTGATCTTCGGCAATCCGGAACAGGTTGCGGCCATCCGGGAAGCCTTTCCGGTATCGACGATCCTGATTTCCCTGATCTTCCTGGTGCTGGGCTACGTCTTCTATGCCGCCATCCTGATTGCGCTGGGGGCGCTCGCCCAGTCCATGCAGGACGCACAGACCCTGTCTCTGCCAATCATGCTGATGATGTTCATGGGGATCGGTGTGATCATGTTCGGTTTCAATGCGCCGGATAGTCCGATTGTGACCTTTGCGTCGATCTTCCCCCTGACCTCCCCATTCGCCATGATGATCCGGCTCGCCAGCGATCCGCCGCTCTGGCAGGTTTTGCTGTCGATCACCCTGCTGGCGATCTGCGTTGTTGGCACGATGTGGATCTGCGCGCGTATCTTCCGTTTTGGCGTTCTGTCAGGATCGGGTGTCGGCGCCATCAAGAACTGGTTTAACCGCGTCGTTTTGCGCAAGTCGGCCTGATCTCCATATGCCGGATATGACACCCGATCAGGCAAAGGCAGCGATCCTGCAGGCAGCGCTTCGCGATGCGGCCTTTGATGGCTGGACGGATGTCATGCTGGCCAAGGCCGCCGAGCGCGCCGGGCTTCCACAGGGCGCAGAGACGCTGTATTTTCCGGATGGCGTCATCAGTATCATTGCACACTGGTCCGAACAGATGGACGCCGCGGCACGCGATAGGATCGAAGCCTTCGATCTGGCGTCTCTGAAAATACGCGAGCGCGTGACGCAGGCCGTCATTATCCGTCTCTCTGAGATCGGGCGGCATGAAGAGGCAGCGCGTCGGGCTCAGGCGCGCCTATCTCTGCCGGACGGCATCGCGACCGGGGCCAAAATCACCTGGGCTGCAGCTGACATGATCTGGCGTGCGATTGGCGACACATCGACCGATGGCAATTTTTATTCGAAACGGGCGGTTCTGTCTGCCGTCCTCAGTTCGACGGCCCCGGTCTGGCTATCGGACGGATTGCCCGACAAGCCGGACGCGCGCGCCTTTTTGGATCGCCGGATCGAGAATGTCATGCAGTTCGAAAAAGCAAAGGCGCAGGTCCAGCGTGTGACACGGAACATGCCGAACCCGGCTGAAGTGCTGGGGCGCATGCGTTATGGCGGGGCGGCAGGCGGGCTGCCGACGCGGCGCCAGAAACGCCGTATCCGCCGCGGCGGCACATGAAGACAGTGAATGTCAGGCCATAGGGCCTGACATTCACTGTCTGTCGGACTTAGCGGTCGTGTTTGTAGACGACGCCGCCCTTCATCACGAAATCCACATCCATCAGTGCGGCCACATCGGCCAGCGGGTCTTCATCGACCGCGATGATATCGGCCTGCTTGCCCGGTTCCAACGTGCCGATCATGTCGCCCATCTGAATATGGTCTGCTGCAACGACTGTGGCGCTGCGAATGGCTTCCATCGGGCTCATCCCGGCGGCCACCATATACTGGAATTCCTTGGCATTGTCGCCATGCGCCGACACGCCTGAATCCGTCCCGAAAGCGATCGTCACCCCATTTTCATAGGCGAGGCGGGCCATGTCCTGCATGGCAGGACCGACGGCGCGCGCTTTCTTGACCTGATTAGGGGTCAGGAACGTGTCGGGATCGGCGGCCCATTCGGCCACGGTCATCCCGGCCAGAACCGTCGGAACTAGCACGGCATCGTTCTGGCGGAACAGGCGGCTGGTCTCGCGGTCCATGAATGAGCCGTGTTCGATCGAGTCGATACCCGCACGCAGGGCCGCATCGATCCCGTCCTTGTCATGGGCATGGGCCGTCACCTTGCGGCCCATGGTGGCGGCGGTTTCGACGATCGCTTCCAGCTCGTCATCCAGCAGTTGCTGTCCCGTCCCGGCATTGGTGTCGGACAGGACACCGCCGGTTGCGGTGATCTTGATGACATCGGCACCGTTCTTCACAGCCTGTCGCACGGCGCGGCGGCAGTCTGCTGGGCCGTCGCAGATGGTTTCCGACTGATACATGTCCAGAATATCGTCCTTGAAGCCGTGGAAATCGCCATGCCCGCCAGTGGCAGCGATGGCCGACCCTGCGGCACGAATGTGCGGCCCTGGCACAAGGCCTTTATTGATGGCGCGACGCAGGGCGAAAATCTCTTTGGGTCCGCCGACATCCTGCACAGCTGTGAAGCCAGCCATCAAGGTCGTTTTCGCGTGCGCCGCAGCCTGCAGGGCGACATCGCCGGCTTCCAGGCGGACGACATCGTCCGGTCGGCCCGTGGCGCGGTCACCGCGAAGGTGCACATGGCTGTCGATCAGACCCGGCAAGACCGTCATATTTTTGGCGTCGATGGTTTTGGCATCGGGATCGGTCATGAAACCTGCAACGATACGCTGTACCTTGCCGTCCTGAACCACAATCGTCTGGTTCTTCAGGGGCGTTTCCCCCGGCACCGCAATCAGCGTGCCGGCATGGATCAATGTCGTCTTCGCCTCACCATGATGATTGGCTTGTGCCATGACGGGTAAAGTCAGAAGCGCGGTGGCGGCCAGTAATAGATGTTTCATTCGGTCTCTCCCCTATTGTCGGGCTCGACATAACAGACTGGCAGGACTGGGCGAGTCAAAAGTCCCAAATCGCTCTGTGAATGTCGAAGGCTCAAAATCGGCACAATCTTAAATCTTGCACAGTGAGCGCCGGGCAGGCGATGGGAGCAGTATGAGCGGCGAAACGATTGCAGATTATAACGTAACGGACCGGGAGGCGTTCAGAGCGCAGATCATGGCGTCCGGCCGTCCCGCCATTTTGCGCGATGTTGCCAAGGATTGGACAGCAGTCGCCAAGAGTGACGATATTCAGACCCTGGCGTGCTATCTAAAAAGCGGGTCCGGGCCGACAGCCGTCAATGTCGTTCAGGGACGCCCCGGCACGAATGGCCGCTATTTTTACGATGAAACGCTGACAGGTTTCAATTTCGACAGAGGACGTGTGCCGCTCGACCGTCTGATCGATGTTCTGACTGACCCTGGCGATGATATCGACGCTTATATGGGCTCGACTCCGCTGGCCGAGGCTTTGCCCGGTCATATGGGTGACTTTTCCATGCCGCTTGTCCCCAATGGTGTGGCGGGGCGGATATGGATCGGAGGCGCCAGCCGCATTTCGACCCATTACGACCAGAGTCATAACATCGCCTGCGTTGTTTCCGGGAAACGGACCTTCACGCTTTACGCGCCTGATCAGACGAAGAACCTCTATCCCGGCCCGATCGAGCACACGATTGCGGGTCCGCAGATGAGCATGGTCGATCTCGGTGACCCGGACCCAGAGCGATTCCCGCGCTTTGCCGACGCGCAGAAAGCCGCCCTGACAGCAACATTATCGCCCGGTGACGGCCTCTATATTCCGCCGCTCTGGTGGCACCATGTCCGCGCGGAAGGTACGCTGAATGTACTGGTGAACTATTGGTGGAACGACCATCCGGAGCTGTCGCGATCACCGATGGAAGCGCTGGTCTTGTCCCTACTGTCGCTGAGGCAATTGCCGGAGCCGGAGCGCATGGCATGGCGAGCCATGTTCGACTATTTCATATTCCAGACCGATGGGGCGCCGATGGATCATCTTCCGGATAAAATCAGAGGCGTGCTGGGTCCCATTACGCCGGAACGGGCGCAGGCGATCTGGAGCCATTTCACCCAGCTCATGTCGCAAAACAGCCGTTAGAGTGCGCGGTAGGCGATGTCCCGGCGACAGAAGCCGTCTGGCCAGTCAATATCCTGATCGATCACCGCATAGGCCAGATCCACAGCGTCTCTCAGCGTCGTTCCCGATGCAGTGATGTTGAGGACGCGGCCACCATTCGCCTTGAGCTTGCCGCAGTTGCGCCCTCGTCGCGTGCCAGCATGAAAGACGACGACGCCGTCTCGCGCATTGGCTGTCTTGACCCCTTCGATCACGGAGCCTTTCTCATAGGATCCGGGATAGCCTTTGGCCGCCAGTACGACATTGACAACCGGATCCGTGAACCAGCTGGGCGGATCGGCCTGATCCAGTGTGCCGTCGGCGGCAGCCAGCAAGAGTTCCATCAGGTCGGATTGCAGTCGGCGCATAACGACCTGGCATTCAGGATCGCCGAAGCGGACATTATATTCGATCAGTTTCGGCCCTTCATCGGTGAGCATCAAGCCCGCAAACAGAACGCCGGTAAAGGGATGGCCGTCCTTGGCCATACCGTGCAGGGTCGGCGCGATTATACGCTCCATCGTTTGTTCCAGCATTGCGTCCGTAAAGGCAGGCGCAGGACTATAGGCCCCCATGCCGCCCGTATTCGGGCCGGTGTCGCCATCATGGGCGCGCTTGTGATCCTGTGCGCCGATCAGGGGTATGGCGGTCTTTCCGTCACAGAGCGCGAAGACGCTCACTTCCTGTCCGCGTAAAAATTCCTCGATCACGACGGTCTGGCTGGCGTTGCCGAACTTGCCGGAGAAAAACGCCTCCAGTTCCGCTTCGGCTTCAGTCAGGGTCTCGGGGATGACGACGCCTTTACCCGCTGCCAGCCCGTCCGCTTTCAGCACATAGGGCGCGTCCATCTTTGTCAGATAGGCCTTGGCCTCATCGACATGGCCAAAGACACCGTAACGCGCCGTGGGAATATCGTAGCGATCACAGAGTGCCTTGGTGAAGGCTTTGGAGCTTTCCAGTTGCGCGGCAGCCTTGCTTGGGCCGAACACACGGACACCATTGGATTGCAGCGCGTCGACAAGGCCCATGGCCAGGGGTTGTTCCGGGCCCACGATGACGAAGTCATAATCGCCGCGCTGGACGAGGGCGAGGATCCCGACAATATCGTCGGCTTTGATATCGACAATGTTGGCGATCTCCGCGATCCCTGCATTGCCGGGAGCGACCGTCAGATCCTTGACCAAGGGGCTCTGGACGAGTTTCCAGGCCAACGCATGTTCGCGACCGCCCGATCCAATAAGAAGCACATTCATGCGCGCGCCATAGCGGGCGAGACACGATCAGACCACTGTTTGCATGGTGATGATCACTGAAAAATGTCTACTGATCAAATAAGGCGCTGTCAGTATTCCTGAGTTTTCCAGCTGATTGGAGCGGTTTGAGGACCATCGTCAGGTCCGGCGCAAACTGAAGCCCTGTCTCGGGGGAGGTGATGCGCGGTGTCTTGCCAAAGCGGAACGCGATTTCCGCCTCGATTGCAGCCTTGTCTGCGCGTGTGAGTTCGGAACGGTCGTCAAAATTCTCGAACACGCGGACATTGGGCATAGCGGCACGTGTCGCAATCTCACTGACCGCTCCGATCTGAATGACCGTATCGTCAAAACTTGCTGCTGGAACGGGCAGGATGCGCAGCAGAGGCGCGGGTTCGCTGTCCGCCATCGGGGGCAGCGTTGCTGGGCCTGATTGTGCAAAGGCAGCTGTGTGTGAAGCGCTGAGCATGATGAAGGCGGCAAAAAATGTTGAATGTCTCATGATAATCTCCTCTTGGAGATTGAAATGGACCGATCCGTCCTGAAATACCAATCACGCTGCAACACGCATCGGTGAGGTGAAAGAGAGGGCGTCTGGAAAGAATTTTGCGAAAGTCCTAACGCCCGTTAACCAAACTTTACCGAATCGTCTCATGGATGAGACATGCCTGACATGTGGGGATTGTCGGGTCAGACTAGCCGGAATCATCCGGCGCCACTTGCGAGGGCCAATGCGCTGCGCTTACGGGCAACACGCCTTTCGACCGCCACACCGGACATCCGGAGGATTGCGAGGGAGGTTGGCCAAATTGCGCCGAGCCTGCTTGCGAAACTCCGATCGTCAGAAAGCTTACTGCCGACCGTAAATGATGAGGCTGCTCTTTCGAGCGGCCTTTTTCATATGTGACCGTTACTTGCCGATGACCCGCAGGAAGCGGTCCTGCAGGGCAGGATTGGTCTTGAACTCACCCGTGAACTGCGTGGTGATGGTGGAAACGTGTGGGTGATGCACGCCGCGCGTGCTCATACACTGGTGCTCAGCATCGATCATCACGGCAACACCACGGGGTTTCAAAGCCTCTTCGATGGCTTCGGCGATCTGTGCCGTCATCGTCTCTTGCGTCTGCAGGCGCTTGGCGAAAATTTCGACGACTTTGACCAGCTTGCTGATGCCGACGACTTTGTCAGTCGGCATATAGGCGACCCAAGCCTTGCCCAGAAACGGCGCGATATGGTGTTCGCAGTGGCTCTCAACATCGATGTCGCGCAGGACAACCATATCGTCATAGCCTGACACGTCCTCGAAGGTACGGGACAACTCGGTTGCTGGATCCAGATCATATCCTCGGAACCATTCGCGGTATGCATTGATCACGCGGCCCGGTGTATCGCGCAGACCTTCGCGGTCTGGATCGTCGCCCGCCCAAGCGATCAGAGTGCGCACAGCCTCCATGGCGACTTCGGGAGAGGGGCGTTCGGTGCGGGGAACGGGTTTCAGATCCGGCTTGTTCATGGGCCGCCATATAGGGCGCGCAGACAGGCAGCGTAAGGGTCAAATGCCGCGCATCTGCCATGCGATGCCGTTTGCCGAGGCACTGGATTGCCGAACTGTCATAGTCTTTCTTGGAACGTAAACCCGAACGACCCCGTTGATAGGGCAAGGAAGCGACACATGTTGATGCCCTACAGAGCATTGAAATATGTAGCTTTTTAAAATGAAAACAATTTTGAGAGGATAATATGACTTTTTTGAAAACAACACTGGCCAGCGCTGCTGCAATCGCTTTGGCAGCCCCTGCGTTTGCGGGCGACAAGCCGATGAAACAGGACAAGGATTATGAAGCCAAGTCCGAAGCCGTCATTATTGTCAGCGAGACTGAAACCGAAGTGATGGGCGCAACCGAGATGCACCCGTCCAAGGTCAATGATACAGTCGGTGAAATTCTGCAGGCCGATGGTGAACCCAGCATCCAGGATGATGGCGAAATCATTGTGGAAGACTACACGATTGAAGAAGACGCTTTCCGGGCCGCCGATGATGACGGCATGGTCGCCGACAATGCGATCGTGGTCCCAGGCACAGCCGGAACACTGACAACCGTGACCTGCCCCGCCGGTACGACGGCACAGATCGATATGACCTGTCTGATCACAGGCGAATATAAGCCTGATCTGATCGACTAGTCGATATTTATCGCTCAACCTCTTCCAAGGGGAGGAGTGGAGCCCCTGACACATTGTGTCAGGGGTTTTTTATTGGATTAAGGGCATGGCAATCCGGATCGGCTACGGCTCTCTCATGCTTGCGTTTCTGACAGGAACAGGCTTTGGATTGGCGGCTGGATGGTTCGTCTATGTCCGGCGTGACTGGCTGGTCGCGATAATGTTTATCAATGGCAGCGCCGCCCTGACGATCCTGTTTATCACGGTGGTCATGCCTAGCAGTTCCGCTGCTGGCTCAATGCATATGTCGCTCTGGCAATTCCTGCTTTTTGTTCTCGAGCGGATCGGCAACCACTTTCTGGCGAGCGCCACTGTGTGGTTTGTTTTCAGCTTCGTTGTCGGTCAGATCATTACCCTGATTGTCTATCAGACCCGCAATCCACCGCCCGTCATTCCCGAGGGGCGAGATGAACGCCGCCGCCGTATCGAAAGCGAGATGGGATATACGGACAGCTATTTCGATTGATCGCAGGAAAGAGGCTGGCTCGTCAGGCCCCAGCGATTGATCTCCACGACACTCATCCAGTGAATCTCGTCACTGTCAGCCGCACGCGTGCTGAAATCATAGAAGTCGGGGTCGACGCTCATATCGATCAGATAGCCCCGCATATAGGACCGGTTCGTGTCCCAGATCGCATCCTGTGCGCCGATCCCGCTATCTCCGCCATAGCCCCAGGCGTGAACGCCGATCTGGGCCCCGCAGGCGACGCGGCGGGGCATTCCCGCCAGGAACAGATAGACGGCGCCCGACGCAATCCGGGAGGATGGCAGCAATTCCGTTGCGTAACCAGCCTTGCGAATGGCGTGACCTAGCCGGTAGTTAGCCATCAGATCCGCCGTGCCCGGCATGTCGACAAAGACCAGCGTGTCGACCTGCGGGTGATCGCGACTGAGCCTGGCGATGACGCGTTCGGTGCGACCGTCTGTAAACCCGTAGCCATAGGCGCGGGTGCCGTCGACCTCGAAACGGAGCAGGTCCGGCTCGGGTTCTCGCGACAGGACCGCGATCAGCAGGACAAGCCCGGCTACGGTCAGTCCGATCAGGTCCCAGCGCATCGTCGCTTTCCTATTGCCGTCCCGGCAGGAAGCCGAGCCAGTCCACACCTTTGCACGGGCCGTCCGTCAGAATGCCGAACCGTTCCAGATCCTCACGGGTGAGGAAGTAGAGCGATTTGTGCGGGGCCGCGTCACGGGCAAAATGGTAGAAATCCTGATCGATTCCGATCTCGGCATGGAAAGCGCGCATGCCGTCTTCGAGCGGATCGAAGCCGAGCGAGGCCGGGCTATCGCCATTTTCGTCCTGCCAGCTGTGTACGCCGATCTGCGCCCCGCATGTCATTGTGCGTTCGACTCCGGCCAGAAACAGGTCGACCCCGCCTGACGCAATGAAGCTCCGGCTGTCCAGATGGGTGTTCAACCCGCGCGCCCGGATCATGCGGGCGATCCTGACATTTTCTTTCAGATGCGATGTTCCGGGCACATGGCGCAGGACGATCTTTTCCAGCTGCGGATTGCTGTCCAGCTGGCGTCTGATGTCTGCAAAGCTCTCGGCATCCGTGCGGCCATGCGCATAGGCAATCTCATCGTCGATCACCAGATGCAGGCGGGCATCCGGATCGATGGGCGTGCTGAGGGCCTGCCAGACGAATGTCGCCGCCAGAACAAGCACGACCAGCAGGGCGATCGGCGATCGCCGACGGGGCCGGGCCGGCTCCGGCTCCGCATCGGACCAGCCGTCAACGGGACGATTATCATCATAAGGGTTCCAAGCCATCGCCCGACTATATAGGGAGCGCTCCTATGGAAGACCAAGAGCATCCTCTGAAGCTGTATGACTCGCTCACGCGTGAGGTGCGGACATTCGTGCCACAGGATCCGACGCGCGTGACGATGTATAATTGCGGCCCCACCGTCTATTCCTACGCCCATATCGGCAATGCGCGCGCCGCCGTCGTCGCCGACGTACTGTTCCGCGTGCTGCGCCATATCTATGGCGAGGACCATGTCCGATACGCCCGCAACCTGACCGATGTGGATGACAAGATCATTGCATCTGCCCAGGAGCAGGGCGTCCCGATTTCCGAGATCACGGAGAAATATGCCCGCATCTACAACGAAGACCTCGCCGCGCTGAACTGCCTGATGCCGACGGTGCAGCCCAAGGCGACGGAACACATCCAGCAGATGGCGGACATCATTGTCACGCTGATGGACAAGGACGTCGCCTACGAGGCCGATGGTTATCTCTATTTCGACGTCACCAAGGACGACGATTACGGCAAACTGTCGGGCCGCAGTCTGGACGATAATCAGGCCGGTGCGCGGGTCGACGTCGTCACCGCCAAACGCAACGCTGCGGACTTTGTCCTGTGGAAGCCGGCGAAGGACGGCGAACCCGGCTGGAGCCAGCAGGAGAGTTCATCGACCTATGCCATGAATTGGCGCCATTACGGCAACCAGCTCTTCGCCACTACGCCGGGCCGCCCCGGCTGGCATATCGAATGCTCCGCCATGGCCAAGGAAACACTCGGCGAAACCATCGACATCCATTGCGGCGGCATCGACCTGAAATTCCCGCACCATGAAAACGAGATCGCGCAGTCAGAGACAGCCAACGAAGAGACGTTCGCCCGCTACTGGGTCCACAATGAATTCCTCAACATGGGCAAGGACAAGATGTCCAAGTCGCTGGGGAATGTGGTTCTGGTGCACGACCTACTGAAGGAATGGGATGGGGAAGTGATCCGGTTGGCCCTGTTGAAAGCGCATTATCGGAATGAGTTGATTTGGAGTGAGGACTT
Source organism: Algimonas porphyrae (assembly GCF_041429795.1). Taxonomy (NCBI): domain Bacteria; kingdom Pseudomonadati; phylum Pseudomonadota; class Alphaproteobacteria; order Maricaulales; family Robiginitomaculaceae; genus Algimonas; species Algimonas porphyrae. Next base: position 2,857,111 of record NZ_CP163424.1, on the reverse strand, counting down.
GCTGCGGGAGAGCAAGGCGCAGTTGGATGGGTGGTATCGGAAGCTCCAGGATGCGTTCCCCTATTTGGAGAAATCTACCTTCCAACCCACTTTTTTCGGTTCGCTCACAAATGACCTAAAGACCTCACACCACATAGCTTTTGCTGGAAATGATATATCTGGCATCAACTTTGACTTTGGTGATTTAGCGTCTCGATATGGAGATCTTTCCGATCCTGAACACGAAATGGTCTATGCGCTTGAAATGGGTTTCGCTTCACTAAGAAGTCTCGGTCTCCTTCAACGCGACCCTGAAGACTGGTTCCGCGGCAACGCCTCCGCCGACGAGACCACCGAGTTCGACACCTTGGCAGCCGCCCGACATGCGGCCCGTCAGGCCAAGGACTGGGCCGAGGCCGACCGCATTCGTGACGAAGGCACAGCCCGGGGCATCATCTTCGAAGACAGCCCCGATGGCACGACTTGGCGGAAGGTCTAGGCTTTACGATCCAAGCCAGGGTGAGCGGGAAGACGGGGTAAAGACTTTGGACCTTGTCTAGCGCGAGGTTCAATCCTCGATGCGATAGTCCGGACCTGCCAGGCAGGTGCCGTCGGTTTGGGCCTCCGTGCCAAGCGGGCAGGTGAGGGGGAAATCCTTCTCGACCTGTCCGGGCTTCTCGAGGCGCGGTTCGGCATCAGTCGGGCGCTTGCGATCGATTGCGGCCAGATCGTCGGCGTCGATATCGTTGAATTCCGACGCTTCCTGATCGGCCCGGTCGAGCAGTTCGGCTTCGTCGCGCAGGCTCAGTTCCGGCGCAGGCGAAAATTCTGCAGGGGCAATCTCCGCCGCTTCGGCGTCTTCGAAAAAGTCTGCCATCTCCTCTTCGGTTTTCGTGAGTTCCGCTTCGACAGCCGGGTTCTTGGCGTCCACATCGAAGGTGACGTCCTGCCCATTGGCCGATCCGGTAAACAGTGCGATCAGCAAGGCGAGGGAGGAGGCGGAGAGGCGCGTAAGTTTCAGCATATATCTATAACGCGGAGGAACCGATTTGGTTCACGACGGGCTTCGCGCTAGGGCGGTATCATGGCCGCTATCGATATCCATCTCTTTCCCTGCCTGAGCGACAATTACGGCATGCTGGTCCATGATCCGGTCTCAGGCCGGACGGCCAGCATCGACACGCCCGACGGCGAGGAGATTGCGCGCCAGTGCTCCCTGAAGGAATGGCAGCTGACCGAAATCTGGAACACCCATTGGCACCCGGATCATACGGGCGGAAACATGCTGCTGAAAGACCGTTTCGGCGTTCACATTTACGGCCCCGGCAAGATCGACGGGCGTATTCCGGGCATCGACAGCAGGCTGGGAGACGGCGATCGGTTCGATTTTGGCGATCATGTCGTGCGCGTCATGGAGACGCCGGGTCACACGCTGGAACATATCGTCTTCTATCTGGAAGCGGCGTCAGCCTGCTTCGTCGGCGATACGCTCTTCACGCTGGGTTGCGGCAAATTGTTCGAAGGGACGCCGGAGCAGATGTGGGACAGCTTCGAAAAAATACTCGGGCTGCCGCAGGCGACGAAGCTCTATTGCGCGCATGAATATACGCTCTCCAATGCCCGCTTCGCGCAGAGCGTGGATGGGGGGCTGCCCGCGCTCGAACAGGCTGTGGCCCGCTACGCAGCGATGCGGGAGCGCGGCGAGCCGACCGTCCCCACGACCGTTGCCATGGAGCGCGCGACCAATCCGTTCTGGCTGGCTGGGAGTGCGGACGAATTGGGCCGTCGGCGCGCGTTGAAAGACGCGATGTAGCGCGTGTCATCCATTAAGTTCGCCGAAAAATCCGATGACTTTGACAATTTTCCCGCCATCATTGACCTCGACCACATCGAAGCCTGGCATGATGAGTTTGCCGTCAAGATGGATCGTCCAGTGATACCGGCAGAAATTGTTCTGAAATCCGATTTCCCCCTTATGGGCATAGACTGCGCCGGGGATCTTAGCCTGCGTTGAGCACACCATATCGAGAAAGGGCTGACGCCCGATAATATTATGGTTCGGATCGACGAAGTGGACATTGTGCTCCAGCGCGGCTTCAACCAACGCCGCTTGGTTGCCCGTGTCGGTCGTATTCCACGCCGCCATCATCTTTTTCAAGTTATCCATATATTGCGTCATGCTTGACTCCATAAACCGACCGTCGGTTTGTTTTGTGTCCGCGCCGACGCTGTGTCAAGATGCCGTATGATGACGCCACCCGCAGAGACCCCGAAGAACCGCAGCCAGCAGCGATCCGAGACCACGCGCGCACAGCTTCTTGCAGCCTTTCGTCAGTCATTTCTGGACAAGGGATATGAGGCGACGACAACGCAGAACGTTCTCGGAGTGACGGGTCTGAGCAAGGGGGCGCTCTACCATCATTTCCGCAGCAAGGTCGAAGTGATCGAGGGGCTTTATGAGGCTGAAGTCCGGCAGACGATTGGAAAAGCGGTCGAGGGGCTGGACCCGAACGATCCGCCGCTTGGTCGTCTCAAGGCGGCCTGCCTTGCCTGGATGGCTGAAGCGCAGGCGGCCGATGTTTCGAAAATACTCTTTGAGGTTGGCCCGTCCGCCTTGGGCTATGAGGCCGCGCGCGCCATCGAAGACGCCATCAGCCTGAGCCGGATCGAAGGGCTGTTATTAGACGCGGAAGATGCCGGTGCGGTCAGCTTGGACCATCCCAAGCTGACCGCCGCGATGTTGAATGCGCTGGTCGCGGAAGCCGCACTTTATGCCCGCCGGAGCGGGCAGGATGTGACTTCTCAACTGGCCTCTGCGATCGATTCGCTCTTCGCCTCAATCGCAGTGCCAGAATAATATCCGCTTCGGTTATTCGCCCGCTGCATTGCTTGCGACCTCGGCCGCTTTCACATGCGTTTCGAACCAGTCAACCATTTCCGCCAGCGTGTGCAGAACCGACTCGCGACCCCGATAGCCGTGGGACTCATGGGGTAGCATGACCAGCCGCGCCGTGCCGCCTGTGCCTTTGATCGCCGCGAACATACGCTCGGACTGCTGCGGGAAGGTGCCGGAATTATTGTCCTTGGCTCCATGGATCAGCAGCATCGGCTCATTGATCATGTTGGCAGCCATGAATGGCGACAGCGTGTAATAGCTCTCCGGCGCGTCCCAGAAAATCCGGCGCTCCGCCTGGAAGCCGAACGGTGTCAGCGTCCGGTTATAGGCCCCGGACCGGGCGATCCCGGCCTTGAAGATGTCGCTGCGCGCCAGCAGGTGCGCTGTCATGAAGGCCCCGTAGGAATGGCCGCCAACGCCGACGCGCACGCCGTCGCCAAAGCCTCTGCGAACGCTTTCATCGACCGCCGCCTGCGCGGAATCGACGACCTGCTCGATGAAGGTGTCATTGACGGTTTCCGGGTCCGACCCGACCACCGGCATGGCCGCGCGGTCCATCACCGCATAGCCCTGCGTCAGGAAGAACAGGTGCGAATAGCCGCCGATGCGCGTGAAGCGATATTTCGAATCCCGGACCTGTCCGGCGGTCGCGGCATTGTTGAATTCGCGCGGATAGGCCCAGACCACAACGGGCAGCTTGTCGCCCGCCTCATAGCCGGGCGGCAGATAGAGCGTCGATGACAGTTCGACCCCGTCACTGCGCTCATAGGTGATCAGTTCGCGACTGATGCCTGTCAGTTCCGGGTGCGGGTCGGCAAAATTCGTCAGGAAGCGTGTGCCGTCCGTATCGTGCAGACGGTAATTGCCTGGCGATGTGGGGCTTTCATGATAGGTGACAACCTTGCTGCCATCATCGGCGGCCAGATCGACGACGTATTCATATTCCTCGCCGGTGTTGCGCCACAACTCCGTCGTCTCGAATGTGTCCAGATCGAAGCTGTTCAGGAAAGGCCTGGCGCCGTCCGGGGTTGCGCCATTGCCGGACAGGAACAGCTTGCCATCATGAACGCGGGCGACGGAAAAACCGGATTCGGTCAGGACCCGCATCGGGTCACCGGGATCGGCATAGGCGTCCTGCACGTTCCGGACTTCGATCAGGCGGGCCTCATTCGGCCCCGTTACGTCGATCAGGGCAGTCCGCACTTCGCGCGTATCACGGTCGTAATCATAGGCGATAATATCGTCATCGCCTTCCATCCCGACATAGCCCGAAAACCGGTCTTCGAACACATGCAGGCGTTCAGCCTCGCCGCTAAACGGTGCGGGAAGGGCCATCAGTGCATCGCGCTGATCCGTTTCGGTGCGCGGGTCGCCGCCGTCCAGCGCTTCGGCCCACATCAGGGTCGACGGCGCGGTCGGGTGCCAGCCAATATTGCGCGGCCCCGTCACCACGCCCTGAACGGGAAGGCTATCGGCCAGCGGCTGCTCGGCAACAACGCTTACCGCCTCGCCGTCCATCGTCCAGACCGCTGTCGTCGTCGGGAAGCGATACCATGGGACCTGATAGGAGAATGGCTCCTCGATCCATTCCATCAGCAGATAGTCCCCGTTTGGAGAGGCGCTGGCATCGACGTAGATGCGCGGTTCGCCGACCGGCTGCTTGCGGCGACCGTCGGGGCGCATCACCATGGGCTGGCTTTTAACCAGCCATTTGTAGAGCGCTTCGTCATGCGGCGTTTTCAGTAGATCCTGATAGGTCCGGGTCTGCGCGTCCTGTCCGCCCGCGGCATCCTGAACGGCCGGGCCGGACGGTGTCAAAGACGGCATGGGTTTGGCACCGCGTTCGTCCGGTATGGTCATGACCAGCAGGCGGCCATCGGGCAGCCAGCGCGGCTCTTCGAAAATCGGGTTAATGCCGTCATTCAGAATCTTGCGAGCCTTGGCGGTGCGCGTGTCAAGCGTCCAGAGCGACATGCCGTCTGCCGTCGTATGGGTGAAGGCGACGTAGCGCCCATCCGGCGACCAGTTCTGATCGGCAATATCGGCATCGTTCGGCAGGCTGACCTTGCGAACCTCGCCGGTTTCGATGTCCTGCAGTGACAGGCCGACGAAGTTGCGCGGATTGAAGTTGTCGTTCGTAGCTGCGTCGAGCCGTTGCCCGGCCAGTCGCTCCATCGTCTTGGCCAGTTCAGAGACCGGCGGCAGGCTTTCACGTTCGAGCAGCAGCAGCGTCTTGCCATCCGGCGATACGCTAACCGACGGGGCCGGGGGACGCAGCACGATATCGGCAATCTCGGACGGCGGCAGGCGGTAACCGTCCGCCAGGGCTGGTGTCGCGGCCAGCAAGGCGGCCGCTATGGCGGCGGAGATCATCAGGGGCACATGTTTCATCAGACTGACCTTTGCGAGTGGGGGCTTGCAAAGCGTGTAGCAGGATGCACGGATTAGGCGAGTGCAAACGCAAAAAAGCCCGCCAGAAGCGGACTTTTACGTTCATCGGTCGGGCGCTGAAGCCCGAAGCCATGAATCAGGGTCTACTTGGCGCGGCCTTTGGACATGCCGCGGCCTGTCGTGCGCTCGGCGATCCGGGCGGATTTGCCGCGACGCTCGCGCAGATAGTAGAGCTTGGCACGACGAACCTTGCCGCGGCGCTTGACTTCGATCTCTTCGACCAGCGGGCTGTAGATCGGGAAGACGCGCTCGACGCCTTCGCCGTAGCTGATCTTGCGCATGGTAAAGTTCTCATGGATGCCGGCGCCAGAGCGGGCGATGCAAACACCTTCGAAAGCCTGCAGACGCGTGCGCGTGCCTTCCGTGATGCGGACTTGCACGACCAGCGTGTCGCCAGCAGAGAAATCAGGGATGGATTTGCCGGAGGACAGAAGGCGCTCGGCCTCTTTCTTCTCGAGCTTTTCAATCACGTTCATGGTCTTCACTCCGTGAAGGGCTATCGCCCTGTCGCTTCAGATGCGCATCCCAGAGGTCCGGGCGGCGCGCCTTTGTAATCTCTTCCATTTGCGCTCTCCGCCAGCGATCCACGGCTCCGTGGTCGCCAGATGACAGCACTGCCGGGATTTCCCGGCCTTCAAACATTCGCGGCTTGGTATAGAGCGGATACTCCAGCAAGCCGGTCTCGAAACTTTCTTCCGCGGCGCTGTCGCTGTTCCCGAGCACGCCGGGCAACAGGCGAACGCACGCCTCGATCATGGCCTGAGCTGCGACCTCTCCGCCCGCGAGCACGAAATCGCCGATGGAGACTTCCTCCATGCCGCGCGATTCGATGACGCGTTCGTCAAGGCCTTCAAACCGTCCGCAAAAGCAAACAAGACCCGGCCCGGCAGCAAGCTGTTTCACGCGGTCCTGCGTGAGCGGCTTACCCCGAGGGGTCATGTACAATAACGGGCGGTCATCCCCACTGTTTCCATCGGGTCGGACCACGCTGTCGATGGCTTTCGCCGAAATGTCAGGTTTGAGCACAAGCCCAGCCCCGCCACCGGCCGGAGGGCCGTCAACAGTGCGGTGCCTATTAACGGCAAAGTCGCGAATATCAACCGTTTCTAGCTGCCACAGCCCGTTTTTCGCAGCCGTGCCGATGATCGATGTATCGAGCACACCCGGAAAGGCATCCGGATAGAGCGTCAGCACGCTGGCTGTCCAGGGCGCGCGTCTTGGCGATGTCGAGCGATCGGTCACAAGATGGCGACTTATGCGAGGCGAGGGTCGAGGGGAAGGGGTGGGACGGATGATGATATGAGGGAAGGTCATCATCATCCGTCCCGGATGCGCCGCGAAGGGAGGGTAGGGGGAGAACCGTCTTCGCGTATTCACCCGATAGCGGAGTTTTTGCCGTCATAGGGTCACAAGAGCTTCACAGCTTCGTTAGCGCGGCGTTAACCATAAGCGGCGACTTTCCACATATGCGCCGGCTTCCTTTCTTTTTGCTCTGTCTGACTTGGCTGCCGCTGGGGTTGCTGACAGCTTGCGCCAACGCGTTCGGTGCGCCGCAAACTGACTTTCAACCGACGCCAGGGCAGGGGCAATATGTCCGCCCCGACTGGCTGGCTCAGGCGCCGACCCCGCGCATTCAGCCGATCGATCTGTGCCGCTCACAGCTTTATGCCCCGCTGGTCGGGGCCAATGAGGGTGCCATCTACATTCCCGGCCTGCCGGGGACGAAACGGATTATCCGCCCTGCCGTGTTCGAGGGGCCGCAGAACGACTTCCTCAATGGCGAGATGATGGCCGAGACTTATGTCGAAGTGCAGACCTATCTGCCCGGACAGCAACTCTATGCCCCGTCCATCTCCGACATTGGCGACCGCATCGCGCTTGCCGATGATCAGCCGTCGCGCCTGACGATCGAACTGGACCGCGAAGGCTATGTCCAGGAGATCCGCTGCGGCTGAGACGTCAGTTCCGGTCTGATCCTGCCGCGCGGTCTGTCTTGTGCGGCCCGGTAGGTCGGATCGGCGAGGGTCTGCAACAGCTTCACTTCTGGGGCATAGGTCTCGATCTGGCGACAGGCCGGGCGCACCTTGCGCCTCACGGTGGGACTCATCAGCGAGCCATAGGTCGCAATGATCTGCTCGGGTGTCTGCCGCCGGACGGTCAGCCCTAGACAAGCTGCAAACAGCAGCTGCGCCTCGATGGCGCGGGCGGGGACTCCCCAGCTTGAAAAGGTGTTTTGCAGCATGGACTGGCAATGGATCAGGGCGAATCCCTGTCGCATGAAAGCGCAGGCGCTGAGCAGGATGAGCGCTTTTTGCGGTCCGCCCAGCACGAATCCGGGTTCGAAATCCGCCATGCGCCGCGCCGCCAGCTGCAACATCAATTCGCTGACATAATGGCCGGGCTCGGCGGCGCGCGCGGGATCGTAAGATAGCGCCGCGTCGGCCTTTTCCGTCAGCCTGCCGGGACCGGCAGGTGATTCCGACAGGGTCAGATCGTCGCTCTGGACGCCGGCTCCGTAGAGGACATTGGCGAGATTATCCTGCGCCCAGTCCGGCACGCTGCGCGTATCGCCGGATCCGTAATACAATGTCTCCAGCCCCTGGCTCTTATGCAGCGGCGAGGGGACGGCAGGTCGCTCCGGCAGGCCCCAGCGGCGGATCAGAAACGCAAAACATTCCAGGATGAGGTCGGCATCGTCTTCGCGGACCAGGCGTTGCTGAAACATGGATTTTCCCCTTCGAAAATGACAGCCCCAGCCGATTATCGCCCTTATTGCAGCAAATAGGGCGAAATCCGGGCCAAAATGGATTTGGGGTTAAGAATTCGAAACCGGAACGCAGACTACGTGCCCCCGACCCGCCTACTTGGCCCCGGCGATAAATGCCGGGAACGATCTGGTCTGCAGACAGCCGCTATTCTGCGGCTGAGAGCGGGTCATCAGCATCACCCCTGGGGGTGATCCCTGCATGTCGAAGGCGACACGAGGCGCGGGCTTTTCCCCGTGACCGGAGCAAAAGAGAAAGACAGTTTCGTCGCAAGGCCAATTCCGCGAGAGTGGAAAAAGGAGAAAGGTCGGCTGAGCGGAGAAGGGAAAGGAGGCTGGACAAGATAACCCTCCCGACAGTCTACGCCGTGCAATAGATACGTTTCTTAGTGGCAGAAGCCCACGAGACGAGCTGAGGTCCTACAGACCTGCATCCGCCTCCGCGGCTTCATAGGTGGCCAGTGCCTCGAGCCACTCTGTTTCCAGCGCTTCGATTTGTTCCGCCGTGCGGGCGCGGTCCTGACCGAGGGTGACGGCTTTGTCGGGATCGCGGTCGAACAGGGCGGGGTCGGACAGAGCGGCATCAAGCGTGGCGATTTTGGATGTGGCGTTTTCGAGCGCCTTTTCCAGTTTCGCCGCCGCCTTTTTCAACGGCGCGATGGCTTTGCGGGCTTCGGCCCGGGCCTTGCGTTCATCAGCCTTGGACGGGCCATTATCGGTTTTGGGTTTGCGATCGGGTTTGGCGCGTTCGGCCTGTTCGGCCCGGTAATCGTCCAGCGTGCCGGGATAGGGTATAACGGAGCCGCCATCGACCAGCCAGAGGCGTTCCGTCGTCGCTTCGAGCAGCGCGCGGTCGTGACTGATCAGCAGCACGGCGCCAGAATAGCTGTTGAGCGAACGCACCAACTCTTCGCGGCTATCGATGTCGAGGTGGTTGGTCGGCTCATCGAGCACCAGCAGATGTGGCTTGTGAAAGCCGATGAGGGAAAAGAGCAGCCGCGCCTTTTCCCCGCCTGACAGATCGCCTGCCGGGGTTTCTGCATTCTTCGCGCCCAGTCCGAATTGCGCCAGACGTGCGCGGCGTTCGGCTTCCGTGGCGTCGGGCATCAGCTCGACAACATGGTCATAGGCGGAATGAGCGGTGTTGAGCGCGTCCACTTCGTGCTGCGCGAAATAGCCGACGCGCATTTTCTTGTGGCTGCGAATATGACCGTCCTGCGCAGATAACAGGCCCAGCAGACCCTTGGCGAAGGTGGTCTTGCCTTCACCGTTGCGGCCCAGCAATCCGATCCGGTCATCTGGATCGACGGTCAGATTGATATTGCGCAGTACGGTCGTTTCGCCGTAGCCGAGCGATGCGTCGTCAAAGCGGACCATGGGCGGGGATAGCAGGCGTTCGGGGCCGTGCAGGTCGATCGGTGCGATCGGGTCGCTGACCATGGTCGCGATCGGCTCCATCTTCTCCAGCCGTTTGACGCGGCTCTGCGCTTGCTTGGCTTTCGAGGCCTTGGCCTTGAACCGGTCGACAAAGGCCTGGAGTTTGCGGCGCTCTTCCTCCTGCTTCGCGACGAGGGCCATATCAAGGCGGTTGCGTTCGGCCAGACGGCGCTGGAACTGGTCGTAATTGCCGGAATACATCGTCATCTTGCCGGATTGCAGATGGGCGATATGGGTCACGGCATTGGTCAGGAAATCGCGGTCGTGGGAGATGACGAAGATTGTGCCGCGATATTTGCGGATGTGGTTTTCCAGCCAGAGCGCGCCTTCAATGTCGAGATAGTTGGTCGGCTCATCCAGCAGCAGAATGTCCGGCTCGGCGAACAGCATGGCGGCCAGCGCCACACGCATCCGCCAGCCGCCGGAAAAATCGGCGCAAGCGCGCTGCTGGTCCGGCCCGTCAAAACCCAGACCCGACAGGATCGAGCCAGCACGCGCTTCTGCCGTATAGGCATCGATATCGCCCAGACGCGTATGGATCTGTGCAATCCGCATCGGGTCGCTTGCGGTCTCGGCCTCCGCCATCAAGGCCGTGCGTTCCGTATCTGCCGCCAGGACCGTGTCCATCAGCGAGGTCGGGCCGCCTGGCACTTCCTGATCGACACAGCCCATGCGCATGCCCTTGCGCAGGGAGATTTCGCCATCATCCGGGCTGATCTCCCCCTTGATCAGGCGGAACAGGGTCGACTTGCCAGTCCCGTTACGCCCGACCAGCCCGACCTTCTGCCCGGCGTCGATCGCAAGGGTCGCCTGTTCGAATAGCGGGCGGCCTTCGATCCGGTATGTCAGGTCGTTAATGTGAAGCATCGCGGTCTAAAGATAGGTTTCGGGGGCTGAATAAACGCGGGTTGGGTTGGTCGGCGGCAATCCGCAAACAGAAATGGATTGGTCTGTGGCAATTCGCAAACGGTGAGGCGTCCGCTATCACGGCTTGAGCCCGAAAGGCACTACCTTCTCACCTTGAAATGCGCGTCATCCCGGATTAGGGGCCGCGCAAATTTCCATGCAGCCTAAAAAGGATTATCCCATGGCCGTGCAACGCACCTTTTCCATCATCAAACCTGATGCCACAAAACGTAACCTGACAGGCAAGGTCAATGCCATGATCGAAGACGCCGGTCTTCGCATCGTCGGCCAGCGCCGCGTCCAGCTGACTGAAGCCCAGGCGAAGCGCTTCTATGAAGTCCATGCCGAGAGTCCTTTCTATGGCGATCTGGTCAAGTTCATGACGTCCGGCCCGGTCGTCGTGCAGGTTCTGGAAGGCGAGAACGCCATTGCGCGCTACCGCGATGTAATGGGCGCGACCAATCCGGCTGAAGCCGATGCCGGCACGATCCGCGCCGCTTTCGCCGAATTGATCGATGCCAATACGGTTCACGGCTCCGACGCCCCAGAAACGGCCGCCGAGGAAATCGCGCAGTTCTTCTCGGAAGAAGACATTCCGGGCTAAGCAACCGTCCTGATTTTGACAGTGAAAGCCGCCCTTGGGGCGGCTTTTTTGTTAGCTGGGCACCCTACTATGAGGCATGCGAGAGACGCTCAAATTCCACGCAATATGAAAATATGACTGGGCTGAGGTGAATCATGGTTGCTTGCATCTAGCCAGGAAATAGATCGGTAAGAAATATCGTAACCGCATATGCAATGAATGAAACGACCATAAAGAGGCATACCAATAAAAATTTAATCCCACCGCTCTTAAGTCCAAATCTCCTGAATAAATAATACGGAACTCCGACCATGGGCAGGAGGACGCATAATATTATTGATCCTCTTGGTGGGTTAATGTCATTTTCCTCGGCATGATAACTGCACCAGAATGCTGCGCACACAATGATAAGAAGGCCATGGATTAAGCTGACAGCGTTTGCATAGACTGGGAATAAGCCTTCTAACAATCCGGAAATGATAAAACTGAGCAGTAAAAAGAGAGCTATTCGGCGAGAATGAGGCATTCTTAAACTCTAACCTCTTTTCCAATTCAAGTCGCTCGCAGAGCCGCCGAACGAAGCTCCTTTGCCGAAATACAGGGTCGAAAGGTGTTTTATATCAATATGAAAGGTCCGTGCTGCTTGAGACGATATGACAGCCAAATGGCAACGTCTTCGACAAATCAGTGCCAACCCATCAGCACTTTATTCAGGGCCCGCGGATATAGCACCAATTCCCGCTTCAACACCTTATTCGCCAAGCTTTCCGGAGTCTCGTCCGCCTCGATCTGAACCGCTTCGTGATCGATGATGTCGCCGCCATCGACTTCAGTTGCGACCCAGTGAACAGAGGCGCCGCCTTCCGCATCGCCGGCTTCGATGGCGCGTTTATGTGTGTGCAGCCCCTTATATTTGGGCAGCAGGGACGGATGGATGTTGATCAGACGGCCTTCCCAGCGCGACACGAACCATTCCGTCAGCACGCGCATGAATCCGGCACAAGCGACGAAGTCAATCTTGTGGGCTCGCAGGGCGGCGTCGAGTTCACGCTCGAACGCTTCGCGCGTGTCGAAATCCTTGTGATCAATCGCGATCGCCGTGACGCCCGCCGCGTCCGCTTTTCTCAGGCCGTCCGCTTCGGGGCGGTTGGAGATGACGAGTTGAATGTCGGCAGGATAATCGTCGGCGCGGGCTGCCGCGAGAAGTGCCATCATGTTGGAACCGCGCCCTGAAATCAGGACCGCTGTTCGCACGCGACGGGTCATGCGGTTCGTAGCTCCCCGATAACGTGCGCCGGAATGCCGCTTGGCTCCAATTTCGTCAGCACCGCCATGACGGCGTCGGGCTTGACGCAGAGCACCAGTCCGATGCCGCAATTGAAGGCGCGGCGCATTTCGGCCTCCTCGACGCCGCCCGTCTCCTGCAGCCAGCGGAAGATGGCGGGCCGTTCCCAGGCGCCGAAATCGAAAGCGGCGGCGAGTTCATCCGGCAGCATGCGCGGCACATTGTCGGTCAGACCGCCACCCGTAATATGCGCCAGGCCCAGAATATCGCCCAACACCGGTTTGACCGCCTCGACATAGATAATGGTGGGGGCGAGCAGCGCGTCGGCCAGCAGGCCTTTGCCGAACGGTGAAGGGGCATGGAAATCCAGTCCGGACCGCTCGACGATCTTGCGGATCAACGAATAGCCATTGCTGTGCGGGCCAGAACTTTCCAGCCCGATCAGTACGTCGCCTGCCTCCATCCGGTCCATCAGGGGAAGCATCCGGTCGCGTTCGACCGCGCCGACCACGAAGCCTGCCAGATCGAATTCCCCGTCCGCATACATGCCCGGCATTTCAGCCGTTTCCCCACCGATCAGGGCCGCCCCTGCCTGACGGCAGCCTTCGGCGATACCGGACACGACGCTGGCCGCACTATCCACGTCGAGCCGCCCGGTTGCAAAATAGTCGAGAAAGAAGAGCGGTTCTGCGCCCTGCGCCAGCACATCATTGACGCACATGGCGACGAGGTCGATGCCGACCGTGTCGAGCCGCCCCGTTTCGATCGCGACCTTCAGCTTGGTTCCGACGCCGTCCGTCCCGCTGACCAGTACAGGGTCGTCAAAGCCGGCGGCTTTCAGGTCGAACGCGCCGCCAAAGCCGCCAATCGTGCCGTCCGCGCCCGGGCGGCGCGTGCTTTTCACCATCGGCTTGATCCGGTCGACCAGCGCGTCGCCGGCATCGATATCGACGCCGGCATCTTTGTAGGACAGAGGGTTATTGTCATTATTCATGGGGCAGGCCTGTGTGCCAATTCCGCCATAATCGCAAGTCAATGGGGTGGAAATGACACGCCGCCTTTTCCACACGCCAAAGCCTGCTATAGCCCTCCCATGATCCGATCCGCCCGACGTCTCCTCTTTGCTCTTGCTGCCATGCTGATAGCCTGGCCCGCTCTGGCGGCTGATCCATTCACCGTCGCCAAGGTTCCGGTCGACGCTACAGCCGATACGGCCATCGAGGCGCAGACACGGGCCATCGGGTCCGGACAGATCGTCGCCGCCCGGCAGCTGATCGAACGGTTGACCCTCGACAGCGAGCGCGCGGAACGCGGCATGCCGCCCTTGTCGGCGGCGATCGTCGGCCCGCTTATCCGGGGTCTGTCGATCGACAATGAACGGCGCTCGGCGACCCGCTATCTGGGTGATGTCTCGATTGCCTTCAACCCGTCCGCCGTCCAGCGCTTGCTACGCGATTCCGGCCTGACGATGGTGCGCAGCCAGTCGACAGAACGCCTCGCCGTGCCGCTCGGCATCGATCCGGAAGGCGATCTGGCGCGCGACATTCTCTCGGGCCGCTACGCCCATGCGCTGACACCCGTGCTGAGCCCCAGTGCCGAGGACATTGCCGTGCTCTATAATGAGCCGAGCAATGACCAGCTGCGTGCGCTGGCACAGCGCTACAATGTCGATCGCCTCTTGATCATCCGGCAGGATGCAGGCGGGGTCAGCGCGACGGACCTGAATATGGGGACGGGCGGGCAGCGCCAATATCGCTCGCGCGGCGGCATGGCCGGAATCGTCTCGCAGATGGAAAGCAACTGGAAAGCGACATCTGCCGTACCCATTGAGGACGCGCAGACAATGACGGTGTCCGTGCTCTACAATTCCATGGATGAATGGCGGACGCTGCAGCGCGCGATCAATAATAGTGCGCAGGTTCGCGATGCCCGGCTGGATGCGTTGTCCAAGGACGGCGCGCTGATGACCCTCTCCTATGGCAGTCTCGATCGCCTGGCCGCAGAAATGTCCCAGAAGGGCGTGCGCGTCTATGACGATCCGCGCCTGGGCCTCGTCATCCGGCGATAATGATGAGCCGGATCGGACAGATCCCCCGGGTTCAGATTCCGATGGATCTGATTCCGGACCCGGACTTCACATTTGACAGCTTCATTCAGGCACCGTCCAATCAGGGCGCGCTGAATGTCGTACAGGCCTGGCCGGCCTGGCCCGCACCGGCGGTCCTGCTGCTGGGGCCTGAAGGGACGGGCAAGACGCATCTCGGCGAAGCGTGGCTCGCTCAGTCGCACGGTATTTTCATCGATGATGCGCATACATGCCCGGAAGAGGATCTGTTCGCCTTCATCAACCGGGCGCTCCGCGGCGAAATTCCCGGCCTGCTGCTTGCTTCGCGTGTCCCTCCATCTGATTGGGGCGTCAGCTTGCCGGACTTGCGCTCCCGCCTGTCGGCCATGCCCAAGATCGAACTTTTCGAACCGGACGATGAAAGTCTACGACCGATCACACGCATTTTGTTCGAACGTCGGGGTCGCGACGTCCCGTCGGATGTGATCGATTATCTGCTGAGATATTCAGACCGCAGTGTTCCGGCCCTGCGCAACATTATCCGGGAAATCGACGAAGCGGCGTCGAGCGCCAAAGTCGATGTGACCAAGGTCTTTACGGGCAAGGTGCTGCGCGAAAATATGGATCTTTTCGACTAAGTCGGGTCGCGCTGGCGCGCGCTTTATTCTCTCGTCTCCCCCTCCGCCTCATTTCATTCGGCACCTCCCCCTGTCCGGGGGAGGAACATAGAGTAGTGGCCTCACTTAATTATTACTCCCCCGGACAGTGGGAGGTGGGCTTCGCCGCAGGCGAAGGTCGGAGGGGGAGACGACAATATGATCCCGACCTGTTTCCCGGGTCGTCATTATCCATCAAAACGTCACCCGTTCGCCGTCCCAGGCAAACAGATATCCTGTGTCGTCCGGCTCCAGCTGATCGATCACGTCCAGCAGTTTCCGGGCTGAAAAGTCCGGGGTGAACAGCTTTCCATCCGGCACATTGCCCTGAAACGGTTTGGACAAGTCCGTATCGACGGTGCCGGGATGCAGGCCGATGACGATCTGCTGCTTGAAACGCCGGGCGGTTTCGATGCTCAACGTTCTGAGCATCATGTTGAGCGCGGCCTTGGCAGCGCGGTAGCTATACCAGCCGCCCAGACGATTATCCGAAATCGAACCGACCCGCGCCGACAAGGCTGCGAAGACGGCTTTGCGATCACGAGCCAGCAGGGGCAGGAAGTATCGCGCTGTCAGGGCCGGGCCGAAGGTGTTGACGGCGAAGCTGGTCTGCATCTTATCCAGGTCGAGTGCGCGCATCGTCTTTTCAGGACGAATGCCCGCTCCCTGCAACAAGCCCGTCGCAACAATGATCAGATCGAACGGCCCGTCGTCGCGCAGCGCTGCGGCCGCAGCGTGAACGCTGGTTTCGTCCAGAAAGTCGAAGGCAAAGTTGCGGACTTTGGGGGAGGGATGCGCTGCGCCTGAACGAGACAGGGCATGGATGGTCGCGACGTGGTCGCTTAGCGCCAGCGCATTGACGAAGGCACGTCCAATGCCTCCGCTACTGCCGATGATGACGGCTTTGAGTGGCGTACCGAAACTATCCAGCATGGCGTGCCTCGGATTGGGGTTTGGTACGGCGGCAGCGCTCGGAACAATATTTCACATCGTTCCAGCAACGCGCCCACTTCTTGCGCCAGCTAAACGGACGTCCGCAGGTCGCGCAAGCCTTGACGGGAAGGTAGGATTTATTGCTCTTGCTCACAGGCTGGTTACGGCGGGTGAGGTGAAACGGTTGGGGGCGTGTCTGCGTAATCAGTCCATGACGACCCTTATTCCCATATTCGCCGACCATCTGTCGCATGATCTGTCGGCCCTGCAGTTCGCCGACAAGGCGGCAGCGCGCATTCTGATGGTGGAAGTCCGGGACGAAGCGGACACAGTCCCGCATCACCGCAAGAAACTGATCTTTCTCTTCTCCGCCATGCGTCATTTTGCGGCGGCGTTACGCGATGATGGCTGGCAGGTCGATTATGTCATGCTGACCGATCCCGACAATCGCCAGAGTTTCACGGCTGAAGTGGGGCGAGCCCTGGACCGTCACGATATTGCCGACATCATGGTCTGTCAGCCAGGCAACTGGCGCGTACAGGAAGTCGTGAAAAGCTGGGAGGAAATGTTCGACCGGCGCGTAACCATTACGCTGGATGATCGTTTCATCAGCACGCCGGATGAATTTGCGGACTGGGCCGAGGGCCGCAAGCAACTCCGCATGGAATATTTCTACCGCGATATGCGCCGCAAGACGGGTCTGCTGATGGATGGCGAGACGCCAGAAGGCGGTCAGTGGAACTATGACAAGGAAAACCGTAAGCCGCCCAAAGGCGGTATGGATTATCCGGACGCCCCCAAATACCCGCCTGACGCCATCACGGCATCGGTGATCGATATGATCAGGGCGGAATTTCCTGACCGCTTCGGTTCAGACGAAGCTTTTGACTGGGCCGTCACGCGCGACGATGCCCTGACCGCGCTGCAGCATTTCATCGATAACCGACTGAACTGCTTCGGCGATTTTCAGGATGCCATGGTCGTTGGCGAGCCGTTCATGTTTCACTCCCTGATCGGCTTCTATCTCAATAGCGGGTTGCTGCGACCGCTCGAAGTCTGCCGGGCCGTCGAAGCGGCCTACCGGGCGGGTAAGGCACCGCTCAATGCGGCGGAAGGCTATATCCGGCAGATCATCGGATGGCGCGAATATGTGCGCGGCATCTATTTTCTGAAAATGCCGGATTACATCGACGAGAATTTCTTCGGCAATCGCCGCTATCTGCCGGATTTCTACTGGACCGGCGAGACAGATATGAACTGCCTCAGCCAGACGATCGGTCAGACCATCGACCATGCCTATGCCCATCATATTCAGCGTCTGATGGTGACGGGGAATTTCGCGCTTATCGCCGGGATCGACCCGTTCAAGGTCCATGAATGGTATCTGGCCGTCTATGCGGATGCGTTTGAATGGGTCGAGCTGCCCAATACGCTCGGCATGAGTCAGTTCGGCGATGGCGGCCTGCTGGGGTCAAAGCCTTATGCTGCGTCCGGCAGCTACATCAACCGCATGAGCGATTACTGCAAGGACTGCCGCTACAAGGTCAGCAAGCGCATCGAAGCAGACGCCTGCCCGTTCAACTCACTCTACTGGGATTTCCACATGCGCAATGAGGACAGGCTGCGCGGTAATCCCCGGCTGAACATGGTTTACCGCAATCTCGACAGGATGGATGATGAGACGAAGGCGGCACTACGGGCTCGCGCCGATGATGTGCTCAAATCGCTCACGCCCAGCCATGCCGAAGACTATTTGTAGCTAATAAGAAAGACTTGCTCAGGCCGACTTGATCGGCCTGCCCATCTCCTGTCGGTTCATCCAGTTGAAAGGGTTGGTAATGGGTTCGCCGATCAAGTCAGCGAAAGCGGACAGTTTTTATTGGGTCGGCAGTGCCCCGACGATCACCACGTCGAACGTGCCGATGCCTTCGCGCAACTTGATCGCTTCGCGATATTCCGGTGAGTCCCAGAAAGCGCGGGCCGCGGTTTTGCTCGGCCAGGCACTGATGATGACGGCGCTATAGTCGCTACCACCTTCGGCCACGTCGATATCGGTTTCGAATGCCACATAGCGTCCGCCATATTTGGCATAGATGGGCGGGAGGGCAGCGGCATAGGGGCCGAGAGACCCCGGCGCGTAATCCTTGCCCTGAACGATCATATAGGCGCCGATCGGGGCGGGTGCTTCACTCACGTCCGGCGTCGAGACGGCGTCCGGGCTGGGTGACGTATCAGCGGCGCTACAGGCCGCGAGGGCGAAGGCAGCGATCAAGGCAAGGCGTTTCATAATGTCTCCTAGAAGGGAACCGGGCTCTCAATCGTAACCCGCTCGCCGCCTGTCGGTTTGAACAGGCTCAAACGATGAGCATGCAGCAAAAGGCGCTCGCTGGCAGCCAGTGCATTGCCATAGGCGTAGAATTCATCGCCGAGGATGACATGTCCGATAGCCTGGAGATGAACGCGCAGCTGATGGCTCCGGCCCGTCAGCGGGGTAAGTTCAAGCCGGGTTTTGTCGCTCATTCGCTCCAAGACGCGCCAGTCGGTCTGGCTCGGTCGGCCCTGTTCGTGACAGACCATTTGCAGCGGCCTGTTCGGCCAGTCGGCGCGTAGCGGCAGGTCGATATGGCCCTCATTCGCCGCGACGATACCGTCTACGACTGCAATATAGGTCTTGGCCAGATGCCGCCGCTCGAACTGCAGGCCGAGATGGCGTTGCGCCGCCTTGTTGCGCGCAAACACCATGACGCCGGATGTCGCCATGTCGAGCCGGTGAACGGTCAGCGCTTCGGGATATTGCGTTCGCAGGCGGGCCTCGACGCAGTCAGGTTCCGTCTTGCCGGGAACGGAGAGCAGGCCCGCAGGCTTGTCGACGAAGAGAAGATCGGGATCGTGGTAGAGGATGTTCAGCACATGCCTTTTCCCGTAAGGGAGAGAGGGGTCAGAAGCGATCCGCCACGACATGCTCGCCGTCGAGACGCAAGCCGATGTCGCCACGTAGAAGCGCCAGCGCATCCTCGCCGAACACCTCGCGTCGCCAACCCTTGAGAGCCGCGACGTCGGCCTTGTCAGCAAAGGCGGCAAGTTGGTCGATGTCGCGCGCATTGGCGACAAGACGCGGCGCTATGCCGTGCACTTCTGTTCTCAGGCGCAGTAGCGTTTTCAGCATTTCGATGCGCGGGCCGAGATTGGGCGGCATGGCCATCGGCTTTGGCACGTGCGGGGCATAATCGTCCGCGTTGTCGAGTGCCGTATTGATGCGCGCGATCAGGCTCTTTGCGGCTTTGGAGCGCTCGAATCCGCGCGGAATGCCGCGCAGCTTGCCGAGCGCGTCCAGCGTGCGGGGTTTCTGCGTTGCCAGATCGTAGATCGCATCATCTTTGAGGACGCGGCGACGCGGCACGTCGCGTTCGATCGCCTGTTCCTCGCGCCAGGCGGCAGCGGCGCGCAGGGCAGCCAGGTAGGGCTTGCGAGGATTTCGGATCTTCAGGCGCTGCCAGGCATCTTCCGGATCGAAGGCGTAAAGCGCTTCATCCATCTGCGGTGCCATCTCCTCCATGACCCAAGGCAGGCGTCCGCTATCTTCAAGCTCGTCGACCAAGGGCGGGAAGAGGTCGCGCAAATGGGTCACATCCGCCAGCGCATAGGCGAGTTGCTTGTCCGATAAGGGCCGCCGCGACCAGTCGGTAAAGCGCGCGCCCTTGTCGAGACTGATGCCAAGCCGACCCTTGACCAGACCGCCATAACCGACGCTGTCGCCGAAGCCCGCAGCCATGGCCGCCACCTGCGTGTCGAAGATCGGACCGGGCACGTGGTGATCGCAGAGCTCGTAGAAAATCTCCATGTCCTGCCGCGCGGCATGCATGACCTTCACCAGTTCCGCGTCCATCAGCAGATCGACGAAAGGCGACAGATCGATCCCGTCCGCCAGAGGGTCGATAATGACCTCATCATCCGGTGTGGCCATCTGGATCAGGCAGAGAATGGAATAGAAGGTCGTCTCGCGCATGAACTCCGTGTCGAGACAGACGAAGTCATGCTCGCGCGCGGCCTCGCAAAACGCTGCGAGCGCCTCCGTGTCGCGGATGACAATGATGTCGGGGTCTTGGGCTATGCCGTGTCCGTTCCGTGCATCTCGAAATGCTTGCGCAGCAGATCGAACGTTGCAGCCCAGCTCTGATCCGCCGCCGTCTTATTATATTTCAGGCCGAGATCGGCGTCGTTCGCTTCCGGCACCATGAAGGCATGCTTGGTGTTCCCGAAAGCCATCAGCGTCCAGTCGCACCCTGCCGCAACCATTTCCTCGCCAAAGGCAACGACTTGCTCAGCCGGGACCATGGGATCGTCCCAGCCATGGCAGGCTAGTATGTCGGCCTTGATACCGCCGCCCTGATGTTCCGGAGCGTCCAGCAGACCGTGATAGGAGATGGCGGCTTTCAAATCGAGCCCGGCGCGCGCCATGTCCAGCGTGCAGAGACCGCCAAAGCAGAAGCCGACAACCGCCATCGCGTTCCCATCGACCCGGTCCATGGCTGCAGCAGCGTCATAGCCTGCTTTGAGGCGCCTCAACAGCGCCTGACGATCTTCCTTGAGCGGGCCCATCAGCGCCATCTTCTCGTCGACCGTTTCGGGGCGAACGCCGCCACCGTAATTGTCGAGCGCGATACCGACATAGCCCAAGGCCGCCATCTGCACGGCGACGCCTTCGGCGAAATCATCCCGGCCCGACCAGGCATGGTTGACCAGAACGGCGGGTCGGGCGCTGGTCACCGCCTCATCATAGGCCAGGTAGCCGACACAGTTGGTCTCGCCGTCCTGATAGTCGAACGTTTGGGTCGTGATGGTTGTCATGGAATCCTCATGTCTGGCGGGTCCGATAGCCTGATCGGCGGGCCTGGGAAAGACCACCTTAACCGAAAATTGACTCTATTCGCGCAGTCTTTCCGGCGAATCCGAGGAGAGACAGCCATGTCCGAACGCCAGATCAAGACGAAACACGCCCTTCCAGCAACCTTCGCGGGATTGCTTCTTCTGACCGCCTGTTCGACCGTGCAGGAAAACCCGAACTATCAGTATTCATCGAAATATCAGACGCCGGAAACGCTGGTGCTGGCCGATGCGACCCCGCCCGCGCCGAGCTCGACGCCTCAAGCGACGTCCGACAGGCGACCGTCACCCGTCATGTCCGCCTCCAATGCGGTTCAGCCTGCCTCCCCGACGGAAGAGGCCTATAATGCCGATGCCATGATCGGCACGCCGGGCTATGCGATCCTGATGGCGGAAGAGGCCGAAGCGGCAGGGTCAGCGCCAAGCCCAGCTCCCGCACAACCAGCACCGACATACACTGCGCCGCAACCTCTTGTGATGCCACCGCAAACGGGCGGTCCGCGCGAAGTGAATTATGATTATGCGCAGAACGTGATTGTGGGCGATCATTCCGCACCGGCACCCTTGCCAGCGCCGGCACCGCAGGTCGCGGCACCCAGCGCGACCCCTGTGACGGCGCCGACTGCCCGCAGCTATACGGTGCAGCCAGGTGATACGATCTATTCCCTGTCGCGCCGTCTCTGCACGCCGATCGGTGAGATCATGAACGCCAATGGGATCGGCGCGGATTTCGCCATCAAAATCGGTCAGACGCTGACTCTGCCCAATTCGCGCTGTTAGCGCGGCAGCTGTGTCCTGAAGAGATCTCTGATCAAAGCCGTTAGGGAGCCGCGGGTTCGCTCTAAGTGCCGTTTGCATCGGGCTTGGCGAGGCTCTTTACGGTGAATCGCAGATTTCAGGTGCATGACAGCGCTGTCTTCGCTAGTCAGAGGGCATGCGAAACCGTTTTGCCAAAATTCTTGCCACATTAGGTCCGGCCTCCCGCGCCCCCGATACGATCCGTCTGCTGCATGAGGTCGGCGTCGATGCCTTCCGGCTGAACTTCAGTCATGGCAGTCATGACGACCATCGCAGCAACATTGAAACCATTCGCCGCATTGCGACAGCAAGCGGGCGTCCCATCGCAATCGTCGCGGACATGCAGGGTCCGAAATTGCGCGTCGGAGAACTCGGTGATGGTCTGGAGCTACGTTACGGCGACACGATCCGTATCCGGGAAACCGATACGGCGTCAGACGGCGAAATCGTTCACCCGCACGGCGAACTGACCGCCATCCTGAAGCCCGGCCTGGTTCTCAAATTCGATGACGGCAAGCTCCAGGTCACCATGATCAGCGACAGCGAAGCCCGGGTCGATGTCCCGGGGCTGCTGAAATCACGCAAGGGTATCAATGTCGTCAATGCGGTCCTGCCGATGAGCGCGATGACGGACAAGGATCGGGCCGACATGGCTTTCGCGCTGGACCATGGGGCCGACTGGATCGCTCTGTCCTTTGTCCAGAACGCGCAGGACGTTCGCGATGCGCGGGAGATTATCGGCGAGAAGGCCGGGATCATCGTGAAGATCGAAAAGCCTTCCGCCGTCGATGATCTTGACGATATTCTCCATCATGCCGACGCGGCCATGGTGGCACGAGGCGATCTGGGCGTGGAACTGCCCCTGGAAGTCGTGCCTGTCGTGCAGCGCCGGATCATCAGGAAAGGTCGCGAACTCGGCAAGCCTGTCATTGTGGCCACCCATATGCTGGAATCGATGATCGATGCGCCGACCCCGACCCGCGCCGAAGCATCCGATGTGGCCACGGCCATCTATCAGGGCGCGGATTGCGTCATGCTGAGCGCGGAGACGGCCGTCGGGCGTCATCCGGCCACCGCAGTCGCGATCATGGACCGGATCATTGCTGCGGCGGAAGGCGATCCGATTCTGTGGGAATATATCCACCAGACGGAATTACCGCACAAAGCCAGCGCCGAAGATGCGGTATCGCGTTCGGTGAAGACAATTGCGCGCACGATCGATGCGAAAGCCGTATTCGGCTATACCCGCACGGGATCGACGGTGCAGCGAATTGCGCGTGAACGTCCGCCGTGCCGCATTATCGGCCTGACCCCGAACGATGCGATTGCAGCCCGGCTCGCCCTGATCTGGGGGAGCTATCCGGTCGTGACGGAGGACCCCGCCAGTTTCGAAGACATGCTCGGACGCATTCGCGATCTGGGGCAGGCAGTCGGCCTGGAGAGTGGCGACCGCATCATCATCAGCGCCGGCGTGCCCTTCGGAATTCCCGGCACGACCAACACGCTCAAGATCGATACGATCCCGTAGAACAAAACCCTCTCCCTTTAGGGAGGGAGAGGGTTCCGGACACCAGCCTTGAGTGGGACGGGCCGGGCCCGTGGTGGACCAAGCCGATTAGAGCTTGGCGCTGACAGTAAAGCGCACGTTGCGTCCGGGCAGTGGCACTTCATCCTTCAGGAAGGATGTGTGCTGGCGTGCCTCTTCATCGAACAAATTGTGCAATCCGACAGAGAAGCTGATCTGATCATCGAAGCTGTAGCGACCGAACAGATTGACGAGCGTGTAGCTCTGGCTCTTGCGCTCGAAGGCGGCGATGTCGTTCTGAACATCTGCCCAGTCGACTTCGGCCCGCAGGGACAGCGCATCTGTCTCCGCTTCGATACCGGCCAGAACCGACAGTGGCGGGATGCGTGGCAGATTGCCGGAATCCGTCTTGGCGCGAACATATTCGCCCAGACCATCGACCGAAATGCCCCAGGCGCTGCCCTGATAGACATCCAGTCGGCCCTGGACTTCGACACCGTAAAATTCCGCGTCGTCAGCCGTGAACTGGAAGACGGGCAATTCATCTTCTTCCGTGCCAGTGGCCCGTTCGAAGATATAGTTGCCATAGTCCGTATAGAACAGATTGACCGTCAGAGCGTGGGACGCTTCGCGGTGCCGGAAAGCCAGTTCGGCCCCGGTGGCGACTTCCTTGCCTAGCGTCGGATCGCCCTGTTCGAAAGCCTGCGTCGCCAAGTGCGGACCGTTCGAGAACAGCTCTTCGGTCGATGGTGCCCGTTCTGTCCGGAAGATGGTCCCGCCTAGACGGATCTGGTCATTGAGGTGGCGATCCGCTCCGGCAGAAATGGACAGGGCGGTGAAATCCCGCTCAAACCCTGTCACATCATTCGTCTGGCTGGTCTGCTCGATCCGCCCCGCGCCTTCCAGGTGGAACAGACCCGCATCATATTTGTGAAACGTATAGGCAGCCAGCTGGGTCGTCGTTGTTGGTGGAACGAAGGCTTCTTCGCCAATAGCAGAGAAGTCGCGGACGCGCAGATGGACACCATGGGCGGCCGACCAGTTCCCCTGTTCGCGCTGAAGAAGTTCAAGCCGGCCTTCATAGCCTTCATTGGAAAAGACCGTACCGACAACGCCGGGCCCTTCAAACTCCGTATGCTGATAGTCGGCATAACCGCCAAAGAACTTCAGGCTTTCGAACAGGCCGTCCATTTGCAGGGCGGCGTTGACGTCGAAACGGGTCTGGCGCAGCCCGATGAAGATATCTTCTTCCTCTTCCTCGCCATGTTCTTCGTCATGGTCCTCATCATCATGGTCGTCATCGTCATGATCTTCGTCATGGTCGTCTTCACCATGGGCATGCTCATGGCCGCCGGGAATGCCGTAATCTGACTCGTAACGGTGTAGCGCGGCGCCGAAACTGACCCGATCGCCAATCCAGCTCAGGCCGACGGTCGCCGACTGGGTCTCGACAAAACTATTGGGCAGGCGATCGCGAATTTCGGGCTCGTCCTCCTCATGATCATGTTCGTCATGGTCTTCATCGTGATCATCATCGTCATGGTCCTCATCATGATCCCCATCATGATCCTCTTCGGCTTCCTCCTCTTCGCGCAGAGCCGCACTCTCGGCAAAACCGGAAATGCGGTAGTCATTCGCTTCGCGGAATGTGCCGTCGAGATGCAAGACAAGATTGCTGGTGAGGGGTTGGTCAATCGAAGCCGCCGCTTCAAATCCGGTGTCGACCGTGGTCGCGCTCATCCGGAAATCGATTTCGGTCTCTTCCGGCACGGCGGTCGGGATCCGGCCATCCAGAACATTGATGACGCCGCCGGCGCCTGAGCTGCCATAGCGCAAGATCGACGCGCCGCGCAGCACTTCGATCCGTTCAGCCTGAGCAGGTTCGACCGAAACCGCATGGTCAGGCGAGTTGGACGAGGCGTCGATCGATCCGACGCCGTTGGTCAGGACGCGAATCCGGTCGCCGCCTTGACCCCGAATGATGGGACGGGACGCGCCTGCACCGAAAAAGGTTGACGATACGCCGGGCTCGGCTTTCAGTGTTTCGCCGATATTGGCGGCAACACGGCGTTCGAGCTCTTCGCCGGAGAGGACGGAGATACCGGTTATGGCCTCGTCGATCGAGCGGGCAAGCGGGGAGCCGGTGACAATGATTTCGTCTTCGACAGCGAAGTTACGGTCGTCCTGCGCATGGGCGGGAACGGCGATAGCGATGCTCAACAGAGCGATCTGGGCAGAACCCAGCAGATATTTGGACATGGATTTCAGACTTCACGAAAAAACAGGGAAACGGCCGGACCGTCTCCGACAGTCCGTTTTAGAGAATGTGTGAAGTCAGCTGGGGTGGGGCCCTCGGCGGTGGCGCGCGGCAAGGATGAGCACTGTCAAACAGGACGGCTCCGGTCGGCTGTACGGCGATGAGAGGCGTTTCCTCGACCGGAGCCGTCTGGGTTTCCAGCGGCACCGGGAGCAAGGCCGCATCTTCGCCCAGGACGGAGACGGTACAGGCGACGCCGTCATGGTCATGGTCGCCGCCAAATTCGACCGTATGCGCAGAGGCCAGACCCTGTCCCAGCAGGAACAAGGCAGCGAACAGGATCGCAATCGATCGTATGACAGGCGGGCGCGTCACGGTGGCGTGACTTAATCACATAACTGATATGGATCAAGCCGGGCCGCGCAGCCCGGCATCACAAAAATGTGGGCCGCAAATGCGCGTCAGAGCAGCTCGGGATCGACGACGCGCTTGACCACGCGTTTGATCGTCAGGCCCTGCACGATGATGGAAAAGACGACCACGCCATATGTCGCCGTCAGGATTAGCGGCTTATGCTCATTATCCGGCAGGCTGAGGGCTAGCGCGACCGAAATCCCGCCGCGCACGCCGCCCCAGGTCAGGACCGGGATTGCGCCCTTGGTGAATTGCCGGAAGGTGCCGAGCAGTTTCATCGGAACAGAGACGGCGGTCAGGCGGGCCAGCAGGATGAGCGGGATGGCGAGCAGGGTGATGCCCGCATAGCTTGGCGACAGGCCGAGAACGAGCAGTTCCAGACCGATCAGCAGGAACAGGACGGAGTTGAGAATTTCGTCAATCATCTCCCAGAAACCGAACAGGGCCGATTTCGTTGTCTCCGACATGGCGAAGGCCGCGCCGCGATTGCCAATCATCAGACCGGCGACGACCACGGCGATGGGGCCGGACAGGTGATGGCCGAGAATATCGATGCGATAGGCGATGGCATAGGTGCCCGCGACGAGCGCCAGACTGATCAGAATTTCGATCGCGGCCTCATCAATCCGTTCCATCATGTGATAGCCGATCCAGCCTGCGATCAGGCCGAGAACGGCCCCGCCGACAGCGTCGACCAGAAACAGTTCGGCAACGTCCCAGACACCGACGCCTGCGCCGGGCGCGCTGGCCAGAATCGGTCCAGCGAGAAGAACGTCGCCGCCCATCGCATGGTTGCTCGCGCCTGCCGCGGCGATGGCCAGGATCAGGGTGAACACGACGACACCCACACCGTCATTGAACAGGCTTTCGCCCGCAATCTTGGTTTCCAGCGATTTGGGCATGTTCACCGTTTTCAGGATCGACAGCACGGCGACGGGATCGGTCGGACTGATCAAGGCCCCAAAGACAAGCGCCCAGATATAGGGCAGGTCGACGCCGAACAATCCGGCCAGCAACCAGAAACCGGTACCGACGATGAAGGTCGACAGCACCACGCCGAAGGTTGCCATCGAGCCGATCGCCCATTTGGCATTCTTCAGCTTGGCAAAATCAACATGCAGAGCGCCCGCAAACAGCAGGAAGCCCAGCATGCCCTTCATCAGCGTTTCGTTGAAATCGATCTGTCCGATCGCCCCGCTCAGGGTCTGATAGACTTGCAGACCCGGTGCGACCGCGTGCAGGCCGATCACCACAAAGGACGCCAGCAGCGCCATGACCAGCAGGCCGATCGTATGCGGCAGTTTCAGCCACACACGGTTGATCCAGGAGAGAAGTGCAGAGAGAACCAGCAGAAGCGCGGCGATTTCGAACAGGGATAGCATAGCCCGGCCTAACCCAATCATAGGCGCCGCGAAAGGCGCGCATTGAAGGAGACATTGAATTGGCGCACAGGGTCCGGCGGCGGCACATTTTTCCACCGCGCCCCTGTTGATCGCCTCTCGCACGCCATTGAGTTTGCGCGCCTGTCGGCCTAAAGGCCGCGGCGACCTTGCAACGGAGATTTTTCCATGGCCGAGACTTATGACGTCATCATCATCGGTGGCGGACCCGGCGGCTATAACTGCGCCATTCGCTGTGGCCAACTGGGCCTGAAAGTGGCGTGCGTTGAAACCCGCGATACGCTGGGTGGCACCTGTCTGAATGTGGGCTGTATCCCGTCCAAGGCGCTGCTGCACGCGACGGAACTTTACGAGACAGCCGATAAGCATTTCGAGGATATGGGCATGAGCGCGAAAGTCTCTGCCGATGTGCCGAAGATGATTGAGAAGAAGGCCGAGGTTGTGGACGGTCTGACCAAAGGCATCGCCTTCCTGTTCAAGAAGAACAAGGTCGATCACATTCAGGGGTTCGGCAAGATTGTCGGTAAGGGCAAAGTCGAGGTCGCAGGCAAGACTTACGAAACAAAGAATATCGTCATCGCAACGGGATCGGAAGTCGCCTCGCTGCCTTTCATCGAAATCGACGAGAAAAAGATCGTCTCCTCCACCGGCGCGCTGGAATTGCAGTCGGTCCCGAAGCGTATGATCGTCATTGGCGGCGGCGTGATTGGGCTGGAACTGGGTTCCGTCTGGCGTCGTCTGGGCGCCGAAGTGACCGTGATCGAATATCTCGATCAGATCCTGCCCGGCATGGATATGGAAGTCCGCAAGACCTCGGCCCGTATCTTCAAGAAGCAGGGCATGAAGTTCGAACTGGGCCGTAAGGTCACGGCTGTCGATGGTTCTGGCAAGACTGTGAAGATCGAATCCGAAGCGGCCAAGGGCGGAAAGGAAAAGTCGTTCGAAGCGGATGTTGTGCTCGTTGCGATCGGCCGCAAACCCTATACGGATAATCTCGGTCTCGACACGGTCGGTATCGAAACGACGGATCGCGGTTTCATCAAGACCAATCACTGGAAGGCGGGCGAAGGCGTCTACGCCATCGGTGATGTGACCGAAGGTCCGATGCTGGCGCACAAAGCCGAAGAGGAAGGCGTCGCAGTCGCCGAGACGATCGCCGGTCAGTCCGGTCATGTGAATTACGACGCCATTCCGGGCGTGGTCTATACCTTCCCGGAAATCGCCAATGTCGGCAAAACGGAAGATGAGCTGAAAGAGGCAGGTGTGCCTTACAAGGTTGGCAAGTTCCCGTTGATGGCCAACAGTCGTGCGCGCTGTAATCACGAAACAGACGGTTTTGCGAAAATCCTCGCCCATGCGGAAACGGACGAGATTCTCGGTGGTCATATCATTGCGCCGGGTGCCGGCGATATGATCCATGAAATCTGTCTCGGCATGGAATTCAAGGCGGCATCCGAAGATCTGGCCCGCACCTGTCACGCCCATCCGACCTTGTCCGAAGCTGTCCGTCAGGCGGCGATGGACGTCGAAGGCTGGGCGATGCAGGCGTGACGCCCAGTGTTACCCTCTGGCCGCTGCTGTCGATGATTGGCAAAAACGTCCACTCCGAGCCAAGCGAGGGGCTGTAGTGGTGTTTTTGTCGCCGCGCGCCGTCAGGCGCGCTGAGCGGCAGCGAAAGCCCGCTCGATGTGAAAATAAATGGCTGCGATCAGAACGCGCTGCCGCTCGGGTTCTTCGAACCACACCGAAGACCCATCGTGCTCGGCGGCGCCTGTGCGCGTTACCCGTTCGTTCGCAGGCAAACTAGGAGACCCACATGGACAACAGAACCATCATTGTAACCGGTGCCGCAAAGGGCATCGGACTGGCCTGCGCCCAGCGTCTTGTCGAAGACGGTCACAGGGTCGTGCTGACCGACATGGACACGGATGCAGGCTTTCGCGCCGCCAAGGACCTCGCTGCGGATAATGACCGGGCCGTTTTTATCGAAGCCGACGTCTCCGACCCGCTCAAGGTTCATAATCTGATCGCGGAGACGCTGTCATCCTTCGGGCGGATCGATGGTCTGGTGAATAATGCCGCCATCGCCGTCAAAGGGGGCGCGCTCGATATGAGCATCGAGGATTTCGACCGCAATATCGCGGTCAATCTGCGCGGACCATTCCTCGTCAGCCGTGCCGTCGCGCAGCATATGGTCAAGGAGATCGAGGATCGGGATGACCGCTCCCGCCTGAACGAGCGGCCCTATGCCATCGTCAACATGTCCTCCATCAACGATACGGTCGCGATCCCGGACTATCTGGCCTACACCGTATCCAAAGGGGGCTTGCGCCAGATGACACGCGCCATGGCGATCGAACTCGCCCCTTACGGCATTCGCGTGAACGCCGTCGGACCCGGATCCATCAAGACGGAAATGCTGGCCAAGGTAAATGCCGATCCCGCCGCAATGAACAAGATCCTGTCGCGCACGCCGATGGGGCGCCCCGGCCTGCCTGACGAAATCGCTGCCGTGACGTCCTGGCTGCTCTCGGACGAAAGCAGCTATATTACGGGTCAGTGCATCTATGCCGACGGCGGACGCCTGGCGCTGAATTATACGATGCCGCTGGGACAGGACTGACGTCCTTTCCCAGATTGCGCCGCCCCGTCGCATGGGACGCGCGCATGTGCCAGTCTATGACATTGGGTCAGGTGGACGGCTTAAACAAGTTTTCCAGCGTCAAATCCGCTTTCGACGTTTCTTCTTCCGGTTCCGGCTGCGGGGCCGGTTGCAGGGCTTCGCCGCCTTCGACGGCGTTCTTTGCGTCTTCCTTGGCTTTTTTCTCCGCTGCAATCTTCACAGCAGCATCAAGGTCGATCTGGCTCGTCAGGCCAAGACTGACTGGATCCTGCGGCTGGATCGTGTTGATCTTCCAGTGTGTGCGCTCGCGGATCGATTTGATCGTCGGTTTGGTCGTACCGATCAGCTTCGATATCTGCGCGTCCGACATTTCCGGGTGGTTCCGCACCAGCCAGGCGATCGCGTCCGGACGATCCTGACGGCGAGACAGCGGCGTATAGCGAGGGCCACGCTTTTTCGGTTTGGGCAGCTCGTCCGCATCGAACGTGTTCGGTTTCATCGCATAGTTCGGGTCGGTTTCGGCTTTTTCGATTTCTTCGCGGGAGACCTGCCCATTGGCGATCGGATCGGCACCGCGAATGCCCTGTCCGACATCACCATCGGCAATACCTTCGACTTCCAGAATATGCAGACCGCAAAATTCGCTGATCTGCTTGAAGCTCATCGCCGTGTTGTCGATCAGCCAGACGGCGGTCGCTTTCGGCATCAGAATCTGTGTCATGTCTCTCTCCTTCGAATGCAGCACGCCCACTTTTGTTTCGCCCATAGAAAAACCCCGCTCACTGCGGGGTCGGGGCGTCGGGTTTGGCGTGCTCGCCTTATCGACAAATCGGTAAGTAAGCGGTTAGAGGCTCTTTGGCAAGCGTGAGGAGTCGTTATGGATGAGCTGGACCCCAAACTGACCGAGGTCGAGTCCTACAGGATCGGTGAATCGCTCTATGGTCTCTCCTTGCATGAGCTGGACGGACGAATCGCCGCCTATCGCGCCGAGATTGCTCGCCTGGAAGGCGAACGGGACAAGAAAAGCCGCGAGCGGAATGCCGCGGACGCGCTGTTTTCGTCCAAACCGACTTAACCGGAGGCAATCGGCACTCAAAAATATGGTTAATTTTCATCCACTCCGCGTAATTCTTAACGGGTTTGCGACGATGTGGCGTGTCACTTGCAAAGCCATCAACTCGCGATACACACGACCTGACATGCGGGACGACCCAATGACAGCCACACTTAAAACCACCGAGATTCAGGTCAGCGATCCGATGACGGTGCAAGCGGAAGATCGTCTTCTGCAATTCACCCGATCCGAGCTTTTTGCCCGAACCTTTCGCGAAGGCATGGATATGGTTGAAGAGACGGCCGCCTATCTGGACGGGCCGGGCCGGGAAGAATCCAAGCGCCTGGGTCGCGACGATGCGCTGACATACGCGTCGCAGAGCATGCGCCTCACAACCCGCCTGATGCAGGTTGCGAGCTGGCTTCTGGTTCAGCGTGCCCTCAAGGAAGGGGATATGACGCTGACGGAAGCAAGAGCCGAGAAATACCGTCTGGTCTCCGAAGAGACCGAGGAGGGCAAACCGTCCTTTTCCGAAATTGCGCGTGATGCCTATGGGCTGCCCGCCCGCCTGCTGGACCTGAGTGCGCGGTCCAAATCCATCTATGAGCGGATCATGCGCCTGGATCGTTCGCTTTACGGGACGATCGCCGCACAGACTGGCAATACGGTGGCCGATCAGATCAATCGGCTGGAAGCGGCTTTCGGCAATACGCCGCGGTAATTTACTGTGGTCGACCTCATACCGAACGACTGGTTGTTCGGTTCCATGTGAAATGATCTCCCAGATCGTTTCACGGCGTCATATGGTAAATGCCCACTGAACGGTCTGCTAACGCGATTTTCACGGTGCGCTGCCTATAGCTGACCCATCAATCTGAGGGGCAGGGCGTGAGCGCAGTTCGTACATCAAGACCATCCGACACGCAGCCGCATAATCCTGCTGACCTGCCGGGCGATAGGCCTGAAGCGTCCACCGTCGAAAAGGGGGTGGCGGCGCGAGGCCTGACGCCGGACGGGCTGTTCCCGCCGGCTCAACCGCGTGGGCAGCAACGTCGTGCCCGGACTCTGCCGGACCCGAACGACTGGCGCATCAATCCGCGCAGCTATGAATTTATTGGGGCGATTTTCGACCCGCTGACACCGTTGCAGACCTTGCAGCGCGCCAAGTGGATGACATTGCGCCACAGCTTTCGCTACATTGCGACACCCAATGTCGACCATCTGGTCCGTCTTAATCAGGAACCGGACATCTATCGCCCACTCTATGAGGCGGCCTGGCTCTCCGTTTGCGATTCGCGCATTCTCGAAGCGCTCGCCCATCTATCGGGATTACCACTTTCGGCGGTGCCGGGATCGTCACTCAGCCAGCAATTATTCGACAATGTCATCACGGCGAACGATCCGATTACTGTGATCGGAGCGGATCGCGAGATCGTCAATATCGTCAAGGCCCGTTACGGGCTGACCCAGGTCAATCACTATGAGCCGCCAATGGGTCTGCGGCACAAGCCGGACGAAGTGGCGAAATGCGCACAGTTCGTCGCCGACAATCCGGCGCGCTATATCTTCATCTGCGTCGGCAGCCCGCAGCAGGAAATGATTGCCAAAGCCTGTCTGGACAGGGGCGATTGCGTCGGCTTCGGCCTGTGCGTCGGCGCGTCGCTCGACTTCATCGGCGGTCGTGTCAAACGGGCACCGGTCTGGATGCAGGAAGCGCGACTGGAATGGCTGCACCGCCTGGCATCGGAACCGCGCCGTCTGTGGAAACGCTATCTGGTCGAGGGGCCTCGAATCTTCTGGCTCTATGCGAAGTGGGCTCTGCGTTCAGGAAAGACGGCCAAGCAGGGCCTGGGCTAGCGCGTCATAGCCTGTGCGGGCGTCACGCATTTCCAGCGATAATGGAAGACTGCCGAGCTTCGGTATGGCCCGTTCCGCGGGCAGCTCCAACACGCCTTCGCCGAACAGGCGATGTTCCGACCCGCAATCCGGGCAGGTGAAACTGGCCATGTTCTCGATCCATCCCGATACGGGAATGTCGACCTTTTCGAACATGCCGACCCCCTTGCGTGCATCCATAAGCGCCAGATCCTGCGGTGTCGTCACGATCACGGCCCCGTCAGGCTGAATATCCTGCGCCAGCCCCAGTTGCGGATCGCCCGTGCCGGGCGGCATGTCGATCAGCAGCAAGTCCAGCGCGCCCCAATCCGTGTCCCACAGCATGCGCGCAATCGCGCCTTGAACCATCGGCCCCCGCCAGACCACCGGATCCTCGCTACCTGTCAGAAGTCCGATCGACACGATCTTCACGCCATCCACCTCTGCCGGACCGATCAGGCGGCGGTTTTGAACCATTCGGCTGTCCAGCCGGCCGGACAGGCCAAACAGGCTCGGTATGCTGGGCCCGTGTATATCCGCATCAAGTACGCCGATGCGCAGACCGGCGGCTGCCAGTGCGCGGGCCAGGCCCGCCGTCACAGTCGATTTGCCGACGCCGCCCTTGGCGGAGCTGACAGCCAGGGTTTTCGCGACCTGTGCGTCCCCTTGGTAGCCTTCGGGGCGCTTGTTCGGATGGGGATTGCGGTCCGGGCGCTTCGGCGCGGTAGTCTTCAGGGCGGGTGCCGCTTTATGCGTCGTCAGCAACACGGCAAGCTGCGTAATGCCGGGCAGGTCGGTCAGCGCCGCTTCCGCAGCATTCCGGAGCTGTAAGCCCTGATCCTGCGTCGTCTCGGGCGGCAGGCCCAGAATGATACGCAAACGGCCATCATCGAAGCTGAGATCGGACAAGCGGCCCGCTGAGACGAGGTCCCGCTCAGAGAGGGCATCCTTGACGCCGCTGAGCGCCGATAGGACGGCATCTTCGGAATAGTCGCTCACCGCATGGCCTCCGCCTGACAATCCGCGTCGACCGAACCGTCTGGATGCAGCGCGAGGACTGTTCCCTTATCGTCGCGCAGGCAAAGACGGCCATCCGCCTGCCGCGTTAGACCGTTTATGCCGCGCGCCAGACGCGCCACGTCGCGAAGACTGTCCGGCCCGACCTCCATGACGCGGATTGTCATGTCGTCATCGGCGGCAATCGCCCAGACATGACGGATATTCAGGTCATCGCTGCGTCTCTGCACCGTCAGTATGCAGCCGGAAAAGCGGACAATCGGCGCTCCGGTCCGGCTGTCATAGTGAACTAGACTGTCTGGATAGGCCGCGTACCAACCACCCGCAACCGACACGGCTGCGCGCAGGTTGGCGCGCGTGCTCAGGGGGCGGTCGATCTGAAACGCAGCGCTCGGGCGATATGCGCCGGATGCGTCCGGTGCCGCCACGTTCATCTCGAAATAGGGCATGCCTTTCTTATTGGCGGCGAAACCAGCCTGACTTGCAGGCTGGCACGCCGAAGCCAGGTCTGCCGACGGCTTGGCAACTGGAAGATCTGACGCACTATCCGGATTAGGGTGTAGGCGTGCCGACAAGGCGTCATGGGTCCGTATCGCCAGGTCCCTGACCGCGCCCGTTTCGCGCGCGGCAAGCGCTCGGAGCAAGGGTAGGGCAGAACTATCCATGCTCATAGCGAGCAGGTCCGCCGCGTGTCCGGCCACGCGCTCATCCGCCTTCGCGCCCTTGCCGACCCGGCGAATCAACCGGTCTCTGCCCTTGGCACCGAAGCGGGCAAATTCCTCGGCCAGAACCGCGTAATCGAAACTGTCATGCGGATGATCGTCCAGAATAGACAGGCAGTGCGACAGGTCTCGACAGACTTGCCGTTCCGCCGCGCTCAGCGGGTTGGCCGCAAGAATGGGGACCGGCCCCACAATCGTGAAAAGCAGGGCTGTCAGACAGGCTATGCGGGCCGATTGCATGAGGCGTCGCATAGCTTTCGCAAGGCAACCGGGCAAGCAAGGCTGTACAGGCTGAAGGAAGCGCTTGTCAGGCGCAAATGACCCGACTATAGCGCGCCTCTCCGAACGGCTTCGACCTTCGAGAAGCATCCGTGCGTGGGGCGATTAGCTCAGCGGGAGAGCAC
Organism: Algimonas porphyrae; assembly: GCF_041429795.1. NCBI lineage: Bacteria > Pseudomonadati > Pseudomonadota > Alphaproteobacteria > Maricaulales > Robiginitomaculaceae > Algimonas > Algimonas porphyrae. The sequence goes on along the minus strand of NZ_CP163424.1, from coordinate 2,822,183 downwards.
TACATTGACATTGTAGGGGTCACTGGTTCAATCCCAGTATCGCCCACCACGGACACTCACCTCAAACCTTCAAAAACCTCTTCCTATCAGACTGTTGGCCACACTGAGGTTTGCAAGGTTTTCGGCGCTGAATGGCCGCAAATTCGCTTCATATCGCTGTAAATCGCGAGATTCAGCCTCCAACTGTGCCCAGATTGGGCCCATTTGCGAGCATGCCTCATGATTGAGATTTTGCGTCGACCTTAGCTGTCCTCGATCAACTAAACCATAGATTTCATAAAAGCTTCATCTTGTTACGGGTTGTAGTGCGTTAGGCATCAACCCATGCGTTCAAATTATTCTAAACTGGTCAGTCTCGTCATTGGAGGGTGTTTGACAGCCAGTATTGCTGCTGCTCAGCCTAGCAGTCAGCCAGACCTCCCCATTATCGAGCATGAGAAGCGGACTGGCGCTGAATATCGCCTCCAAGTGTACGGTACAGATTTACTGGGGGATACCGTCGATCCTCATACAGGCTCACTGCAGTTCAAAACAACTGATGTCAGTCTGCCGGGTAACTTTAAGTTGCCCGTTGCGATTACCCGTAAAATCTCAAATGGACGGCATTACAAGCGCAATGTCTCAGTCGAGTTTGGTGACTGGCAGATCGATGTCCCGCGCATGCATGTACTGAAGAAGACAGGCTCGGATTGGATAGGCAATCGCTGCATAAATACGTTTGATCAATCGTTCCCACCTGAGTCCATCAACGGATCAGTATGGTATCGCCATCAGTATACGGCTGGCCTGAAAATGGATATTCCGGGCGAGGGGTCAAAGGATGTCTTGCAGTACACGCCGGGAAGTGCATCGCCATTTCCTGCGGGCACAGAAATGACGACGGTTGATGGTTGGCGTTTGACTTGCGGCAGCGCCAATAACGGTCAAGGGTTCATCGGACATAGTCCGGACGGCACACAATATCGTTTTGATCGCTTCTATACGGTTGAAGCCGACTATCTTGGGTCGCGAAGCAGCGGCACTGTCGAAATGGCTCGGACAAGAAACATCCTGGCTGCGACGCAAGTCACCGATGTGAACGGCAACACGGTGAATTATGACTATGACACCTTAAACCGCCTGACAGCTATCCGTGCCAGTGATGGCAGACGGATCAATTTAAATTATTCCGGCTCGTCCAAAATTATCCAATCCGCGACGGTCAACCCCGGAACGGCCTATGCACGGACATGGAGCTATGCCTATCAGCAGAAGTCATTGTCGGAATATCCTGCGACACCGGGACCGATTCCCAATTCGCTGGTTACTGTCATCCAGCCGGACGGACGAAGCTGGTCCTATGACCTTGGCGGTATGTCAGTCGATCCCGGTCCGAACTATACATGCCGCCAGCTGACGCAGAACCTTACCGTGACGCATCCTTATGGTGTGACCGGAACATTCCGGCTTATCGATACCCGTCAGCGGATCGGATTCAATCTTCAGGAAGATATTTCTCTGGGTTGCCCAGGGTTCAATGAAATCACACCGGGAAATGGTCAGCCGCCACAAGTTCTAGAGCGGGCCGGCATTATGTCCCTTGTTCGCAAGCGGTTGAACGGCCCGGGCTTGCCCCAGCATGAATGGAACTTCTCTTACGAAGAAGATAACGGTGCGCCTGGGTCCTCATCATCAGACCGGACGAACACCTCGTCTGTCACCGAGCCATCGGGCCGGGTGATCGTCTATCGGCATTACTGGACGGCTGAGCCGCTTGGCGGAAAGTTGGCCACAAAAGTCACAAAAGATGGCGCAACGGTCCTCAGGAATGAGACCTACAGTTACGTCAAGCAGCCAACGTCATTCGGCTTTCCAACTCATGGAACAGGATCGACCCCTGACTCCACGTTCTACCCGACCCACACGAGCAGTACGGTCATCTCTCAGGATGGTGACAGCTATACGTCAACGCAACAATATGACGTGAACACGTCGAGCTCGACCTATAGTTGGGGGCGTCCCATTACGAGCATATCGACATCCAGCTTCAGCGGGACTCGCACGATCAATCATACCTACGAGCATAACTCGACGAAGTGGATTCTCGGTCTTCCCAAGACCACCACCTTCCAAGGCAAGCCGTGGGAATCGCTGACCTACGACGCCAATGGCCGGGTCGCGACATATTCCAAGTTCGGCATATTACGCGGTTCGTACACCTATCACACTGGCGCGTTGTTCAAGGGTGCCCTGCACACCGTCACCAATGCGCTCGGACATACGGCCAGCTTCAGCAACTGGCATCGCGGCAAACCACAAACCATCACCCGTTGGGATGGTCGGACGCTCTATCGGACGGTTAATGATAATGGCTGGGAGCTCACCACCACTGACGCCAATGGCCATCAGACGGCCTATGGCTATAATGCGATGGGGTGGCTCGACTCCGTCAACCCGCCGGGGTCATTCTTTAACACAGCCAATCTGAGCTATAGTTTCAATCCATCCAGTTCGGTCGCCATGCGCCAGACCGTCATACGGGGCGCAGGGACGACGACGGTCGATTATGATGGCTTGTTCCGTCCCATGACGACGCACCGCAGGGCGACCGATGCGTCGAGTGCTCCGGGAGGGCTGTGGGAGGCGTTTGCCGAAACACGCTATGACCTCGCTGGAAATACTGTGTTCCAGTCGCGCCCGTCTGTGAGCGCCATTGCGGCGCAGACCAATGGAGTCATCAGCGAATATGATCTGCTCAAGCGCCTGATTCGCACCGAAGACAGCATGGACAGTGCCGTAGTTTCGACACTGGCCTATTCCAGTCTGAACAGGACGACCGCCACGAACCCCTCCGGTCATGTCACGACAACCTTTAAGGATGGGTTCAACGGTCCGGGCAAGGGTGCCCCACTGCGGATTGACGAACCCGGTCGGGAAACGCTGCTGAGTTACGATATGTTCGGCAATCTGATCCAGCTGACTCAAAACGATCTGATCAGCACCCAATCACGAAGCGTGACGCAATATATGCGCCATGATGATCGGATGCGGCTGTGTCGCCATTTCGTCCCGGAACATGGCGAAACACGCTTCAGCTATGACGCCGCAGACAGATTGACCTCACATGCAAAAGGACAAGGATTTACTGGAACGGGGTTTGATGCCGCTGGCAACACGGACTGCGCCTCCAATCTGACCGATAGCGGAAAAAGCCATTTCCGGATCGAGACCGAGTACAGCCCGATGGGCTGGGTCGAAGCCACCGATTTTGCGGATTCTGCGACGCTCGACATTGAGAACTTCTACGACTGGAACGGCAATCTGCAGCAGACCCGCCGCGGCTTCATCAATGCAGGTACGGGGACGATGCCGACCGCCTCCGTCGTCAATGAGCTCCACCGCATCTATGACGAGCTCAACAATGTGTTGTCCGAGACGCAGCAGATCGACGGCGCTCATGTCGCCTTCATGCATCAATATAGCTATGATGCGAACGTCTTCATGAAATCCCGACGCTACTCGTCCAACAATCTCTATGAGTGGACGAATGACAGTTTTGGCCATCAGCAACATATGCGTCAGGGCAGCTATTACTATGCCAACAATATCACCTACCATCCGGACAGCAGTCTTGCCGGCTACCTCATGGGCAATAGCCAGTCCTACACGCGGACGGTCGATCCATTGCAGCGCACAGACCGCATCCGCTCTGTCGGCGGCTTGCTGACGGCGCTGGACCTCGATTACAGCTACAATTCCAACAGCCAGATTACCGCGATTCTGGATGCCTCGACGCCCGGCATCGGCGCAGGCTGGAAGTCGCATACGACCACCGGCCTTCAATATAACGGGTTGGGGCAGATGACCCACGCCAATGGCTGGTGGGGGTCTGGCCTGTTCACCTATGACGGGCTCGGCAATCTACTGAGTAAATCGCTCACCACGGGGGGCTCGCCGCGGTCTGTCAATCTGAACTATGATCCAGCGAAAAATCATCTGAGCACATCGATCGACAGTCTCATGCCAACCCATGGCGGCACAGGGACGCGCGCGCTCACCCATGATGATCGCGGCAACCTGACCACATCCACCTTTGTGGATTTCTTCGGCGGCATCAACCGGACGAAGACGATGACCTACGACCTGTCGGATCAGATGATCGCCATGTCCGGTCAGGTTCCGGACGGGTCTCCCGTCAACGGCACCTTCGAATATAACGGCGAAGGCAAGCGCGTTCAGATGACGATGAACGGGCGCAACAGCTTCTATGTCTATGACTTTGCCGGGCGGCTGATGCTGTCCCACAAGGAAGCGGACGGCGAAGGGGTAGAGCGGCTCTACCTGGAATCCGGTCAGGCGCTGGGCAAGTGGACGGGCAGGAAGCTGACCTACTTCCACACGGACCATCTCGGCACGCCGATCCGGGGGACGCATGGCATGGGCGGGACGGAAACGGCCGGCGCGGACGTGTTCCAGCAGTTCCAGACCCCTTACGGTATGCAGCCTACGACCAGCTGGCACGGCACGGGCAATACAGGCTTCGATCCGGCCTTCGGGCAGGGTTCGAACTGCGGCGTCACGGGCTTCACCACCCACGCCAATGACTGCGAGACCGGCCTGACCTACATGCAGGCCCGCTACTACGATCCCGTCAGCTCACGCTTTACCAGTGTAGATCCAATGGACTTTATGACAGACGGCCGGACCGGGATGGTGAACCGGTATGGGTACACGCTCAATGATCCGATTAACTTATTAGATCCTGATGGGAATGCTGCAGTGGCTGCATGCGCAGTCCCACCAATAACGGCAGGATGTGCCGCAGTCGCTAAGACTATAATTGAGGTTGTAGTTGTCGGCAGTGTCGTCGCTTATGAAATACTATCAAACGATAACACCGAACCGACCGGTCAAGAAGGTGATAATCCACCCGCACCAGAAGACCTTGTAGGAACAGATCAAAATCCTGGGAACAAAGGACGTGTAAACAGCGGTCCGCTTGCTCCAGAAAACGGTGGTACAGGCGACGCAGACGAGGATTTCGAAACACTTACTGGAGGCAATAGTGAACCTGCACCCGAAGATAGCACATATCCCGAAGGCACGAGGATTGGAGATAATGGCGTAGTAATACGTCCCGGAACCAGAGAAGGAGGTGAAGGTAAGAGAATAGATATACCAGCAACAGCTACCAAGCCAAAAGAAACATTACATTACCCGGAATAAAAGAGGATTTTTAGTGATTACTCAGCCCAGCGAAATTTTAAAAGAACTACAAAAAATTAGAGATGTGGAATTCCAGCTAAGTTTTCGCAGGTTGAATCACGGAAAACTGGATTCGATTGTCTTAGGCTTCGAGGCCGATAAGCGGATAATTATTCAGAGTGCGCCATATTGCGAAGGTGACGAAGAAGGATGGCGAATATGCATTAATGCGAATAATACACAGAAATTAAAGAATGAGATATCGCTTCCGAAAAGTTTACGGCTATCCGAAGATGTTATCCAGGCTGTAAGTTGCTCCGAATCAAACGGATCCAGCCTTTATGGAATAAGCTTACCGATCATTGACCGTATTAATATATTGATACTATGTGGAAATATAATCGGATCCTTAGCCTACTTTGGGCCAGGCGCTCAACGCTCAGACTTCGACCCAGGTGAAGCGTACGATCATCTTCTAAGACTTAGCTAGTCCTCTGCTTCCAATTCAATAATTCTACTAAGCATATTTTCTAAATCAGGGTTATAGAAGTATGACGCGCTGGGCCATCCGCCGCACGGGGGCTGCTAGTGGAGTACACGCCATTGCATCCGCTCTGTCGGCGGCTTGCTGACGGCGCTGGACCTCGATTACAGCTACAATTCCAACAGCCAGATTACCGCGATTCTGGATGCCTCGACGCCCGGCATCGGCGCAGGCTGGAAGTCGCATACGACCACCGGCCTTCAATATGACGGGTTGGGGCAGATGACCCACGCCAATGGCTGGTGGGGGTCTGGCCTGTTCACCTATGACGGGCTCGGCAATCTACTGAGTAAATCGCTCACCACGGGGGGCTCGCCGCGGTCTGTCAATCTGAACTATGATCCAGCGAAAAATCATCTGAGCACATCGATCGACAGTCTCATGCCAACCCATGGCGGCACAGGGACGCGCGCGCTCACCCATGATGATCGCGGCAACCTGACCACATCCACCTTTGTGGATTTCTTCGGCGGCATCAACCGGACGAAGACGATGACCTACGACCTGTCGGATCAGATGATCGCCATGTCCGGTCAGGTTCCGGACGGGTCTCCTGTCAACGGCACCTTCGAATATAACGGCGAAGGCAAGCGCGTTCAGATGACGATGAACGGGCGCAACAGCTTCTATGTCTATGACTTTGCCGGGCGGCTGATGCTGTCCCACAAGGAAGCGGACGGCGAAGGGGTAGAGCGGCTCTATCTGGAATCCGGTCAGGCGCTGGGCAAGTGGACGGGCACGAAGCTGACCTACTTCCATACGGACCATCTCGGCACGCCGATCCGCGGGACGCATGGCATGGGCGGGACGGAAACGGTCGGCGCGGACGTGTTCCAGCAGTTCCAGACCCCTTACGGCATGCAGCCCACGACCAGCTGGCACGGCACGGGCAATACAGGCTTCGATCCGGCCTTCGGACAGGGCTCGAACTGCGGCGTCACGGGCTTCACCACCCATGCCAATGACTGCGAGACCGGCCTGACCTACATGCAGGCCCGCTACTACGATCCCGTCAGCTCACGCTTTACCAGTGTGGATCCTGTGACGTTTACAAATACTGGAAATACGGGGATGATTAACAGATATGGCTATGTTGAGAATGACCCAATTAGCTTTCTAGACCCATACGGAACAGATAAAGTTCATATCTCAGTAGGTGGTTATTTCGTCGCAGGCATAGGGTACACGGTCAACTTAGGAGTGGCCGTCGATTTTTCGCCAGAGAGAAGAACCGGATTTCTTCCAGATATAAGTATTTACTCAACGACTGGGCGACAAGGAGGCTTTGGAGGTGGCGTAGGTGTCGATCTTGGATACTTCAGGGGAGGAAACGAAGATTTTTATGGTAGGGGTTCACAGTTAGTAGGTGACACACCTGCAATAGGAATTACTCTATCCGAGCCAAATTCATCTACAGAGTTCAATAATTCAGGGGATATCGCTGTAGGTTTAGGTTATGCCGCTGGACTGACTGGAGGTGAGGTGAACACACGAAATTTATTCAGTACAAAAGATTTTGCTAATACGATTGATATGTTGATTGGAGGCGAAGTATCATCTTCAAATGCATCAAATTTGGCATCAAGATATTTAGGAAAAGACATTGAGGTCACTCAGGTTGATAGCTCTACCCAAACATTCTCATTCACTAGAACTGGCTCCCGTCTCAAACAAAAAGTTACATGTAAATCATCAGGGGACGGCACGAGTTCATGCTAGAAGCTGCTGCCGCATCAAGATGATATAGGGCGTTAATTCGAACCTAATTTGCAAATTGATATGAATATGAAAAATAAAACTATTTTCGAAATCTGGACTTGGCTTATATTTGGTGGCGTGTTTTTGGTCTGGTTTGCAAGAACCGGATCAATAACACCAGTATTATTGTCGATATTGACCTTAATTACAATAAAAATCGGCTCTAGATTGATGTTTAAGTGATTGAACGGCGTAAGAAGTAGGTGATACAATCGGTATAGCGTACATATGCATGAGACAACCGGACGAGGTTCTGGAGGTGCGCCCACCTTGGAGTTTAACATTAAGTCAAATTCTTGAATTGGAATGAGACTGAAAACTCGGATACAAATAAAGGTGCGTAATGTAGATTTCAATGCTGAAGGCGGCGATGTTACAGTAACTTATAATAATGCTGCGACGAGGCTAAGGCAACGTCAAAAAATTTGTACATTGGGAGAAGACGGAAGCTGTGGCTGGAATACCAAAAAGAAAGCAGCGTAGCTTTGACAAGGACAATGGGTCTAAATCTATTATAGGTGTTCTGTTGGGGGCATCCATTGTGTTCCTCTTTCCCTTTCTGCTGTTTGAAGATCAAATGAGAGCTATTGCGGTTGTGGTAACTGCAGTTGTGTTGATATTAGCATTTTATGTATCTTTCAAAAAAAGTAATATATTCTTTCGCAACTTTAATTAAAAATAAAAACTGGGCGATGCAGGTGCCTGGCATCAAGAAGTTCCAATCCAAATGATCCGTACCACTTATATACTCACAATGATCATGGCTGCATCGGGTATTTCCGCGTGCACTTACAATAATTATGCTAAAGTTTGCGTTTTTGACGATATCGAGCAGATATCTGAAGTCGTGTTTAGTGACTGCAGCAATGAATATTCTCTATCAAGTATCTCGCCACTCGTTTGGGAGAACGAATACCCTATAAACGTTGGAAATTGTGACAAATTGAGTTTCGACATAAAGATTGCAACAGGCAAAAATTTTCGATATGAATATTACCACTCGTCTTGGCCTTTCGAGGATAAGAACACTGATTTTTACAGCTTCGATGTAGACGGTAATGGGGATTATAAGTTAAATCATACGGCATATTTTCTTGATGGAATAACGTCTTGCCAAAACATTGAATCCGCAACACGAATTTCACGTTGAGAAATTAAGTGAATAGCCACTATGCCGGATAGATTGATAGGCGTCGGGTTTATAGACTCCATGCCATTGATTTACACGTATAGTTCCGCAGGTTAAGACGTGTGAAAGGCTTCGATCCGGCCTTCGGGCAGGGTTCGAACTGCGGCGTCACGGGCTTCACCACCCACGCCAATGACTGCGAGACCGGCCTGACCTACATGCAGGCCCGCTATTACGATCCAGTCAGCTCACGGTTTACCAGTGTGGATCCGGTAGGGTTCATGACGGACCGCCGGACCGGGATGGTAGGACGGTATAGCTACACGCTGGGCGACCCAATGAATATGGTGGACCCGGATGGAAATTCGAGTTTGGCATGACTTCATTTTACAAAGCATGTTCTTGAACATGACATTCAAACCGCTTTAACAATCCAACGTGACGCCACAAAAAATCATACGGTTCGCGGAGCCGTAGGTGGCGACATAAATGACGCCCGGCGGCATTCGGAAGCAGCGTATAGAATGAGCAATGAGTTATATACTGGGGCTGCAGGTGCGTTTGTTATATTGTCAGGCAAGGAAGCCATCGATTCTGCAAACGGACTCCTCGCAAAAATCGGACTAAGTGGTTATGAGGGTACATTGTTAGACACGGGTATGGATGTGCAGAATAATTTCAACTCTATTGTCGCCGCTGCGAATAGAAGGAAGCTAGACGACAGTGAACTCAAGACTATAGTACAGGACGGAGAGACGCGGGATAATTTATACAATAATGATCAGAATGCAAATGACGATACAGATGAAGGCAGTCATGGATCAGAGGACGGGGGTTCTTGGTGGGGAATAAATAAGGACACAATCACTGGAACGAGGTGTAATGGAAGAATCAACTGGTAAGGTTAATGTATATTTTCCAAATATTTATGAAGCTAGGGCTACAGTTTGGCTAATTCTTGTTACCGCCTTCCTTCCGGCATGCAGCTATAAGAACCACATGAAAGTATGCGTTTATGATCCTTTAGAGGAAATTAGAAAGCTGGAATTTACAGCCTGCGAGGAATTTGTTCAGCTTTCAACTTCTGAACGGTATTTGTGGGAGAGCTCAGATAATTTCACGATACGTAATTGCGAAGAACTTGTTGCTAATATTGGAACTGAAAGCTGGGGAGATTTGTCTTTATCTTTCTCCTTTTCGCCTTGGCCTTTCGAAAACGAGATGACGCAAAACTATACTTTGGTTATTCATGATAGCGGGTCTCCTTATCTGAGATATGACTCTTTTGTGGAAAACGAACTGTCCTCCTGCAAAAACCCTGAAGAATGAGGTGTGTAATTCTCATTTTTTCACATATCGAACGTGCTGAAAACAATCCCCGCCCCGCACAAACTCAATCCCCGCCTAAAACCGCCACCCTATACTGCTTCCACTCGTCACGGGCATGGGAGAGTGCGTTGCTCTGGTCGTGGCGAGGTCTGGTTGGGCGGGGCGGTGTGTGAGGTTACGCAGCACACATGGCTCCACCCGGCGAAGCGATCGATGGTGAGGCGGGGGCGAGATACGAGCGGAGGAATGGCGGGGCCTGACACTCCCGCTTCCGTGCGCTCTCCCGTCAACACTGGGATGACAGAGCTGCGGTCGAAAGCCGCGGCGTCTATCTATCCCGCTCCGGGGTGAGGCCATGGCGGCCCCTTGGGGCCACGGCGCTGACGACCGGGTGTGCTCGATCAGGCGCGTGGGTTCCGATCCGTTGTAAATAGGTGTGTCTCCTTCCGTATCCTTCAATGGATCGGAACCCGCGCCCCATGTCACTTTCGAAGGACTGTGACCCTTTTGCTGAGCCCAGCCCGCTCAGTCGCACATATCCGTGTGGCTGAATCCCACTGGCGGTCTGGCCTGACCCCAGCTAGCCTCATCTCGAGCCGTCCCGCTCCGCCAACTCCGCTCCGATCGCCTGCCTCGCGGGCGTATCGGGACTCCTGTTGTGGGACGCTTCAAAACAGCCTGCTATGGTCAAATTTCCGCAGTTTTTACACGACGACAATTCGGGTTGAGCCAATCGGCGTTGACGGAAATGGCACTCCTATCAAAGGACCTGTCCAGCACTGGCAGGGTGACCTGATGGATGGGTGCGTCCACTATCCTGCGGACGGCCTGTCAAATGTCGAAGGCACGGACGTCGTCATGTTCAACTATTTCACGCTTCAGGCTGACCCGAATGACGCCATCCCTGACAATTGTGATGCTGCGCTAGCCAATTCTGAAACTCACCCAAACGCCTTCGACGAATGTGCCGAAGAGCAACGAGATCAGCCGGGAACATGGGGCTTCCAAGCCCTCGATCTTGATACAGGCACGGGCGTCACAGGGGGGACGGGGGCCTACATATGGGGCATGTCCGACAAGATTCTGCCCGGAAATGAAATGGCTTATATCGTCGAACATGTTCCAGCTGGATCGCCATTCAACTTCACGGGGGCTACGACCAACCCTATTCATGTCTACACACATGAAAATGGTGGCTTCGTATCGCAAGGGATGATTCCCAGTAATATGCGGCCCACATCCGATCATAGCCTGCATTCAGATTGTCTGAGTACGGGCAATCAGCAGTTGATTCACGACCTTCATTTGGAGGATCGGAACGGGGACGGTCTCATGGACATCAAAATGTACACGGCCACGGAAACCTGGGTCGGTTATGTCAACGGTCAGTGGCAAATTGTGACTGATCCGTGAGGACGCAAACCACGATTTCCTGACCATAGGTAGTGACGTATCGCAGTCGCTTTTGACGATTCAGATGATCGGTCGAACGGGACTGATTGCAGCGTCAGCGATCAATCGCTATCTGATCGTCAGGGAGACCTCTGTGAGCCAAAAAGACAAAGACGACGACAAACCTGTGACCCTGGCGGACTATATCCCGCCTGCTTCCGTCCCGGACCGGGCAGAGCGGCGAAAAGCTCTGACCAAAGGCGATCGCGAACGTCTGGACGCGCTGGAGCGCGCAGTGCGTGAGACTGAGCCTGATGCGGTGCGCCGTTCCCGCAAGACGCAACGCGAGCGCGATCATTCCGAGTGGGCCGAAAACAAGGGCTGGAAATCCAAGCGCAAATCACGCGGCAGTAATGTCGGCAAGTTCGTCATCTGGGCGATCCTGATCATGATCGCCCTCGCTATTTTCCTCGACTAAGCGCCTACTCCGCCGCTTCGCTGATGGGGATGTCGAGGCGTCCGATCATTTCCTTCGGGACGATTTGCCAGAATTTGCCGCGCTTATGGTCCCATTCGGTTAACAGGGCGCGGGAAAAGTCCGAGCCGGTGGTTTCGGCATGACGCCGGACGAGATCTTTCAACTCCGCTTCGTAATGTTCCGATGACAGGCGCTGCCAGATGACGCTATCGGGATTGACCGCGCGTTCGAACTCATCCGACTCGTCAAAAACATAAGCCATGCCGCCCGTCATGCCGGCCCCGAAATTGTCCCCGACACTGCCGAGAATGACGATAGTGCCGCCCGTCATATACTCGCAGCCATTCGTGCCGAGACCTTCGACCACGGCGACCGCGCCGCTATTGCGCACGGCGAAGCGTTCCCCGGCACGGCCTGCCGCCATTAGCGATCCGGACGTTGCCCCGTAAAGGCAGGTATTACCGATAATGGCGCTGAGATGTGGTTCGATCGGGGTGCGGCCCTGTGGTGCGACAATGATCTCCGCTCCTGACAGACCTTTGCCAACATAATCGTTGGCATCGCCGTCCACGACAAGGCGTAGCCCCCTGATGCCAAAAGCCCCGAGGCTTTGTCCGGCACTGCCGCGCAGGCGCACGGTCAGATGTCCATCCGGCACGCCCTCCGCGCCAAAAGCCTTGAAGATGTGATGCGACGTGCGGGTCCCCACGGCCCGGTGCGTATTCCGGACGGCATAGGTCAGATGAGTTTTCTCGCGTCGTTCGAAGAGTTGGGCGGCGTCCTGCACGATCTGGATATCAAGCGTGTCCGGCACCGGCGTGCGGACTTTGCGATTATCCTTGACCGGATCGTTGCTGACCTTTGTCAGGATCGGATTGAGGTCGAGGTCATCGAGATTTTCGGACCCGCGGCTGACCTGCGCTAGAAGGTCGGTCCGCCCGATAATGTCTTCCAGCCGCTCGACCCCTAGCGAGGCAAGAATTTCGCGAACATCTTCAGCAATGAAGGTCATCAAATTAATGACTTTCTCTGGCGTTCCCGTGAACCGTTCGCGCAAGGCCGGGTCCTGCACGCAGACGCCGACCGGGCATGTATTGGAATGGCACTGGCGCACCATGATGCAGCCCATGGCGACGAGGCTTAGCGTCCCGATCCCATATTCTTCAGCCCCCAGCATGGCGGCGATGACAATATCGCGCCCCGTCTTCAGCCCGCCGTCGGTTCGCAGCGTGACGGCGGAGCGAAGATTGTTGAGCATCAGCACCTGATGCGCTTCCGACAGGCCGAGCTCCCACGGGATCCCGGCATACTTCAGCGATGTGTTGGGCGACGCGCCCGTTCCGCCATTATGGCCGGCAATCAGGATCGTATCCGCTTTGGCCTTGGCGACGCCGGCCGCAATCGTGCCGACACCGGACGAGGCGACCAGCTTGACGCAGACGCGTGCCGTTGGATTGATCTGCTTGAGGTCGTAGATCAGCTGCGCCAGATCCTCGATCGAGTAGATGTCGTGATGCGGCGGCGGGCTGATCAGCGTCACGCCGGGCGTGGCGTTGCGGAATTTGGCGATCATGTCTGTGACCTTGAAGCCGGGCAGTTGCCCACCTTCGCCGGGCTTTGCGCCTTGGGCCACCTTGATCTCGATCTCTCGGCATTCGTTCAGATATTCCGCCGTGACGCCGAATCGGCCCGATGCGATCTGCTTGACCGCACTGTTGGGATTATCGCCATTGGGCAGCGGGCGATAGCGCGCGCGATCCTCGCCGCCTTCGCCGGAGACGGACTTGGCCCCGATCCGGTTCATGGCGACATTCAGCGTCCCGTGCGCTTCGGGCGACAAAGCGCCCAAGCTCATGCCCGGCGTGCAGAAACGGCGACGGATTTCGTTGACGGACTGCACACGAGACAGGGCAATCGGTTCACGCAGCGGCTTGATGTCCAGCAGGTCCCTGACCTGGATCGCGCCGCCCCCATTCACGACTTTGGCGTAGCTGCGGTAAAGCTCGTAATCCTCGCGACCCACAGCCTCCTGCAGCATATGGATCATGTCGGCTGTATAGGCATGACGTTCGCCCTTGGCCCGGACCTTGTAGAGCCCGCCCACGGGCAGCCGGACGACGGAAGCTTCGTAAGCCATGTCATGTATGGCCAGCAATTTGCTCTCAATCCCGGCCAGCCCGATCCCGGAGATGCGGGACGTCATGCCGGGGAAAAACTCGCCAACGAGAGCGCGGGATAGGCCCAGCGCTTCGAAGTTCAACCCGCCTCGGTAGGAGCTGATGACGCTGATGCCCATTTTGGAAATGATCTTCAGCAAGCCCCCTTCGATTGCCGCCTTATAGCGTGCGACCGCCTGATCATCCGACAGGTCGATCAAACCGCGCCGGACCCGATCCTGTACGGAGGCTTGCGCCATATAGGCATTCACAGCCGTTGCGCCAGTGCCGATCAGGACGGCGAAATAATGCGTATCGAGACATTCGGCAGAGCGTACGATGATCGAGCAGGACGAGCGCAGCCCCTTCGCCTTGAGATGCTGTTGCACAGCGGCTGTTGCCAGAATGGATGGCACCGCCACGCGGTCTTCGGAGACGGCCTCGTCGGTCAGGACGATATTTTCCACACCGTCCCGGACGGCGGTCTCGGATTCCGTTCTGATGCGACGCAGCGCATCGACCAGACGCCGCCCCGGAACCATGTCGTCCGTGGGGACAGGGAAGGTGCAATCGATCGTCGCGATCTTCGTTCCCATCATCCGGGCGAACCGGTCATACATGCCGTTGGTCATCACCGGGCTGTCCAGCACCAGCATTTCTCGGGTCTGGCTGCCGGATTCTTCGAGTATATTGCGCAAATTGCGGAAGCGCGTTTTCAGACCCATTACACGGGTTTCGCGTAAGGGATCGATCGGCGGGTTCGTGACCTGGCTGAAATTCTGCCTGAAAAAATGCGATAGCGGACGGTAGAAATCGGACAGCACAGCCAGCGGCGTGTCATCGCCCATGGAACCGATGGATTCCTTTCCACCCTCGGCCATGGGCGTCAGGATGACTTCCATATCTTCCAGCGTCTGACCGCAGGACACTTGGCGGCGGATCAGCGCTTCGCCCGAGAGCAGGGGGTCGGGTTCCGGCCCGGACAGGGCTTCGTCCAGATTGACGACCTTTTTCAGCCACTTCTTGTAAGGGCGTTTCTCGGCCAACTCGTTCAATATTTCCCGCGAGTCGTAAAAGCGCGGGTCCTCAAGATCGACGGCGATCATACGACCCGGCTGCAACGCACCGCGCTGCACGATTTCGGCTTCGTCCATCGGACACATGCCCGTTTCTGAACCGACGGCCAGGATGCCGTCCGCGCTGATGGAATATCGCAGGGGGCGCAACCCGTTGCGGTCCAGCCCGGCCATAACCCAGCGGCCATCATAGGCGACCAGCGCGGCAGGCCCGTCCCATGGCTCCATCACGGCATTGCAATAGGCATAGAGATGCCGCCAACTTTCGGGCATCAGGTCGCCGCGTTTGCTGTAGGCCTCGGGGATCAGCAATGTCTTGGCCATCGGTGCGGTCCGGCCCGCGCGGACCAGAAGTTCGAAGACCGAATCCAGCGCTGCAGAGTCGGAGCTGCCTTTCTGAATGATCGGTTTGACGTCCTTGGCGCGTTCCCTGAACGTCGAACTGGCCATCTTGATCTCATGGTTCTTCATGAAATTGATGTTGGCGCGCAGTGTATTGATCTCGCCATTATGGGCCAGCATGCGGAACGGTTGCGCTAGCCACCATTGCGGAAACGTGTTGGTCGAATAGCGCTGATGATAGAGCGCAGCGCGCGAGACGAAGCGATCATCCGTCAGGTCGGGATAGAATTTGTCGATGTCCTGCGCCAGGAACATCCCCTTGTAGATAATGGTCTGCACGGATAGCGAGCAGACATAGAAGCTCGGTATCTGCTCTGCGATGACGCGCTTTTCGATCCGGCGACGGATGACGAACAGCTCGCGTTCCAGCGCATTGCCCTTGCGGCCCTGCGGATCACGAAACATGACCTGCTCGATTTCAGGGCGGGTCGCTTTCGCCTTGTCGCCGATTACGTCGATGTCGATCGGAACCTGACGCCAGCCATAGATGTAGAAGCCTTCGCGGATCAGTTCCGATTCCACGATCGTCCGGGCGGCTTCCTGTGCCGTCATGTCGATGCGCGGCAGGAAGATCATGCCGACGGCGATCTTGGCCGTGGACGGCTTGTGACCCGTCTCCTCGATCTGCGCGCGGAAGAAATCCTGCGGAATATCGAGCCGGATACCCGCCCCGTCGCCGGTTTTTCCATCCGCGTCGACCGCGCCGCGATGCCAGATGTTCTTTAGCGCCTGAATGGACTTCTCCACCACATCGCGACGTGGCTTGCCATCGATTGAGGCCACGAGGCCGACCCCGCAGGAGGATTTCTCATGCGTCGGGTCATAAGCATGCGCCGCGATAAGCGCGTCACGCTTGCCTTCGTAATCGTCGAGCCAGTCGGTCATTGTTCGTCCTGTTTCTGGCTGGCTTCGAACTCTGCCAATACCTCTGCACCGGTTTTGTGCGGGGCATTGTCGGGAATGATCGTGTAGGACGGGCCTTCATCCACGAAGATGTGAGACTGAATTGGGGTCTTGAAGTCATCGAAGAGACCGATCGCCACGGCTGGATTGTCAGGGCTGGCCTTCATCCGCCAGGCCAGAGTCGAGCCGCAGCGCCCGCAGAAGCCTCGCTCGCCCCAATCGGACGAAGCGAACCATGTCAGGCTGTCGCCCTTGAACGCGACGTCGCCGGAAAAATGCGCGCCGTGAAATGCGCCGCCTGCATTCTGGCGTCGGCACATCATGCAGTGACAGGCATCCGTTGATGTCACTTCCCCATGTGTTTCTACGCGCACTGCGCCGCACAGGCATTGTCCTGTCATATTCGTCATTATTCCGCCGCCACTTTCTGATCCGCGCTTTCGCATGTGCGCAGATAGTCATGCATATGTTCTGCTGCGTCCCGACCTTCGCGAATGGCCCAGACGACGAGGCTGGCGCCGCGCGCAATGTCGCCAGCCGCATAAACGCCAGGCAAATTCGTCTCGAACGTGACCGGATTGACGCGCAGCGTTCCCCAACGCGTCACGGTCAGCGTGTCCGACAGATCGTCCATCGGCTCCGGCGTAAAGCCGAGCGCCTTGATCACCAGATCGGCTTTCACATCGAATTCGCCACCAGGCACGGCTTCGGGCCGTTGCCGCCCGGACGGATCTTTCAGACCCAGACGCATCCGGTCCGCGCGAAGCCCCGTTGTCTGCCCGTCCGTATCGACCACAGCCTTCGGGCTGGCGAGCCATTCGAAGTGCACGCCTTCTTCCTGCGCATTGGCCGTCTCGCGGCGCGAGCCGGGCATGTTCGCGTGGTCGCGACGATAGAGACATGTCACGCTATTCGCGCCCTGGCGCACCGCCGTGCGCACGCAGTCCATCGCCGTGTCGCCGCCGCCGATAACGACGACATCCTTGCCGTCCGCTGTTTCGCTGTCGACGCGGTCGCCCAGACCGCGGCGATTACTGTCGATCAGGAAATCAAGCGCAGGCCGTACCCCGTCCGAGGCGCTGCCCGGCACATCGAGATCGCGCGCCTGATAGACGCCCGTTGCGATCAGGATCGCCTGATGTTTGTCGCGCAGCTTGTCGAAGCTGATATCTGTCCCGACATTGCAGTTCAGCACGAAGACAATACCGCCCTCTTCGAGCCGCTTGACCCGGCGCTGCACGATCGCCTTGTCGAGCTTGAAGTTCGGGATCCCATAGATCAGCAAGCCCCCAGCGCGGTCATGCCGGTCATAGACCGTGACCTGCCAGCCTTCGATCCGGAGCTGTTCCGCAGCCGCCAGACCGGCCGGGCCTGCCCCGATGATCCCGACCGATGCGCCGCGTTCCCGGCGCGGTTTCAGCGGCTCTATCCAGCCTTCATCCCAGGCGCGATCCGTCAGATATTTCTCGACCGCCCCGATCGTGACCGTGCCGTGTCCGGACTGTTCGATCACGCAGCTGCCTTCGCAGAGCCGGTCCTGCGGACAGATTCGACCACAGATTTCCGGCATATTGTTCGTTGCGTCGGAAATCTCCCACGCTTCGCGAATGCGCCCTTCCGCCGTGAGACGCAGCCAGTCAGGAATATTATTCTGTAGCGGACAGTGATTCTGACAGAAAGGCACGCCGCATTGCGAACAGCGTGCCGCCTGTTCGCGCGCCTTCGCGTCGATAAACTCCCCATAGATTTCAAGGAAGTCGTCCCGCCGTTCGGCCGCATCGCGCTTGTCCGGCATTTCGCGGTCACGCGAAACGAATTGCAGCATACGCTCAGACATTGGCAAAAATTACCTCAGGCGATCTCGTCATGCAGAATTGCAGGCGAAATTCACCTTTAGCGTATCGAGAGCGAGAAAGCTATGAGGTGCGACAATTTGTCAATATCGAGATATTTTTTAAAAAACATACTCCGTGTCCAAAGCTTAAAAAAGCGCGCTTTCTCAGTGAGGAAGCGCGCTCTTGCTTATACATCACCCGGCTATTGCGGGGACGGGATTACCGGTCTTGCGGCTATTCCTCCAGCGAGGCGCGAAGCGGCTCTTCCCGTGGCATGCCGATCGCGTGGAAGCCGCCATCCACGTGATGGGTTTCGCCCGTGCAGGACAGGCCGAGATCCGACAGCAGATAGAGCGCCGCGCCCGCCACACCCTTGCTGTCCGTATTGTCCTGCAGCGCGCTGGCCGCCTTGTTGAAGCGGAACATGTGCCGGCCAGAGCCGATGCCCGCCGCCGCCAAAGTCTTGATCGGCCCGGCGCTGATCGCATTGACGCGAATGCCGCGCGGCCCGAGGTCCGCCGCGATGTAGCGTGTCGAGGCTTCGAGCGCCGCCTTCGCCACGCCCATGACGTTATAGTTCGGCACGACCCGTTCCGAGCCCAGATAGGTCAGCGTCACCATCGCCCCGCCATCCTTCATGATGGCCGATCCGCGCCGCGCCGCATCGACAAAGCTGTAGGCCGAAATGTCGAGCGCGCTCTTGAAGCCCTCCCGCGTTGTCGAGTTGACGAAGGAACCTTCCAGCTGATCCCGGCCCGCAAAGGCGATCGCGTGGACCAGAAAGTCGATCTGGCCCCATGTGTCCGTCAATGCCGCGAAGGTCGCGTCCATCTGATCGTCATTCGTCACGTCGCAATCGAGCAGAAAGTCCGAGCCGACAGAAGCAGCCAGCGGTTCGACCCGGCGTTTCAGCTTGTCGCCCTGATAGGTGAAGGCGAGTTCCGCGCCCTGAGCGGCCAGTTGCTGCGCAATCGCCCAGGCGATCGAATTCTTGTTCGCCACACCCATGATCAGGCCGCGCTTGCCGGCCATCAATGTACCGGTCGGAAAATCGTCAGACATGAAGTCTCCTCACAATCGTTTGACCGATGAATAGGAGCGCAGAGCGGGCGCGGCAACGGCAAATCCGCATGCCTCATCTTC